>NZ_BAAHXT010000005.1:0-323575 GCF_054657935.1 Spirochaeta dissipatitropha | reverse complement strand
TTCGGTGAAACCTCTACCAGATCGAGCCCTTTTTCCTGGGCTAAAGCCAGGGCGTCAACCGTCGTCATAACTCCGGACTGTTCTCCCTGCTCATCTATCAATCGAACTTCACGTACTCGGATCATCTCATTGATCCGTGTGTTTTTTGGAGCCAAGCTTCCTCCTTTCTAATGCTTGCGTACTATAATTGTCACTATCCAGCGACTATAACAAAAGGTATGGGGCTGTGTCTACTGTGCAGATTGGGACTATTCTATGCTCTGACCTTCAAGCATGCAGCATACCTCGGTGGCAAACAGATTTGGTTTGACTGGAATCATCGGTTTTCCGTTTCTCAAGTCAATTTCCTTGAGTATGCGGATACCTGATTCCCGGCATAGATTGATGAAATCATTCCGGGTACAGAAGTGGATATTCGGGGTATCGTGCCATTGATAGGGTAGTTTTTTATTAACGGGCATCCTGCCCAGCAGACCAAGCTGTATGCGGTTTACTATATAGCCGAAATTCGGGAAATTCACGATCACCTTGCGGCCGACCCTGATCATTTCCTGTATGAGAAAGACGGGGTTGGAAACCATCTGCAGGGTTCTGTTTAGTATGACATAATCATATGATCCATTGCTGTAGTCTTTCAGGCCTTCATCGAGGTTCCCCTGGAATACGGAGATGCCTCTCTGAATACATTTAAGAATCATTGATTCCTCAATATCCACACCGGTTCCTGTTACATTTCTTTCTTTTTTCAGGCGGAGCAGTAACTCTCCGTCTCCACATCCGAGGTCAAGTACTCTCGATCCAGGTTCAACCAGTCTGATTATCTGAGAGTAGTCAAAATTACCAAAAGCCTGTGTTTGATCGTTCATCTGATTTCTCCCAGGAATGAAGATATAATTGCCGTTTGACGTTCATTTTCCAGAAGGAAGGCATCATGGCCATAGGGGCTGTCCAGATTGGTGTAGGAAACATCTACATCATTTCTCATCATAGCAAAAACCATTTCCTTTGACTGAGCCGGCGGATATAACCAGTCAGAGGTGAAGGAGAGGACCAGGTACCGGGCAGTGGCAGCCTGAAATGCAGCCTCCAGACTGCCGTATTGTTCGGTTAGATCAAAATAATCCATGGCTTTTGTCAGATATATGTAGGAATTTGCATCGAAGCGATTCACAAATTTATCTCCCTGGTATGAAAGATAGCTTTCCACTGCAAATTGCTCAGCGAAATCAAAACGGAAACCGGTGCTCTCCTGCAGCCGTCGCCCGAATTTCATTCTCATGGACTCATCCGAGAGGTAGGTTATGTGGCCTATCATACGGGCTACCGAAAGGCCGCGCAGCGGTTGATCTTCTTTGTCATAGTAATACCCGCTCTGCCAACCGGCATCATTCATAATTGCACTTCTGCCGACTGAGTTGAATGCGATGCTCTGCGTCGTAGAACGTGCTGTACTGGCAAGTATGATGGCCGATTTTACCATTTCTGGGTAGGTAATGCTCCAGGTTAGAGCCTGCATCCCGCCCATGGATCCGCCGATTACAGCATGCAGAGACTGAATTTCCAGATGATCGATCAGTCGTCTCTGTACTTTTACCATGTCGTGAACTGTAATTACCGGAAAATCAAGGGCATAGGCTGAGCCGGTTTCAGGATTTATTGATGAGGGGCCGGTGCTTCCGTAACAGCTGCCGAACACATTTGGACAGATAACGAAAAATTTGTTGGTATCGATTGCCTTTCCCGGACCGATCATGTGGTGCCACCAGCCAGGGGCTCTGCCGCGTTCGCCGTGGTAGCCTGCGGCATGAGCTGAACCTGTGAAGGCATGGAAAACAAGCACGGCGTTGGATTTTTTCTTGTTCAGGTCTCCGTATGTTTCATACACAATATCTATGGGCCCGAAATCAATTCCTGAATCAAGCAGAACCCCGGAGCCACTGGATCCAAATGAAAAGATTAGCGGTTCTACTGTCTGTATTTCTGTTTGATGCATAACAACCCCGTGCCAAAGTGAATCAAAGCTTTGTCTTGTGTCAAGACTGATTGCACGCGAATTGAGTTTATGTCATTATATATGACATGTTGATATTTCGCCTGTTCGCGCCGATTGTTTGGCCAGCCCTTGCTTTTCACTGGATTAAAGCGTCACAGCATGTTCAAGGACGGCTCGAGGCCGGCTATATTTTCTGGTTGACAAGTTTTTCTCTGGCTGTATATGTCCCATTGAAATTTCTTGTCCCCATCGACTATGCCGGAAGTGCCCTCATTTTTGTGTACAGTCTTGTAGACTGGCTGCCTGTTCTTCTGCTGCCTTTTGCATGGACGGCTGTTAGATCTGCAATCCGGAAAAAGTCGGTTCATATTCCTTCCTTGATTTGGGCGCAATGGCTTGTTCTCTGGGCGGTGTCCTGGATAGATGCGCTTGTATTCAAGGGCTTGTGGCAGCCTTACCAGCTTTTTATTTATCCGCTGTTACTGCTATTTCTGGGGATTATCCCACCCCTGATGTACGTGAAAGTGTACACATGCTGGAGATTCCGACATATTATCTGGTTGCTTTTTCCTGCGCTTGCCTTTGCAGCCGGAGGTGTTCAGCTCCTGTTTCGCTATCAACGCTGGATTACCGGTTCTGTTGCCAGCCTGCTGTTGATCGGGCTTGTGATCGTAGCCCTGATACTGCTTCAGACGGGAAAAAGCCATAGTGAGGTGGCGGATGAGTTGCATGTAGATACAGAAGAGATGGTATGAAGATTCGAGCTTTAAGTATTGCCCTGGGTATAGTCTTCTTTGCTGCCTGTTCGGTTGATTCACTGCTGGTAATAGATCCCTTATATACAGGGAAATTTACAGATGTCTCTGTGTCCCGTAGCAGAGTCGCGGTGCTGGATGGTGACTACCCATGGCAGGACGAGCTCTACCTTCTGCTTCGGAATAATAGAATTGATCAGGTAATTCTCAGCCCGCTGTTATATACTGCCGGTCGGACTTCAGCTGTTGATTATCCGGAGAAGAACTTCTTCATACTAGGTCTGTCCGCAGGGCAGCATGCAGCCGGTTCCCTGCCTGAGAATATGGCTATGATTCCCTTCAGTCGTATGCAGGCGCTTGAGGATTTACATGATGCGCTTATGCCTCTGGCTGATAACTCAGCTCTGAATCTGAAAATTACCTTTCTGGTCCTGACCAATACCAGCGAAAGAGCCGATGAGGCTGCCTATATCCAGGATAGATTCGGATCTCACAATGGAGTAAGTATAATGGAGTATGCGGGCTTGCCGGCTCGCAATCTGGTTCAGCAAAAAATCGAAAGCCTGGCTGCTGATCAGCCGCACCTGCTTGTCAGTCTTCTTGGAAGCAGGAATAAAGAAAGCCTGGATTTTGCAGTAAGGCATAATGTGCCGTTGATCACTGAGAATCTTGGTACTGATACTTCCATGTTTCCAGTGGTAGCAGGGAGCCTTGAGAATGATCTGTATGCTGCTGCTGAAATGTTGTTTTCAGAATTACAGTCAGATAACCTTCCTTCAAGTGTACATGCTGTGTTATATTTGAATAATAATCGACTTAGTGATTTAAGAAATTCAGGGGGGGCGGCCGATACTCAAAAGAGGTGAAGTAGGCGGTGTTCCGTTTGACAAAGAAAAAATGAGGCCCTATACTTCTGATTGACCCTGGACGATGTTATTTTAAAAGGAGAAGAGGATGAAACGAAGCGTTCTGCTTTCTTTCTGCCTGGTAGTTTTCAGCATAATGCTGGCTGCCCCGGTAACTGCGCAAAGAATTGCCAGTGTGGTGCTCGAGGATTTTAACGATCCAGCCGAAAGCCGCTGGATTGTGCAAGGAAGTAAATTTATTACTGAAGGATTTCCTCAGTTTGGTCATATAAATTCATGGCCTGATGCTCTTTACGGCAGGGGTAGGGAACCGGAAAATGTTACCCTGCGTTCTCTGGGCGCCCGCGCACAGTTTGACCGTTTGGGGTATAACTATCTGGAATTTATCCCTGTTGAGGCTAATGATGAAGGCGAAGATGTTGCTCGTGGAATACCAATTCCCGGCCGTGCATCTACGATTGACGTCTGGGTATGGGGATCAAACCATGATTATTACATGGAAATGCAGCTGCGTGACTGGCGGGGGATTGTACATACTCTACCGGTAGGCAATCTGAATTATATTGGCTGGAGAAACCACAAAGTGCACATTCCCACTCATATTCCTCAAGCTGTACGCTATGCACCGCAGCTTCAGGGGCTTGAGCTTGTGAAGCTGATGATGTGGACCCGTCCTAATGAAAAGGTGGATGGTTTCCAGATTTTTATTGATCATATCACAGTCCTGACAGACCTTTACGAGTCACCATTTGATGGTGAGGATCTGGCACGTCCCGATCGGGTTCAGGAACTGTGGAATGAAGCCCAGGGCGCGAATTTCTAGGTGGGAGTAAAAGAATGAAAAGGATTGGTATACTGCTTGTAATGCTGCTTACCGCAGCTGGTATTTTTGCCCAGGTAAACGCCGGTGGAATCAATGCAGAGAGTCTCGGAACAGATACTGCTCAGCAGAGTCTTCAGGAGATCTCGATATCCAAATTCGAGGATCCAGGATTGTGGAGGGTATCCATGCCCCTCGATCAGGGCTTAATCAGCCATAGACGTTTTCCCGGAGGCCCTGCTGATAAACGCCCTCTTCCAGGTGAAGAGGCAGCAGGCATTGATGAGGCAGATGAATATGTACTTGGTGTAAAAGCTGAATTTTTTCGTCGAGGCAACACAACTATTTCTGTTCTGGCAAACCGGCCGTTGGTAGTGCCCGGAATCGCCAAGACAATAAGTGTGTGGGTTGTCGGACGTAATTTTAATCATGAACTCAGTGTGGTTATTGCAGACCATTTTGGTAATCGTGCTGTAATCCCGATGGGAAGACTTAATTTTTCCGGGTGGAAGGAATTGACAGCCGCTGTTCCGACTCATATAGTTCAGCAGAATGTTCATTACAGTGATTTGATGGGAATTCAGATACTTGGCTTTGTAATCCGGCCTGCATTGATGGAAACTTATGGATCGTACTATGTGTATTTTGATGATCTCCGGGTTGTAACGGATCTATTTGCAGAAGAGTCTCGGGATCCTGATGATATGGTGGATTCCTGGTAAGCTGAATGCTTTCTTGATAGACCCCGCCGTTCTGCGGGGTCTTTCTTTTTTTGGGAGATACATGTGGAGTTCAAATTACGAGTGCTTCGAGAGGTGTATTTTTTCCACGATCTCTCCGAAGTTCAGCTTGAAGCATTGGCAGATAGGTGTCAGGTAGCGCATTACCCTCGTGAAACGGTAATTTTTACCGAGCAGTCACGTGCAGAACGGTTTTTTATAGTAGCCAGTGGTTCTGTCGGAGTCTGGAAAAATTATTATACAGACAAGCCCGATCTACTCGGAGAACATGGTGCTGGACATCTGTTCGGCGAAATGGGTCTTATCGATGATCAGCCGAGATCCGCAACAGTTGCTACCCAGGTTGACAGTACCCTGTTATATGTAGAAAAGGCTGACTTTCTTGAGCTTGTCAAGCAGCACTGCGAAATGGGAATGGCTATTATCCGCAGCATGTCAGCAATGATGCGGACCTCCAATGAATCATTTGTAAGTGATCTCCGTAAACGTAATCAGGATCTTGAGACTACCAATTTCGAGTTGAAGCGGGCGCATCAGGAATTACTGAGGGGTGAGAGGTTATCCAACCTGGGGAAGTTCTCTTCACTTATTCTGCATGATATACGAAATCCTCTGAGTATTATCAAGGGCTATACAGAATTGATCGAGATGCATGCTGATGATGCCGAACAGGTTCGTGCCTACTCAAAAACCCTCATGAATGAGATACAGCGCTTAAATAGTATAACGAATGAATTTCTCGATTATTCAAGGGGTGAGATTCGTCTTGACCTTTCTGTGGTCGAGATGAAGGATCTGTTCGACTGGCTTCGAGGCAGTGTCGAGAAAAATTTTATAGAATCCGGTAAGGAACTTATTTTCTGCAATGAGGTCTCAAGACCGGTTCTGCTGGATCTTATGCGAATTCAGAGAGTCTGGTATAATCTGGCAGAGAACGCCAGGAAAGCATTGGACACCGGTGGGAAGCTCACTATTTCTGCCTGGAATGATGATACCAGCCTGTATATAGAGTTTAAGGATACCGGGGTTGGAATGGATAGTGAAACACAGGCTTCCATGTTCGAGCCCTTCTTTTCCCGCTCATCCAAAGGTGGAACAGGCCTGGGGATGGTCATAGTGAAGTCTGTAGTAGAAGCTCATAGCGGGAGCATCAGCGTCAAGAGCGGCAGAGGCAAGGGCACCAGTATACAGCTATGTCTTCCTCTTATGGGCTAATTCAACCAGTTTTTTTAAAGAAAAGTTTTGTACTGTTTCGGTACACAAGATCACAGATTTCTTCAACACTTGTTTTCCTCTGGGCGGCCGCGCATTCATAAATGTGCTTGATTAACCCAGGTGAATTTGCTTTTCCTCGAAATGGCTCTGGTGTCAGGTAGGGGCTGTCAGTTTCCAGCAACAATCGTTCTGAAGGAATATAGGCGCAGACTTCACGGAGTACGTTGTTCCTTTTAAAGGTCAGGTTTCCGGCAAATGATATATGCATTCCAAGATCCAGGAAGGCAGCAGCTATAGTCCTGTCTGACTCAAAGCAATGCATTACGCCTCCTGCCTCAGGGCTTGTGCCTTGAAGTAACTCCAGTATCTGTTCAGTTGCATCTCTGTTATGTACAATTACTGGAAGTGAATGCTTGTTGGCCAGCAGGACCTGTGCTTCGAAAAGCTCGCTTTGATCTGTTGTCGAGCCGAAATCCCAATGGAAGTCCATTCCGCATTCCCCTACAGCAACCACAGCTGGATCGGTCAGGTGCTTTTCAAGGAGATCGCTGACATCAACCGGGGAAACGGCTCCGCACTGTGACGGGTGAAATCCTATGGTGAAGCCAATTGAAGGAATGTCTCCAAGGGCTGCTTTTCGTTCCGGGAAATCGGTATGACCATGTATTCCAATTTCTATTGCATGGCGAATGTCTCCATTCAAAAACAGGGTCCGGATATCGTCTGTCGTCCATCCTTTTTTGAGCATTTCCAGGTAATGAAAGTGAGTATCTGTATACATATTGACCCTCAACGCCGCTTGCGGTAATCTTCCCATGTTCTGCCGGAGTGGTGGAATTGGTAGACACAGGGGACTTAAAATCCCCCGGCTATTGCAGCTGTACGGGTTCAAGTCCCGTCTCCGGTAGAAAAGGCTGTCCGCGTTCTGCGGGCAGTCTTTTTTTTGCTGCCTGTAGAGCTATTTGCAAAATTACATTTTGCAATTACCTCTGTATAAAATGTAGCAATAAAAGACTGCGCTGTGCAAGCTTGATGAAAATACCTGCTGTATATAACTACAGGAGGATTTCCATGAACAAGTATATAGCTATTTTTACCGTATTATCTTTCATTTCTGGTTGTAGTCTTTACACAGACCAGGGCAGCCGGACAACAGCTGTTCTCACATTGCGATTTCAGCAGGAGTATTCAACAGAACTCGATATCAGCCGTAGTCTCATGCCGGATTATGACCATGAGATTACTGTATACCGACTGTTTGCCGAAGGGCCTGATTTTGAACAGCGTTATTATGAATTCGAAGCCGGAATTAATGAAATCGAACTCAAGACCGGTTTCTGGGTATTCAGCCTGCAGGCAGAGAACTCTCAGGGGCAGTCAATTGGCAGGGCATCAGGAACTGCCGAGCTGTATGCAGGAAAGCATGCTGAACTGGTCTTGCAGCTCGTGCCCCCGGATGGTATAGGCTTACTTCAGTTGCAGTTTGTTTTTGATGATGATGGCTCAGGACTCCTGCCTTCTGCTTTGCTTTCACATATGTTTGACAGTTATGAGATTCAACTTGATTTTGATGTGATTGAACCCGGGGTATTTTCTGTGGAGCATGAACTGAATGCCGGGTACTATGTGCTGTCGGCCTGGTTTGTCGATGATGCCTCAGTTGAGTACGGCCACTGTACATACAGCCTGTGGATAGTATCCGGCATGACCACGAATGTTGTACTGAGCTATGATCCGCATTTTGGTATTGTGCGTGAAGTTCTATCCATTTTTATCGACGCAGGACGCTTACAGCCCCTTCAGGTTGAGATACATTCTCCTCTTATTAGATTTCCCGTAAATCTTCCTTTACTGTTTGAGGCATGGTCGGACGTCGAAATAGATGAAGACATTATGTATCGCTGGTACGTGAATGGAATCGAACAAGGATCCGGGGTGGAATTCAGTTTTTCGGCAGGGTTATCGCCAGGATATCACAGGCTGGATCTTCTCGCTCTCGGTGATAGCAGGGGAGGTAGTGCGTTCAGTTTGCTTGAGGTGTTACCTGAATACACTGGTGTTGTCCTCTATAATGCTGAGCTGTTGCCTGACAAAAGCAGCATTGGCCAGAATGTTGATGTGAGTATCAGGGTTTCTTCTGCTGCCCTTGGTGGGGCTTCCTGTGAGGGACTGGAGCTGCATGATTCTGATTCATTCCTGTTTACTCTGGATGCCGAAGGCAATGGGTACTATTCAGGTCAAATGTCTGGAATATTTGATCATCCGGGATCGTATCCTTTTTTCATTTATGCATTTTCTGGCGGCGAACCTGTGGCGGAGCTATTTGCAGGCAGCGTAAAAGTTCCCGCGGATCCTCAAAACAGTATGCCCGCATATCCCGGTAGTGATATGACTGCTGACTGGAATATGGAGATTGGCGGCGGGGTTTCGATCAGCAGTCAGGATTCCTTCAGCGGCGGACAGAGTCTGCATTTTCAGCGAAGCTTCAGCGGCACAGGAAATACAACCGTTACAATTCCTCTATCAGGCGAGAAATTCAATGATCCGGCAGATGCTGAAGTTCTTTCATTCTGGTTCAAGGGACAGGTGCTCGGATCAGCACCGGGACTACGGTTTCAGTTGGCAGGAGGCGGTTCTTCTGCCAATTATTATGATTTAAATGGAATAGTAGAAGGGTATACATATAGTCTGCAGCAGCCTTCAACCGGAGGAGTATTTTCTGATCTGTGTATAAGCATTCAGGATTGGACCCGGGTAGAGCTGTCTCTTTCCGATGTTAACTGGAGCAGTCCCGAAGGGAGCAAGGCCGAGGACTACATATTAAAGATACGGGTGAGAAATTCCAGTGAACATGACTGGTATATTGATGATATTCGCTTTGAGTAATTTTGTCGGCTTATACTGGAAACAGCCCTTCAATGTGGGTATACTGCGGCCATGAACAGAATTGAAGCCTTCCATGAAAATGTTGCTATGAAGTTCCAGTTATACAATGGTCTCCTTATGAATATGCCTTTTTCTGAAGTCCAGGAGTCAGGTATGCTGCTACCCTTGTTTTCCGCTGCTTGCGCTGATGGTCTGTCCCGCGGCTTGACTCCTGCCGAGATTGTCAGGGAGTCAGTACAGACGGTCAGCACTGTGGATACAGATAATCATATCGAGCAGCTGTTTTCACTGCTTCGCTTGATCGAACGACAGGTTGTGTTATTTGACAGCCTTGAGGATGCCGGGTTCGCTGGCATTCATGAAATGCAGGGTTCCGGGACACTGCAGGATATGGTCAACAGGATTGAAAGAAAAGGCAGGATCACCGATTACAAGAAATTTCTCGAAAGCTACGCAGTCCGGATTGTTCTGACAGCTCATCCTACTCAATTTTATACAGATGAAGTATTAAGTATACTTAATGATATAGCAGAAAGTGTCGGCGCGAACGAAATCCGTAATGTGCATGATTATCTTCTTCAGCTTGCACAGACCCGCTTCAAGAATGCGGAAAAGCCGAGTCCGCTTGATGAGGCTAAAAGCCTGATGTGGATTCTGGAAAACGTCATGTACAGTGTAATTCCAAAAATTCACCAGAAGATGATTGATGCCCTGGATATTGATACCGTAGACACTCTTGATTATCCCGGTAAGCTTCTGCTTGGATTCTGGCCCGGGGGAGATAGAGATGGGAATCCCTTTGTCACTGCTGATCTTACCATGCAGGTTGCGGATTTATTGCGCAGCTCTATTCTGAAACTCTACCTGCGTGATTTTCTTGAGCTCAGAAGGAGGCTTACTTTCGGAAGCCTCAAGTCAGATATGGATTTAATTCAGCTGAGACTCGAGGCTGCTACCAGCTGCGTCAACATGGAGGCAGATGCATATACCGTCCCAGACGATTTTCTGCAGGATCTTCAGAAGATATACCGGAGAGTCACGGAAGACCATAGAGGTTTGTTTGCAGATAAGGTATCAGCGCTCATCTACAAGGTTCAGTGCTTTGGATTTCACTTTGCATCTCTCGATGTCCGCCAGGATAGCAGGGTACATGAACGGACCCTCAACTGCCTGTTGCCGAAACTCAGGGCTGGCATTGAGTATTCAGCTTTGAACTCTTCAGAACGCTGTGAAATACTGGAAGAGCTGATCGATGAAATAAACACTGCTGAAAAATCGGAGCACTACCGTAATATCCTTTCGCAGACAATTGATTCACTTCAGGAATCTGATCCCGTAGCCGCAGATGTTGTGGAGTCAATTGGAGCGATCAGGAAGATTCAGAAGCTAAACGGGGCAGCAGGGGCGCATCGCTATATAATCAGTAATACTCAGTCAGCTTGTCATGTGCTTGAAGTGCTTGTCATTGGAAAGCTGGCAGGGATGGGCTTCAGTGAATCGCCTCTTCATGTAGTTCCGCTATTCGAGACCGTAGATGATCTACACAATGCCGAGTCGATTATGCAGAAGCTGTATTCTATGCCTGCATACCGAAGTCACCTCGAGATGCACGATGCTACCCAGACCATAATGCTGGGCTTTTCCGATGGGACCAAGGATGGCGGTTATGTTACTGCGAACTGGGAAATCTATCGGGCCAAGGAAAGATTGACCGATCTTGCCGGCCGGCAGGGGATACGTGTTGCTTTTTTTGATGGCCGGGGTGGTCCACCTGCCCGTGGCGGTGGAAATACACATAAGTTCTATCGATCTCTGGGTCGGGAAATCGATTCATCATCTATTCAGGTCACAATACAAGGTCAGACAATCAGCTCCATGTACGGAACCGAGGATGCTGCGCGTTATAACCTGGAGCAAATCTTTTCTGCAGGTATAGAAAATAATCTGTTTGTTACTGATTACATGCAACTGTCAGCATCTGACCGAGAATTGCTGGACGAACTCAGTAAACGTGCCTATGCTGCGTATCAGAAGCTTAGGGATAACCCTTTGTTTGTTAAGTATCTGGAACTCATGACCCCGCTCACCTATTACGGCAAAACGAATATCGGCAGCCGGCCAGTCAAGCGTGGTTCCGCCAGTTCATTGTCTCTGGATGATTTGCGGGCAATCCCGTTTGTAGGCGGTTGGAGTCAGAGCAAGCTGAATGTACCTGGTTATTATGGTTTTGGCACCGCGCTGAGAGAGCTGGCAGACGAGGGAAGATTGAGTGATCTCAAGCATCTATGTGCAGGCAATCTTTTCTTTCGTGCAATTGTGGAAAATTCAATGCAGAGTCTTACAAAGGCAAACTTTGACCTCACCGCGTATCATGGCAAGGACAGGGAATTCGGACAGTTCTGGAAGGATCTGCGGCGTGAAGCTGAACTCACCCGCGAGCTGCTTATTGAAATAAGCGGTCAGGGAAATCTGTTGGATACAGATCCGGTCATCAGAGCTTCAATTGGAATGCGTGAAAAAATGATTTTACCCAGTCTGGTAATCCAGCAGTATGCTCTGCAGATGGTTCGTGATCTGCGTGAACGGGAAGGTCAGGAGGAGAGCATAAGGAAACTGGAAAAGCTTGTTGTAAAAGCCCTCGCAATTGGTGTTAACGCAAGTAGAAACTCTGTTTAGCAGGCAGATACTGCCTGCTGTACTCAGGCGTGGATTCGCTCTGAGAGTGCACGAAGTTCCTGCCGGTAGGCATCCCAATCGTTTCTGGGCTTACCGGCTACTCCATCATTTACAGCAGCTATTGCAACAGCTGTGGAGACCCATTCCATTACCCTCGGGTCAAAGGGTTTCGGTACGAGGTATTCAGTTCCGAAACTGAATTGCTTTCCCATGTAGGCTCGGGACACACTTTCTGGCACAGGTTCCTGTGCCAGTTCCGCCAGGGCGTATACAGCAGCCAGTTTCATGTTCTCGGTTATTGCACTTGCCTGTACATCCAGTGCTCCGCGAAAGATAAAGGGAAATCCAAGTACATTATTGATCTGGTTGGGATAGTCGCTGCGCCCTGTTGCCATGATGATATCATTCCGGATTTTTATTGCTGCAGGGTAGGCTATTTCCGGGTTTGGATTGGCCATGGCAAATACAATTGGCTTCTCAGACATGCTCTGCAGCATATCTCTATTAACAATATCTGCAACTGAAAGCCCTATGAAAATATCTGAGCCTGCAATTGCATCAGCAAGGCTTCGGGCATCTGTATTACGTGCAAATTCCTGCTTTATTTCACTCAGGTCATTCCGGCCGGCATGGATAACTCCCTTGGTATCCAGCATCAGCAGATTCTCTTCTGGCAAGCCTATCGAGAAGAGAATCCTTGCACATGCGACAGCGGCTGCCCCCGCACCATTGATTACAATACGGACTGTTTTGATTTTTTTCCCATTAATAATCAGGGCATTGATAATTCCCGCAGCAGTAATGATGGCTGTACCATGCTGATCATCATGAAAAACAGGAATTCGGCAGCGTTTTTTCAGTTCCTGTTCGATATAGAAGCATTCAGGAGCCTTTATGTCCTCAAGGTTTATACCTCCGAATGTAGGCTCCATAAGCTCTACAGTACGGATGATTTCCTCGGGATCCTGAGTATTGAGTTCAATGTCAAAGACATCTATGTCGGCGAATTTCTTGAAGAGGACTGCTTTGCCTTCCATGACAGGTTTGCTGGCCAAAGCGCCAAGATTGCCAAGCCCAAGAATTGCACTCCCGTTGCTTACAACTGCGACAAGGTTGCTTCGATTGGTATACAAAGCAGCCGCTTCAGGTGATTCGGCAATAGCCATTACTGGTTCTGCAACACCTGGACTGTATGCCAATGCAAGTTGTTCTGCTGTACTGCATTCCTTGGTAACATGAATTCCAGTTTTGCCCGGCCTGCCGGGGCCTTGATGATATTGTAGTGCTGCTGATACGGGCATTGTTCCTCCTGACCTGTATTCTATATCAATGTAAGCTACTGTATATCTAAAGGTTTTTCAGGATTAATGCTTGAAGAATAAATTTTCTACATTCAGGTCGAATCAAATGTGCGTATTGATTCCAGAATGGATTCATGATTTCCGGCAAGGAATATTGCATCAATTCCGTCCTGAAGCAGAAAACGAGAGAGTCGGGACATGATGGTCAGATAGCTCCGGGACTGGTCAGTAGGAATAATAATGCAGAAAACGCTATGGACAGGTTCACCTTTCAGGTAACCTGTCTCTCTGCCGAATAGTCCCAGGGATATTTCGATTGATGATATTCCATCTATCCGGGCATGGCTCAAGGCGAAGCCTTTGCCCAGGTTTATTTCCTTGGAGCTGCTTTTTGACCGAATTTCTTCGAGGGCATGAAACTGGACATCTGCCGATGCATATGGCATTGCAGTGCGGATAAGCTGCTGCAGTACAGTAAGGTGATCGGTTTCTGATAAATCGATAATCTTGTCCTGAACGATTATCCTGCTAAGGTCTGACATTCAGATGGCTCCTTGAGGAAGCTTTTTCATACAGCAGGCGGGTCCGCCTTTCATTACAGCTTAGGTTAAGCTGTAGCAGGCTGTCAAGAAGAATTCCTGTATCCCTGTATTTCTGCCGGGCAGACAGTTGGATTGCCTGAATGTGTCTTCTGTAAGTATGTTATAGCTATGTATTATACGCGCGTATACAGCGGGACGGATGGCCGCAGTTATTTTGAAAAAGTCGATCTTGCTCTGGAAGACAAGGGGGTTATAGGTCACCTCTCACGGATCTATCCTGTCACAGGTTTACAGTTCCGCTCTAATGATGCCGGATATAACTGGGATTATCATAATGCTCCATGCAGACAGTTTATAATCCTGCTCGACGGTGAGATAGAAATAACTGTCAGCAGCGGTGAAACCAGGCGCTTTGTAGCGGGCGAAGTACTTCTTGTTGAAGATGTCGATGGAGACGGTCACAAAACACGTAATGTCTGGCATGCTGAGCGGCATTCCCTGTTTCTTCCTCTGGCCGAATAATAGCTCATTATTCCTGGAATACGAAGGTCCAGCAGTTTTTGCAGACAACTCGATAGCTGAATTTATTCTGGGTCAATCGTGTTTCCCATGTCTGTTGATTATCGGCTCCGGTAATCCTGTAGGGGCAGTTCCCGCAGGAATCATGCTGAAAAGTACGTCTGAGGCAGATTCTGGAGATGAATAGGGGAGGTGTGAATCCCGTGAGATCCATGGGCGATTTTTTAATATTGCCATGTTCCTCCACAGGGTTTTCGAGCCAGGGAAGACTGAATAAATACGAAGGTATTCTGCTGCTGTAGAATCTGTCTGAATAGCTGTTCGAGTTGTACAGACCGTAATCACCAAAGAATCGTAGCCCGGGATTCGAGGCCGCTGTTTTAATGCTTTGCCAGGCTGCGCCAGGGTTATTTATTCCAAGAATAAGTTTGCGGCTGTTTGTCTGAGCTGCGATTTCTTCAAGGTCCGATTTGCTTCCGGGAGTGAGAGGAAATACCGGAATCCAGACCTCTTCCAGTCCCAGCTCTTCAGACCGTTCTATCCATGGCTTGAGTTCTGTTCCCGGAAGATAGAAAGGCAGTCCATCTACTTGCAGGTCTTTTCTCGCTGGTATGATTCGGGGCATTTCTCCCGGCGTATAGTCTATCGGAGCTTTATGGGGATGAATCTGCTTCTTTTTCCAGTAAGCTTCTTCAGTTGTGCCTGCCCATGAACGGCGTATCTGCTTCAGGTTAGATGATGGAATGAAGAGATCGGCACTGCCGTCTACAGAGCTGCAGAGAAAATCAAAGTATTCTCCCTGGAATGAAAATATCTTCTGCAGCTGCTGTCTAAGCCCATCCGGATTCTTTGCTGTATCGCTGCTTGTCTCTACGAATGCAGTATTCCAGGGACATGCCATTTGAATCCCATGGTTATTTACCTTTATTTTCAGCTCGATCTGTTTCCGCCAGAGTGGTATTGATGCGGATTTGATCTCGGGCAGCAGGGAGTTATGCCGGGAGACGAGATGGATAGGGCTGCCGATTGCAGGTAAAACTGAAGCAGAACCGCGTTTGACGGTTATTCTGATCATTCCGTGATTCGCAGGGCCGGAGTTCGTTATGGGCTTTGTGCTGGTGACACCGGTCTGAATCCATTCGCCACCTGATTCGAACAGGAGGCCGTCACGGATTTCTGGTTTTGGTGATGCCGGGTTCAGCTTCAGAATGAAGGAGTCGGAATCTGAGGCAGTAACCTTGCCGATATAGCTGCCTGTAGCGCCTGGATACTCCTGGTTCAGCATGTTGCTGCCCCGTTTGTTATTCCAGAAACCCTGAGTCCAGTTTCTCGCAAAGATGCTTCTCAGGCTCTCTCCTGATTCGGGGATTATATTGGTGCTGTCCTGCATGCAGGAATCGATTAATGATCTGTACCAGGCCGTTGTATCACGAACATACCGTGGGCTTTTCATCCGTCCTTCGATTTTCAGACTGTGAATGCCTGTTCTGATTATTTCGTGGATTAAGTCTCCTGCTGATTTATCGTTGGCGCTGAAGGGATAAAACTGCCGGCCATTGTTATCCATGAACCAGGTTCTGCAGATCTGGGCACAGGCGCCTCTGTTGGCCGAGCGCTTCAGCTGGATGCCGGATGCAAGGCAGAGACCGGAAAAACCGAAACATTGAGCCCCGTGTATGAATGCTTCAATTTCCATACGGCCTGGCAGATTTTGCATAAGGTAGGCGATTTCAGCAGCTGACAACTCTCTCGGAATTACACAACGGGATATACCGCATTCATGAGCCCATTGAAGTCCAGATAGATCGTGTATTGCCGTTTGTGTAGATGCATGCAGCTCAAGCTGAGGAAACTCGGACCTCAGTAAGGATGCTGCCCCCCAATCCTGAATAATGACTGCATCAACCTCGAGATAATCTAGGAATGCTGCTGTTTCCAGCAGATCAGGAATTTCATTGTCCATTATGAGTGTGTTTACCGCTGCATAGATGCGTCGATTTTGTTTTTGAGCAGATGATTTGAGTCTTCTGGCATCTTCACGGCTGAAGTTTGTTGCTGAGGCTCGTGCAGAAAACTGGTTCAGTCCGAAATATACCGCATCAGCACCTGCACTGAATGCGTATAACGCGGATTGTAGACTCCCGGCAGGCGCCAGTAATTCAGGTCCTGAGGATTTCATCATGAAATGCATACTATGAGCCTGAATCTACTGTGTCAATCTTGTGGCGGAGCATATTTTTACGTACAATTCGGCCCTACAGACAGGAAGGTTAATATGAAATTCGGTCAGAAATTTTTCTGGGGTGCTGCGACCTCCAGTTATCAGATAGAAGGTGCATGTAATACGGATGGCAAGGGACGCTCAATCTGGGATGTGTTCAGCAATACGCCTGGTAAGGTATATGAAAATGATAATGGTGATGTTGCCTGTGATCATTATAACCGTTTTGCAGAAGATGTGGCGATAATGAAAGGGATGGGACTTGAGGCCTATCGATTTTCTGTTTCATGGCCGCGGATTCTGCCGGACGGCAATGGAAAAATTGAACAGCGCGGTCTGGCCTTTTACGACAGGTTGGTTGATGAGCTGCTCGCTGCAGAAATCGATCCATGGTGCACTTTATATCACTGGGATCTTCCCTGGGAGCTTCAGCTACGTGGTGGATGGGCAAATCGGGACATTGCTCCGATGTTCGCTGACTATTGCCGTATTGTTGGAGAAAAAATCGGTGACAGGGTTCATAACTGGTTTACAATCAATGAACCACAGTGCATGACAGCCTTATCCTATCTCTCCGGGATACATGCTCCGGGGCTGCAGGCGGGGCTGGATATAACAATACCTGCTATTCATCATACCCTCCGTGCACACGGTATGGCGGTAGATGCTCTGCGATCTGTTGGCGGAAAGGAGACCAGGATCGGTTTTGCTCCCACAGGCCAGGGGGTCATGCCGAAGACCGAGTCTCCCGAGGATGTAGAGGCTGCCCGATATCAGTTGTTCAGGCTGCATGACATTCATCGTATGTGGACCATAAGCTGGTATGTTGATCCGGTAGTTCTAGGCAGTTACCCATCGGAAGGGCTTGCTGAGCTTGAAAAGTATCTCCCCCTGAACTGGCAGAATGATATGGAGCAGATAAGCCGCCCGATAGATCTGCTTGGTCTTAATCTGTACAACGGTATCAAGCTTGCAGCTGTCGATGATGCATCAGAGCCTCAGCGCATCGATCGGCCTCCGGGGCATGCACAGACGGCAATAAAGTGGCCGGTGACCCCTGCTGTTATGTACTGGACTCCAAAATTTTTCCATGAACGTTACAAGCTGCCGATGGTAATATCCGAAAATGGTCTCTCTTCAATGGACTGGAAGCATACTGATGGAACTGTCCCGGATCCAGGAAGAATTGATTTTATCAGCCGTTACTTATCCTGGCTCGGAAAGGCTGTTGAGGAGGGAATTCCTGTGAATGGATACTTTCAGTGGAGCCTCATGGATAATTTCGAATGGGCTGAGGGATACAGTTCCAGATTCGGGATGGTTTATGTTGATTTCTGCACTCAGGAGCGGATCATTAAGTCCAGCGGGCACTGGTACCGCAGTGTAATAGAGAGCCGCGGTGAGATTATTCCGGATCCGGTAGAGGATCTTATTTGAACAGGTTCAGGGTAGCTGCTGTTCTTCATCAGTCTCGAATACAATCGAGGCTGAATTGATACAATAGCGTAAGCCGAGCGGAGGAGGCCCATCATTAAAAATATGTCCAAGATGAGCCTCGCAGCTGCTGCATACAAGTTCTGTTCTTTTCATTCCAAAAGAATTATCACTGCGTTGTGTTATTCCGGCTTCTTCAAGCTCTCCTGAAAAAGAGGGCCAGCCGCAGGAGGAAGAAAACTTGTGCTGTGAGGAGAACAGGGGAGTCTTACAGCAGGCACACAGGTAACGGCCTTCCTTGAAGTGATTCCAGTATATACCCGAAAAAGGGGCTTCGGTGCCGCTTTCCCGGGTAATATGATAGGTGTGTGGATCAAGAATCCGTTTCCAGTCATTGTTTGTTTTCATGCAATTAATATACTGCTTCCGATTCATTTCCGGCAGCTGCAGCAGAGATTTCATTGTCACCTAAGCGGATTCTGTCGTCAAATGAGGCCAGTGCAGCTTTCGCACCCTCGCCCGCAGCAATGATGATCTGTTTGTAGGCAGTGCTGCTGACATCACCGGCAGCATAGATACCGGGGGCCGAACTACGGCAGTATGCATCAATAATGATTTCACCGTTTTTATTCAGATCAACAAGGTCGGAAACGATTGAGCTGTTGGGATTCAGTCCAATCTGAACAAAGACACCATCTAGTGTCAGGCTCCGTTGTTCATGACTGATTCGGTCCTGCCAGTGAATACTGGTGAGTTTATTGCCGTCGCCTGAAAGCTCTGTGGTGCGTGCATTGCAGATTATTTCGATGTTGTTCAATCTGCCTGCAGCTTCCTGCAGTACGCTGTCTGCATTCAGTTTTTCTGCATATTCAAAGACTGTCACTTTTTTACAGATGCCTGCGAGATCTATAGCAGCCTCAATGCCTGAGTTACCTCCCCCTATAACAGCTACATCTTTACCCACGTAGAAAGGACCGTCACAATGCGGACAAAAGGCAACGCCGCGACCAATGTAGTCTGATTCACCGGGAATATTCAGTTTTTTCCATTGAGCCCCGCTTGCTATTATGAGTGAAGGAGCGGCAAAACTTTCACCTCCCTTTACATGTACCGTTTTGATGCCATCATGGTCTTCCACATATACAGCATCCCGGTTTTCCCGGATATCTATACTGTATTCATCCATATGTTCCCGCAGCGATGCTGAGAGATCCTTCCCGACAGTCCGTGGGATTGATATGAAGTTCTCGATTGCCTGTGTTTCATTTACCTGACCACCAATTTTTCGTGCAATAACTGCTGTCTTCAAACCTTTTCTGGCTGAATAAATGGCAGCCGATACACCGGCTGGACCTCCTCCCAGTATGAGTACATCATAAAATTCTGTTTTATGATCAGTAGTGATGACCGGTTCGCTGCTGCCGTATTCAATTTCCAGCTTGTCAAGGAGTGTTGAGAAATCAGCTCGACCCGAGTGCAGTAATTTACCGCCGATAAAAACAGCGGGAACACCCTGGATTTTCAGATCGTTAATTTCGTCAGGAACAAGCGAGCCATCGACAATGGTATGCTGGAAATTCTCATGCATTAAAGCCATTTGATTCAGGCTTTGAACAATATCCGGACAATTTGTACAGGAAAGCGATATATAGGTAGTGACTTCTATTGGTCCCTGTAAAGCCCGGACCCGTGATTTAAGGGCTTCATCCGGCCATTTTCCAAGCCCGCCAGCATTAAGAACAGCCAATACCAGACTGGAGAATTCGTGCCCGCCAGGTACACAGCGGAAATATATTCCGCTGTGTTTTCCATTCACACCGATGCTGAATGCTGGAATTTCTGATTCATGGTCTGCTGAGCTTCGATGAATGCTTGAGCTGCAGTCCGCAAGATCGTCAAGGAGCTGAGACAACTCCATCTGCTTCGGATGCTTTGATTCCAGTTGATTTAATTCGATGCTGTGCTCAAGCGGAGCATAGATCGATTTCAGTTGATTAACTATTGATGCGTCTAACATTTCACCTCCGCTTAGATCTTGCCGACGAGATCAAGACCTGGTTTCAGAGTTTCTTCTCCCGGTGTCCATTTTGCAGGGCAGACCTCATCCGGATTAGCAGCAATAAATTGTGCCGCCTGCACCTTTCTCAGGAGTTCGGATGCGTTTCTTCCGATTCCATTGTCATGGATTTCACAGAGCTTGATATTACCTTCAGGAGAAACGAGGAATGTTCCGCGGTATGCAATTCCTTCTTCCTCGATATGTACGCCGAATGCTCTGGTAAGTATTCCTCTCGGGTCAGCGAGCATCGGGTACTCGATTTTTTTAATTGTATCAGATGCATCATGCCATGCCTTATGGACAAAATGGGTGTCTGTGCTGACGGAATAGATTTCAACTCCCATTTCCCTGAAGTGTGGGTATAGATCTGCCATGTCTCCGAGTTCGGTTGGGCAGACAAATGTGAAGTCTGCTGGATAGAAGAACAGAATAGACCATGAATCTCTGAGATCCTTGTCGGTTATGGTCCGGAATTCCCCGTTTTGATAAGCCTGGACAGAAAACTCGGGTAGTTGTGAATTGATTAGTGTGTGCATGTGGTACTCCTTACGATGCATTATTTATTGTTGGGAGGAACATAGCATAGTTTAAAAAGCTTGCCTAATCGTTTATTTCTATGTTATTGATAGTCAGGAGCGATAAATGAATCTGAGGGATATAGAATATTTTGTGGCGGTTGCCGATCTCGCTCATTTCGGAAAAGCCTCAGAACAATGTTGTGTCAGTCAGCCGACATTGAGCGGACAACTCAAGAAACTCGAGCTGGAACTCGGGCAGACATTGTTCGACCGCAGCACTAGAGTTGTACAGCTCAGCGCGTTCGGTCAGGAAATTCTACCCGTCTGCCGGAATATTCTTGCTGATATCAATATCATAGTACAGAAGTCCCGGGAGCAGCAGGATCCCTTTACCGGTCCGCTGAGGCTCGGAGCTTTTCCCACCTTATGTCCCTGGCTTTTTCCGCGCGTAACTCCTGAATTAAAGAAAGAATTTCCTGAAACGCAATTTCTGCTGGTTGAGGAAAAATCCAGCGTCCTGGAAACATTGTTGCAGAAAGGAGAACTTGATGCAGCGGTTCTTTCCCTTCCGCTGGACGCTCAGGGCATAGAGTGTATTCCGCTCGTATACGAGCCCTTCGTACTTGCCCTGCCTGCAGGTCATATCTGGGCATCCGGTCAGAGAATCGGTGAAGAGCAATTATCTGAACTGGGATCCCAGGCCCTGCTGCTGCTGGATGATGGACACTGCCTCAGAGATCAGGCCCTTGATTACTGCAGGCGCTATGGTGCCGGGGAATTCGGGAATTTCAGGGCAACAAGCATAGAAACCTTGAGACAGATGGTTCGCCTCGGTTCCGGTATTACACTGATTCCGAGGTTCGCTGTTCCCGATCATGATGATCCTGGCATCTGCTACAAGGAATTACCGGACAGATCTGCTGGCAGGGAACTCGCACTCTGCTTCAGGGCCACGCATCCGAGACGAAGATTTTTTCTTGCAGCTGCAGAGAGAATCAAGGGAATGTGTCTGCTTACCGAGGGTTGTGTTGAACTGTAAACTACCTATGCTGATTGCAAAATCTTCTTCTGGATAAAAATCTCTTGTGTCATGCCAAAAAAGTGCCGAATCTATGAACATGAGAACGATACGCAGATTTCCACTAATTCTTGTTTTTATTTTATCAGGGGCTTATGCCGGTTCCCAGCAGATCGTGGTGACCGTGGATCAGGAAGCCGCAGGCGATCAACTCCGCGGTATGGTGGAAAATGCGGTTATCGGGGAGTTTTTTGACCGCGGTTTTATCGTGTGGTCAGATGTCCCTCAAGGTTTTCTTGCTGCTGCTGGTAATCCAGATGGACGTCTTCCCGCTATGATGGAATATGCGGCTGTTCGCTTTGCCCGGCAGGATGGAGCAGATTATCTGGTGCAGATCAAACTCCCGCCTGTAGGAGAGCTGCTGAAAAGTGAGGTTGTGTACTCACTAACGGATGTACGGCAACCCCGTGTTCTGTTTTCAGGCAGTATACAAGGAACAGATCTGGGAAATGAGAATAATGATGCCCGTAATGTGGCTCTCAGGATTGCCAGGGAATTGGTTGAGAATTCCTATGCTGAAATACATAAAGTGGCGGATGCCTGGTGAGCGCCTGGAGGGAGATAGAAAAATGAAACGCAGTTTAGTCATTGGATGCATGCTACTCATCGCAGCATATGGAATATATGCAGAAGGATTTCTGGAAGGAACTGCTATTGTCGGTGATGCAGCATTGTACCCAACTCAGGGTTCTTTTGTGTCTACAAATGCCTTTCCTCCAAACAGCATAATAGAACTCAGGGATTTATCGAGTGGAAGAACAGCAAGAGCGATTGTTATCGGACGTCTCGATCTTCCCGGAATTTTTATCAGAATGTCACCTCAAACAGCAGCTAGTCTCGATGCAGTTCCGGGTGATATGCTTAGACTCCGTGCCCTTCCGGTAACAATGCCGGGAATGACGGATTCCAGCCCCTTGCGGGATCTGCCTGCACATCCTGATCCGGATATTAATCCGACAGCACGTTTTGGTGATCCAAATGCCGGACGTTTTCTGGTGAGCCCGCGGATATCGGAGCCCGAACCTGAACCTCTGGAAGAACCGGAGCTCAGGACCGAGCCTGAAGTGAAACCGGAACCGAAGCCGGAGCCGAAGTCTGAACCGAAGCCGGAGCCGGAGCCGGAGCCGGAAGCGGCCATGCCTGTGGAGCCAGTCGAACAACCAGTCGCAACACTGCCTCAAATAAGACAGCCCGAGGATACAGTCGATACGGTTGTCAGGCTTGATGAGCCTTCCTTGCGACCCGGTCCGGAACTCGACTGGATGAGGCCTCAGCCTGTGCATGATGAACGGCGTTTTCTGCTTGAAGATGCTCCTTTGCCTGCAGTGGAATCATCGGACATATCCAGAGAAGACAGTCTTGTCCGCGAAGTACCCGATGAAGATATGAACGGAACCAACGGGATTATTTATCGACCATCCTCTGCTTACAGACGGAGGTTTGATCCAGATGAGAGACCTTCTGTCGTCAGTCGTCTGGAAGCTGCTGAGAGAGCGAATGACTTCGGTATCCTTCCCGGCGCGGTGCCTCCGGAGGCTTCAGTGCCTGACTCTGCATTTCTGAGATTGAGACCGGAAGAGTGGTCAGGTGTGCTTGACCTTCCTCTTGCGAGATTGCGTGAGGACAGTATTGAGTATATCGCTGATCGTCTTCCTCCACCGGAAGTTCCTTCCCGTAGTCCTGTAAAAGCTGATCTGCATCTGGCTGAGCTGGCACCGCGTGACAGGGTAGAGGCAGAACCAAGGCTTGTGCTGCAGCCTGTAGCCGCCGACCTTGATGAGTTCCAGCTGGAAGAACCCCGAATAGCAGATCTGTCAGCAGTTCCGGAAGGTGAACCGGAAACCAGTAGTCCACAGCCAGCTCCGAACGGAACCAGGAGTTTCGTATTTGAACCAGCCGAACCGAGAGCGCCGGCTGCGTCTCCGGAAGTGAAGGATGTTCTGGACGTCCCGGAAACCCCTGAGGTTCCTGAAGTTCCTGAGGTCTTGATGACGATGGAGCCTGAGCCCCCTGCAGAAGAGCCTGTGGTCAGCAGAATTACTGATGCGGATCTGCCCCTGGTGGACTCACTTGATGCTCAGCAGTATTATGTGCAGATTGGTGCCTACGGAACTCCGGCGGGTGCGAAGGCTGCAGTTGACGGCCTTGGTCCTCATTACCCGCGAGTCGTTACTCAGGCAGGAACTGCCAGCAGTCCTGTGCTCAGGGTATTTGTCGGACCATTAAATGAAGATGAAAAAGGCGGGGCATTGCTGTGGCTCAGGTCAAAGGGGTATGTTGATGCCTTTGTCCGTATGGCTAGATAGTCTCCTCGTCCGGGAGCGGCTATATGCAGGATATCATCCGGGAAATAGATGAACTGGTAAAATCGATTAATGAGTACGACCGCGCCTACTATCAGCAGGGGCGGTCTCTTGTTTCCGATCTTGAGTATGACAGGCTCTTTGACCGCCTTCGCAGTCTCGAAATGCAGCATCCGGAGCTACAGAGGCCTGATTCTCCTTCACAACGTGTAGGTTCAGATCTCAGCAACGAGCTGCCTGAAGTAGAGCACAGCCTTCCTGTTCTGAGTCTGGACAAGGTCTATTCAGCCGCTGACTTGCAGTCCTGGTATGTACGGATTGCTTCCAGGTTCAGGGACCAGCCAGCTGACTTGATCTGCGAGGAAAAAATGGATGGTGTGTCTATTGTTCTGTACTATGAAGGCGGAGTTCTTCAGCGGGCTCTGACCAGGGGGAACGGCAGAATCGGAAATGATGTGAGTCATAATATCCGGACTATCCGTTCTATACCTCTAAGAATCACTGACACTGCTTCACTTGCTGTCAGGGGCGAAGTATATATTCAGAAAGATGATTTCGAGCAGCTGAATCGCAGCCTCGAAACCCCCTTTGCCAATCCCCGTAACCTGGCTGCCGGAACCATACGCAGGGTGAAGAGCAGTGGTGCTGCCAGGGTTCCCTTGCGTTTTTTTGCGTATGAAATTTTCGGGCTGGAGAATGTGCGCAGTCATCATGAGGCCTTGATAAAAATGCATGAAATGGGTTTCCCGGTGAATGATCGTTGTGTTTGGGTACATCAGAATGCTGCCGGGAAAACATTACTCACAGAGCGGTTCTCAGCATTGTTTCCGGGATCGATGGTTGGCTCTGAAGATATGTTGTCCAGCTATATTGCCCGGGAGATTGATCAGCGCCAGCAGCTGCCGTATGAAATTGACGGTCTGGTTGCTAAAATAGATGCAATCGGTCAGCGTGAGGAGCTCGGTTATACCGGCCATCATCCCCGCTGGGCTGTTGCCTTGAAGTTTGACGCTCCACAGGGGATTTCACGGGTGCTCGGGATTGATGTCCAGGTGGGCAGAACAGGAAGGATCACCCCGGTCGCACGAATAGAAGCGGTGGAAATTGGTGGATCAACTGTTCAGAATGTCACCTTGCATAATCAGGAATATATAACAGGTCTTGAGCTTAACGTCGGCGATACCGTCGCTGTTTCCAAGAGAGGGGATGTGATTCCGGCTGTAGAGCAGGTTCTTGAAAAATCAGGGGATGGACATCCAGTATGGGAATTTCCTGATACCTGTCCTTCATGCGGCTCTATTCTGGAACTTCGAGGGGCACATCATTTCTGTCCTGATACCGCAAATTGCCCCGAACAACAGCGCGGAAGACTACGCTTTTTCACCAGCCGGGGGCAAATGGATATCGATGGGCTAGGAAGCGAGACACTGGATACACTGATTCGGCTGGGATTTGTGCGCGACATTTCAGACTTGTATGTAGTAGATTATAATCAACTACAGAATGAACCCGGCTTTGGTGATAAAAAAATCAGCCAGCTCAAGGATAGCATCAGGCGCAGCCTTGAAGCTCCATATCGACAGGTTCTGCCAAGCCTCGGAATACCGGAAATCGGTCCGAAGTTGACACAGATTCTCTGCGATGCGGGATATCACAGTATCGATGATCTTTACAGAATAGCTGATGAAAACAGATCAGCAGAATTATCGCAGATCCATGGTATTGGAGAGCGTACAGCGAAGACTGTCGTAGAGCAGCTTAAGGACTCTTCACTCAGGCTGCTGATACAGCGTTTACGTGACGCTGGTCTGCAGTTCAGCGAGGATCCTCAGACTGAGACTGCTGATGCTCAAGGTCCTTTTGAGGGTCAGGTCTGGTGTGTAACCGGAAGTTTCGAGAACTTCAATCCACGGTCCATGGCGGTTCGGGAAATCGAGCAGCGCGGTGGTACTGTAACCGGATCGGTTTCCGGAAAAACTACTCATCTGCTGGCCGGCAGTGGTGCCGGCAGCAAATATGACAAGGCAGTTTCTCTCGGTGTGGTGATTCTGGATGAGCAGGAATTCCTTGGGTTACTCGATGAATCAGAAACATCTGAGTGATTGATGCCTGAGACGCTTTACGCGCTCAGGCACCTGTTTCAGGTTCCGGGTACATCACCTATCAAACACATCCATGAAGCTTCAGCTGCGATTTCGTCACCGACATATGCAATGCCCTTCTGTTTGATCATGGCTCCTCTGACCCGCTCGTTTTCTACAACTATACGTACTTCCTCATTGGGGCGTACCTGCCGCCGGAATTTCGCTTTTTCTATTGTGGCCAGAAAAAAGAGTTTGTCGCCAAGTAATCCAAGCTGATTCACCCCGGCCCCGCCTACCTGAGCCATTGTTTCTACGAGTACAACTCCGGGTACAACTGGATATCCGGGAAAATGTCCTGTGAAAAAGGGTTCCTTTTCAGTGAAGGTTCGATAACCTATAATAGTCTTTTCATTGGCTTCTTCCAGTCTGTCTACGAAGAGGAAGGGATCTCTGTGTGGCAGTAATTCTTGTGGTTTTTTCATGATTTCAGTATAGAGTAGAGTGGGGGGGCAGGGCAAGCATTTTGTCGGCCTGCGACCGACAAGTTGACAGTCAGGCCTGAAAGTGATAGCGTTAGATATATTTGTAAGGAGGGGAGATGAATACCCAGGATGTTTTTGCATTAATTGAGCGGTTTGATGAAAGCTCATTAACCGAAATGAAGTTACGTGATGGTGATTTCCGCATTCATTTGAAGAAAGCAGGTTCGGAACCAACAGTGATTTACCAGTCTCATCCAGGTCATCATGTAATTCCGCAGACAGCTGCCCAGGCACCTGTTTCTGCTCCTGTTCAGTCAGCATCCGAAAGTGCTTCATCTGCAGGAAATCAGGGAGCTCCGGCGGCTACAGCAGCGGATACCGAACAGGTTACTTCCCCGATAGTCGGAACATTTTATCGATCACCTGCTCCCGATTCACCCCCGCATGTTGAAGAGGGTTCAGTAGTAAAGGCTGGAGCCGGTCTCTGCATTATTGAAGCAATGAAGGTAATGAACGAACTGGAAGCTGATTTTGATATGGAAATTGTGAGTGTCCTGGTCGAAAATGGTGCTATGGTAGAGTTCGGTACTCCACTCTTCGAGGTGCGCCGAACATGATACGATCAATTCTGATTGCCAACCGGGGAGAGATCGCGGTACGCGTTGTCAGGGCATGCCGCGAAATGAGTATCCGTTCGGTGATGGTGTACTCAGAAGCTGACCGCGACAGCCTGGCTGTCAGGTTGGCAGATGACGCTGTATGTATCGGTCCAGCGCCCGCTTCTCAAAGCTATCTGCTTCCGAAAAATCTGATTTCTGCTGCCGTTCTCAAGGGTTGTGACGCAATTCATCCCGGAGTTGGATTCCTCTCGGAAAGCCCTTCTTTTGCCAAGGCAGTTGAGGACGCAGGCTTGATTTTTATCGGACCGCCAGCTGCTACAATCGCGATGCTCGGTGACAAGGTCGAGGCAAAGCGTTCCGCTATCGAGGCCGGGGTGCCGGTTATTCCGGGGTCTGATGGTCCTATATCCGGTTCAGCTGCTGCCCGAAAGATGGCAGCCGACATGGGGTATCCTGTTATCATCAAGGCTGCTTCAGGCGGCGGTGGTAAAGGAATGCGTATTGTCAGATCGGAGTCCGAGCTGGAGTCCGCAATCACGATTGCTTCCAATGAGGCTGAAAAGGCTTTTTCTGACGGCACAGTGTATATGGAAAAGTATCTGGAGAATCCACGGCATGTGGAGGTTCAGATACTTGCTGATTCCTTCGGCAATGTTGTTCATCTTGGTGAGCGGGATTGCTCGGTTCAGTTCAAGCATCAGAAACTCGTTGAGGAAAGCCCTTCTACAGCTGTCAATGATGAAATGCGGGCGCAAATGGGGCTTGATACCGTCAAACTCTTCAAGAGTCTGGATTATGTAGGCGCAGGGACTATTGAGTTTCTGCTGTTTGAGGGCAAGCATTACTTCATGGAGGTGAATGCCCGTGTCCAGGTAGAGCATCCGGTAACCGAACTTGTGACTGGAATAGATATTATCCGTGAACAGATAAAGGTCTGTGCCGGTGAAAAACTTTCTTTTACACAGAAAGATGTCAAGGTTGAAGGTTATGCAGTTGAGTGCCGGATCAATGCCCGCACACCAGGAAAGATTACTGAATATCTACCTCCAGGCGGGTACGGTGTCAGAATTGACAGCTTCCTGTATCCGGGATACACGGTTTCCCCATTCTATGACTCTCTGGTTGCTAAAGTGCTTACCTACGGAAGAACCAGAAATGAAGGACTTGACCGAATGAATCGTGTTCTTGATGAACTTGTACTTGAAGGAATCACGACTAACCGTGAGGAACAGAAAAAAATAATTAATGATCCGGTTTTCCGCTCCGGAAATTTTGGAACGGGATTCCTCGATCAAATGGCTGAGGAGGAATGATGGGCATTGGAACCATACTCAAGAAGGTAATGCCGAAAGAACGCAGCAAGCGTTCGAAAATCATTGCCAGTCTGGACGATCGCAGTTTTTTCAGAGCTAAGCATCAATGTCCATCATGCTCCGAGCATATCGAGGAAAATGAACTCGCTGCTCACCTGTATGTCTGCCCGCACTGCGGCTATCACTTTCGCATATCAGGTCCGGAACGCATAAAGATGCTGCTTGACTCAAATAGCTTTGTAGAAATCGCGCGGGAAGTTCTATCGGGTAATCCGATTCACTTTCCCGGGTACGAAGATAAATTGCTGACAGCCGAGGATAAATCACGGGTTGATGAGGCTGTTACAGTCGGATATGGAACTATACAGCAGCGTCCCGTTGCTATTGCTGCTATGAGTTTTCATTTTATGGGCGGCAGTATGGGATCGGTGGTCGGAGAACGTATTGCAAGATGCCTGGATACTGCTATTGAAAAAAAGCTCCCTGCAATAATCTGTACCGCGAGTGGAGGAGCCCGGATGCAGGAGGGAATTTTCTCTCTGATGCAGATGGCAAAAACAAGCCATCTGCTCGCACTGATGGCCAGGGAACGTCTCCCGGTATTCCTGGTGTTGACGGATCCTACTACTGGGGGGGTTACTGCATCATTTGCCATGCTGGGGGACGTTATTATAGCAGAACCGCAGGCGCTGATTGGTTTCGCAGGTCCACGGGTCATAGAAGGAACGATCAAGCAGAAGCTTCCTGACGGATTTCAGCGGGCAGAATTTCTGGTTGAAAAGGGGTTTGTGGATGCAGTAGTGCCCCGTAAATCCCTGCGGGAGACATTGATTTTTCTGATCGACACACATCAAAAGGGGAGAGGTAGATCATGAAAGACCGCGAACTTCACAGAAAACTGGCGGAACTCAAAGAGATCGCTGCCAGAGAAAATATAGACATTCGCGCTGACCTCTCGAAGATCACAGACAAGATCAGCGGTCGCGGCGAGGAATCAGAAGTTATTGATGCATGGAAAAGGGTTACTTTAGCGCGTCATCCGAACAGACCCACAGCTATGCACTATATCAAACACATAAGCGATCAGTATATCGAGCTCCATGGTGATAGGGCCTTCGGTGACGATCCAGCAATGATCGGCGGCATTTGTACTATTGCCGGCCAGCCTTTCACCTTTCTGGGACATCAGAAAGGTGCCAACATGAAGGAGAACCTCCTTCGGAACTACGGTATGGCTCATCCAGAGGGATATCGTAAGGCCTTACGGCTGGCAAAGCAGGCAGAAAGATTTCAACGGCCGATATTGTGCCTGATTGATACCCCAGGTGCATATCCTGGTCTTGCTGCCGAGGAGCGCGGTATAGGCGAAGCAATTGCCCGAAATCTTCGTGAACTGTCGATTCTCGAGGTCCCGATAATCTGTGTTATTATCGGTGAAGGGGGATCCGGAGGAGCTCTGGGTATCGGTATTGGTGATCATATTGTCATGCTCGAGAATTCTGTGTACAGCGTCATTTCACCTGAAGGTTGTGCTTCGATACTGCTCCGTGACAGCAAGCGTTCGCAGGAAGCTGCTGCATTGCTGAAAATGACCAGTTATGATCTCAAAAGCTTTGGCATTATTGATTCGATCATTCCCGAGCCTATGGGAGGTGCACATGCTGACCCCGTATATATGGCAGACCGCTTGAAGGATGAAGTACTGCGTGTGCTTCAGAACCTGCAGGCTAAAAGAGTAGATCAGCTGTTGCGGGAGCGTTCAAAACGCTTGATGGGACTAGGTGTTTATCGGGAAGTCGCCAACCAGAAAAAGACCACTTTGTTTTCCAGATTGTTCAAGAATGATTAACATGAGCCGTTTACAGGCCGGTTTTCGGGTTCTGAAACGGCTTTTTGTAGCCAAAACCTTGTTTAACCATTAGACTATACCTGTTGATTCAGCAAATAAAGGTGGAGTTGCATGGTATGGATAGTTCTCGGGGGAGCCCTGCTGTTAACCGTGGGGGTTCTGGCAGTGCTTGCCGGGGGAAAAAGAGGGTTCCCCTGGGTACAGTTTTTTGTAAAAGGGAAAGAATCCGGTTTTTCACTGAAAGAGGTGAACCTTCTTCGGAAGGTAGCCCAACAGAATAAACTAAAAAATCCAAGTTCACTTTTTTGGTCCGAGCGGGCTCTTGACCGTTGTATACGAGGAACTATTACAAGATTCAGAGCGTCCGGAACTGAAGGTAGCAAGGATAATATAGATTTCCTGCAGGAGCTGTTCGGTTTCAGAAAGCGTGTTGAATTCAATCTTCCCAAATATCGTCTCGGTATCACCAGCAGCCGCAACATCAGTGCCGGACAGGTAATGAAAATCACTTTCGCCGGCGGTGGTGCGTATGTGACCACGGTAGTAGAAAACATCCGTCGCTATCTTGCGGTAACCTACCCAAAAGGAAAAGCGCTCCCACCTGGATTCAGCTGGAAGGGTCAGAATATCAGGATTTATTTCTGGCGGCCCGAGGATGCCGGGTATTATTTTGAATCCAAGGTTGTGGGAGATTTTCTGGACAGAAAATTCCCGATTCTACATATTGCTCATTCAGATTCTCTGGTTCGTGCACAAAAGCGTGGATCTGTACGCCGTGAGGTCACCCGACCTGTTACTTTGCTGCCGCTTACCAATATCCGGAATGCCAATGAAAAATGGGAGGAGACCGGTGGATACCGCGGCCGCACTATTGATATTTCCGAGGATGGAATCGCCGTCATGGTTGGAGGAAAAGCCAAGGCAGGAATGCCTATAAAACTGCAGCTTGAACTCGCTGGCCATCGTGTTGTTATGTGCGGTACGGTACGCGGTGTTTCCTATAAACAGAAAAACAATGTCTCCATTCTGCACATTCAGTCAGTACCGTTATCAGCACAGATGAAGAATACTGTGCTCACGTATGTATATGGAATCTTCGAGGAAGAAAACCAGGATAAAAAGACGAAGAAAAAAAGTGTTTGACATCTTTTTTTCTCTGAGTTAAAGCAATACAATGTACTTGTGTAGTAAACGTAAATGGAGGCGATTCTAATGAAACGCATTTTAACAATTTTGTTGGTAGTATTTTTTACCGGAAGCATATTCGCCCAGAACCAGGTCAGTCTTAGTGATAGCTATATACGTGACTTCCGTAATTCCGAAGGTGGAGTACGGTTTCAGATACTGGAGAGTTCTCTTGAGTATGAGCCACAGGAATTAACCCGTTTTTACCTGGATGTTCTCGATTTTATTCTCGGGAATGCAGGAGACAGGATTAATGATAACAGCAGCAGGAATCTCTACAATCTTGCGGTAGACCGTCTGGCTGCAGCCGGTACCAATGAGCCAGCGCTGCGGGTATGGGATCTCTTCACACTTGACAGGGACAGCAGTCAGAGAATAAGACTGCTTGAATCTATGACCGTCTTCGGTGTGGATGCTCCCCGGCTCCACACACGTTTGGCTGACTGGATAAAAACCCAGAACACGCTGCTGCGCAGCGGTGTGCAGATAGACCGGCAAGTCCTTGGGCAGGCTGTAATGACAGCTGCCTCACTTCAGAATACAGTGTTCTTTGAGGCCTTTCTGCACACGGTAATCAGCAGTCATCCTTTAACTATTGATCAGCCTGCGCGTGAAGGGATTCTTGCCTTCGGCGACCGGCAGGTGGAACTGCTGAAAACGGTTATTCCACGCGAGGAGGTCAGTCTGCAGATCGAGATGCTTGCATATGTTAGCCGTCGTGATGATCTTGATCCAGATCTCAAAGCAGAGATCGCACAGGCAGTACTGCGCACTGCAGTGGATCGTCACCATGCACCAGCTACCGATGTAATGATGAATCGCAGGCTTAGATCTGACGCCACGGGGATAATCGCAGCAGCAGGGTATTCTCCGGCTAGCAGGGAAATAATCGAACACTTTAATATATCCCTCTCTGATTATGATAACCGGCGGATTACAATCGCTGATTTGCTGGATTCCATAAATGCGATGGGAGCAATTGGTACACAGGATGCTGCGGTGCGTCTAAGTCGGTATCTCGATAATCTGAACACCAGTACCCAGAATGACAGACCGGTCAGCACACAGATAATGCTGGCTGTTGTAAATAACCTCGGACGCCTTGGATTCGAGGAAGCTTATAATGCATTGTTTTACGCAACTATGCTTAATTATCCAGCACGAGTAAAGACTGCTCTGAACGAGGCTATCAGCCAGGTTCAGCAGTAGGCATGTCCGGACACCGTCTGCCTTATCCTGTCCTGGCTGCTGCCTGGGCTGCCGGCGGTGTCTATTTACTACCTCAAATTCCCTGGTATCTTGTTCTGGTAATTGCTGCCTGCGGTGTTACGCTGTCTGTATTGAGCCATCGGAGCGCTATAGCTGTTCTCGCCTGTTGTGTCGGAATCTGGGCTGGACAGGTGGCAGAGATCAGCAGTCTGCAACAGTACACATCTTTATCGATCGACAATGTAACTGAAATACGCGGAAGGGTTCTAACTGATTCCCGTCAGGCACAGTCAGGAAATTACTGGTTCCGGATTCATGTGACTGAAGTCCTGGATTCGCAGGGTCAGGGTGGGAAGGCTGACCTCAGAATTGCAGTCCTCGGCAGCTTTGATCCCCTGGTCAACTATGGGCAGAGAATCAGTCTGAAGGGAAATTTTTCTGATGAGAGCTGGTTCAGGCTGACAGAAATCTCAGACAGAACACAGGGGAATATCCTGAATGATGCCCGTTCCGGGCTTCGCCGCAGATTTCGTCAGGAATTACGCTTGATCAGTACAGCCAGCGCAGGGCTTGCCGAGGCCTTGTTGATGGGTAGCACTGACAGCATTGATCCGGAAATGCACGCCTTGTTCCGGAGTAACGGCTTGTTGCATGTCCTGGCACTTTCCGGTATGCATCTGGGGATTCTCATAGCTGCACCCTGTATGATTCTGAGAAAACTGTTCGGACTTAAAACTGCTGTGATTCTGGGTAACATCTGCATGCTTATGCTGCTCTATTTTATAGGTCTGCGTTCCTCATTACTGCGGGCCGGATTATTTTTCGCTATCAGTTCAATCTGGCTGCTCAATGGGCGTAAGCCCCAGGCATTGGTTATACTTTCTCAATGCTTTCTTCTTCTCCTTCTGATGTTTCCGGGGCTTCTGCATGAAATCGGATTCCAGCTTTCTTTCTCAGCTGTGGCTGGTATTCTGGTAATTGCCCCTCCTGTTCTTTCATATATGAACAGTTTTTTTCCCCGTACAGGCAGGTTATTCTACGGTCCCATAGCTGCGGGATTTGCTGCATCTGCCGCAGGTCTTCCGATTGCTGCCGCTGCCTGGGGTGTCTGGTATCCGGCAGGAATACTGCTGACACTTCTTGTTGTACCTGCAGTCAGCCTGTTGATGTACAGCTGTATAATTCTGGTGATAGCGTATACGGGTCTGCTGCCCGCATTTCTTGTAGTTTTCCTTGAGCAGCTGATCTACTATACAAGTAATCTTCTGCGTTTCATGCTTCAGATGAGCTCCGGCATGTTCGAGGTTCGTCTTGAAGGGAGCTCTGGTCATATTCTTGTGTTTTCGGTATTGTTGCTATGCGCAATACTGACAATTCGCTGGTATCAGCAGCGGCGCCGACTATGTGAGGAATCATGCATTACAGTGAACTGAATTATAACTCTTCCCGGGATATTCGAAGCTTTCTTGAGCAGAATTCAATCAGACTGCAGAAACGCTTTGGACAGAATTTTCTGGTCGATCCTCATGTGCGACAGGCCATAGTTGATCAGTGCCTGAGCCGAGGCGGAAAGACAATCTGGGAGATAGGTCCGGGCATAGGATCTCTGACACAGGAGCTTATTCGGCATACTGACAGAATTACTGTGTTTGAGATTGATTATGGCATTATCAAGCTGATTGAGGAGTTATTTGCCGGTGAAAATCTTAATATTGTAAGTGGTGATTGTGTTGAATCTCTACCTGTGTATATTCAGGATCATTCATTGCCGGATGTTATTGTAGGAAATCTGCCGTATAATGCAGCCGGAGCAATCCTGATGAGCATTCTTGAAGGGGGATTTCTACCTGACACATTGATAACGATGGTTCAGCGTGAATCAGCTTTACGAATGGTGGCCGCTCCTGGAAGCAAGGATTATTCCGCATACAGTGTAGCCTGTCAGGCAAGATCCGAAATCCGTATCTGCTTTGATGTAGCTCCTGAATCATTTTTCCCCCGCCCTGAAGTAGTTTCCTCGCTCGTCAAGCTGTCACCCTTGAGTAAAAATCATGATTTGCCACCCTGGTTTTCTGTCCTTGTCCGCAGTGCTTTTTCCTCGCGCAGAAAAACCCTCAGGAATAATATGAAAGGAATACAGCTGTATCCCGGAGTAAGCGGAGAAATGGTTCTGGATGCCTGCTCTGATCTCGGTATTTCACCCGGGATCAGAGCAGAAAAAATCAGTGTAGAAGAGTTTATTGCCCTTGCCAGTTCGCTGTCTCCACAGGAGCAGCTGTCAGAATAGCATTCATTTTCTCATGCAGTTCTTCGGATAGAGGGGACATAGGGAGGCGCAGAATATTGTGATCAATCAGTCCTCTTTTTGCGAGGGCGTATTTAATCGGAATCGGATTCGTTTCCATGAACATGGCCTTGAAGAGTGGTAGGAGCTGATAGTGCAGGCTTCTCGCTGTCTCATGCTGATCCTTGAGTGCTGCCTTTACGAGCTGCTGCATATGCTGAGGTATCAGATTGCTGGCAACCGAGATAACGCCGTCGGAACCCATCTGGATCATCGGCAGTGTCAGATTATCGTCTCCCGCAAGGACTGAAAATCCCCTGGGTTTCTCCTGGATTATATCCATAACCTGGGGCATGGAACCACTTGCCTCTTTAACAGCAGTGATATTACTGTTCTCTGCCATTCTCAAGGTCGTGGCTGCTTCTATATTACAGCCTGTACGGCCGGGTATATTATAGACAATGACCGGAATTCCGGTTTCATCTGCTATGCTGCAGAAATGGCGGTAAAGTCCTTCCTGCGTCGGTCGATTGTAATATGGGGCTACCTGTAGACTTGCCGCTGCCCCAAGTGCAGCTGCATCCTTGGTCATTCTGATAGCCTCGGAGGTGGCATTTGAGCCTGTGCCGGCAATAACCGGAACTCTGCCGTCGGCAAATTTCAGAACAAGCTCGATAAGCTCCACATTCTCCTTGTGGCTTACAGTTGGACTTTCTCCGGTGGTTCCTACTGGAACGAGTCCGTCAACACCATGATCAATCTGGAATTCAACCAGGCGCTGCAGTGAAATGCTATCTATTTTACCGTTGGGGAGAAAGGGTGTTACCAACGCTGTGTATAATCCTCTGAACTGCATATTCTGCCCTCCTTGCTGACAGTGTTCCACGCGATCCTATTGCAGGGCTTCGTGGAAATAATCTTCGAATGAAAAGAAACCTTTCTTTCCGGAAAGCCATTCTGCCGCCAGAACCGCACCTAGCGCGAAACCCCTCCGGCTCCGTGCAGTATGACGGATTTCGATTGTATCTTCTGCTGAATCCGCGAGTATCATGTGTAATCCTGGAATTTCGCCTCCGCGGCTGGCGGTTACATGCAGTTCTTCCGGATGTATTGCTCTTTGCAGGCTTTCACTCTGAACCTTCTGCTTCCTTGTGCTGTTCTGCAGGATTCTGGCAGCTGCACTTAAAGCTGTGCCGCTGGGGCTGTCCTGCTTGTTTCGGTGGTGAAATTCATGCATCAAGATGTCATAATTGGGAAATGGTTCGATAAGCTGGGCCAGGCGTTCAGTCAGGGCGAAGAAAAGATTAGCCCCCACCGAGAAATTGCTTCCATATAACAGACTGCCGCCACCGCTTTCAATCTGCTGTCTGATCTGCTCACGTTCCGAGTCCCAGCCTGTGGTTCCGATTACCGCAGGGACAGTGCTCGTACAATAGCTCTGAATATTTCCGAGTATACCTTCCGGCAGGGAAAAGTCGATGACGGCATCAAGTTCATGCAGCAGTTCTTCCCGGAGTTCAGGATGAAAGCTGGTTTCTTTCGTGTCTGCACTGGCCGCTGGATCAAAGACATGAGGAATCGAATGACCTCGCTCCATGCAGATGCTGTATATCAGTTTTCCCATACGGCCGAAGCCGACAAGTCCTATTTTCATCCTTGTATTCTCCTTGAAATCAGCCTGCCGGGTATTCAGTCCAATGCAGCTGCCTGTGCAAGGGTTATGGCACAGGTATTTACAATATCATCAATCGAACATCCTCGTGAGAGATCGCTGACTGGCCGTGCAAATCCCTGAAGAAGCGGGCCATAGGCATCTGCTCCTGCAAGGCGCTGAACCAGCTTGTAGCCGATGTTGCCGGATGAAAGATCCGGAAAAACCAGTACATTTGCTTTTCCCCCAACACTTGTTCCTGGAGCTTTTTTTCGGGCTACGCTTTCTACAAGTGCTGTGTCGGCCTGCAGTTCACCGTCAACAAGGAGTTCGGGGAATCGGCTTTTTACAAGCTCGGTTGCCTGACGCACCTTGTCAACTTTTTCATGTTCTGCAGATCCCTTGGTGGAGAAGCTGAGCATGGCGACATGCGGTTCAGCATCAAGGTATTCCCGACAGCTGCGGGCTGATGCAGCTGCTATTTCTGCGAGCTGTTCAACGCTTGGATCCGGGATAGTTGCACAATCGGCAAAAATAAGAAGACCATCTGCTCCGAAATCACTGGAATGTGTATCCATTACAAAACAGGAGGAAGCTGAGCCGACACCTGGTGCGGTTTTTATGATAGTAAAGGCAGATCTAAGAACATCACCGGTGGAGTTTTCGGCTCCAGCTACCATGGTATCAGCATCCCGCAGGCGAACCATGAGTGCCGCGTAGTTGAGCGGCTGTGCAGCGCTTTCGCGGGCCTGCTCTTCAGTCATTCCTTTGTGTTTCCTGAGATCGTATAATTCACCGGCATAGCGTGAAAGCTGGTCTGATGCAGCAGGGTCGACGAGGCTGATACCTGAAAGATCTATCTTGTTTTCGGCAGCAACTGCTTCTATGGCAGCTATCTTTCCAAGAAGGGTAACTGATGCAGCCAGTTTGTGATCAATGATTTGCCGTGCTGCTGCAACTGTTCTTGATTCGGTCCCCTCCGGCAGGACCAGACTGCCCTGGAAGGCTTGTGCGCGTGTATGCATCTTCTGTATAAAGTTCATTTTTCTACCTCGCTGTCAGTATAACAGGGACAATCCTCTATTGCTACATTGTCAGCATTGATTCCTTTGTATAGTATTGGCTCATGCGAATTGGAGTTGTCGGTCTTGGTCGTTTCGGCAGATTTTGGGCTGAAATGCTGAAAGAAAAAGCAGAAATAGTATATGCCTGGAACAGGACGCCCGGGAAGATTCCCCCCGGTATTCTGGAGCTCCGTCCGGAAAACTACAGGGATCTTGATTGTATTTTTCTCTGTACAAGCATCAACTCGATTGAAGAAGTAGCGGGAAGCATAGCAGGATATCTTTATCCCGGGACCATTGTTGCTGATACCTGTTCTGTTAAGGTTGAGCCTCTGCGCGCTCTGCAGGGCTGTATTCCGAAAGAGAACCCGATTTTAGGTACGCACCCTATGTTCGGACCTGATTCTGCCCGTAATGGGGTAGCCGGACTTCCAATGGTGTTGACCGCGCAACGTATATCCGATGATCTGTTCAATAAGGTGCACAGCTTTTTTGAGAGTTATGACATGCAGTTATACCGCATGACAGCCGAAGAGCACGATCGAGAAGCAGCCTATACCCAGGGGGTTACCCATTTTATAGGCAGGGTGCTTGCAGATATGGATCTTAAACCTAGTCCGATAGCAACACTCGGTTACAAGAGGCTTTTGCAGGTCATGGAACAGACCTGCAATGACCCCTGGTCTTTGTTCGTCGATTTACAGCAGCAGAACCCGTATACATCGGACATGCGGCGATCTATGCAGGAGTCCTTGAGTACCATGCTCAAGCTGCTTGAGGATACAGGCCCTCATACATAGGCAGGATCCATACATAGGATTGACAGCGCAAGCTTCTTTGGATTACCATTATGCTAATGTCAGATCTACGCGTACGAAATATTGATGAAGATGAAATTGATACAGTGATCGGTGAGGATGTTGTTTTTACCGGTGAGCTGGACTTTGACCGCCTTGTACTCGTCAAAGGTGAATTGAATGGTACAATCCGCTCTGTAAGTGATATATTCCTGGGGCCGGGCGGTAAGGTTGATGCAGATATTCAGGCTGAAATTGTATCCGTCAAAGGACAATTGCTCGGGAATATCAAAGCAAGACGTCGCCTGGAATTATTCTCCACCTGTACTGTCAAAGGAAATATAGAAACCCCGGATATGATCATGCAGAGTGGGGCGCGTTTCAACGGTTCATGCCGGATGGATACGGATTTCACCGCAGCTGATAAGGAAGTCTGATCCTATGATACAGAATCCTGAATTACAAGCAGCTTGTTTCGCCTCCAGAAAGGCAGTTTTTCCTGTGTTACTGCTGTTACTCGGATCAATTCTGCTACTGCCGCTCGCAGCTCAGGTGCAGCCTGGTGATGATGCGCTGGTGGAATACCGCAGAGGTGAATACGGTCGTGCAATCGAGATCACGCTTGCGGAAATTGAACAGGATCCGGCTCGTCTGGACGCTTATGTTGTTCTGGGCTGGAGCCTGCTGGCACAAAATCGATTCGAGGAAGCCAGGAACTGGGCGGAGCCTGCATTGCAGCTTCGCCGCTGGGATCCCCGTGTTCTACATATACTTGGTGAGTCTCATTTCCGTCTTGGAAATTATGAGCAGGCAATTCAATATCTACAGGAATATATTGCAGTAAATCCGTCAGGTGGTTTGCGGGCGCAGATCTATGCCAATCTGGGTGAGAGTCTATATCGCTCCGGCGAGTATCATCATGCTGATATAGCATTAAGTACTGCAGTTACCTATGTGAGCGGCAATGTACAGTGGTGGCTTTTGCTGGCACAGATTCGTGAAGAAGCAGGAAACTACAGTATGGCGGAACAGGCATACCGTAGGGTGCTTGAACTCCGTCCAGCATCTGAAGAGGCTTCAATCGGACTTACCAGATTGGCTGAAAAACGGAATCAATAGGATCTTGTAATCCCATTTGTCTCTTTTTGGTATATACTGGTACAGAGTCGGTGTCACCATTGTCCAGCAGCGGTGTTCTATCTACAGAGGAGCCCGAAGAATGAGACTGCTTTCTCCGTGTAGACGGGGTACATTATACATCTGTCTTTTTATTCTGATTGTGCTGCTGGCAGCAGCAGACCTATCGGCAGAAGAGATACAATACCATCGTGACTTACAGCCGCATAATTCCCGGATAATTGCATCCGGTGGTGTTGCTGGTTTGCAGGGCGGGATACAGTCATTCTTCCATAATCCTGCCGCGTCAGCAGCTGACGGTGGCGGCTGGCATATCATGGAGGCGAGTGCATGGGGGAGCTCTTCAATCAGTATTCCTGCCTTGACAGATAGTGTGCTGAATTTTGATGATCTGCTATCTGCAGTACTGCACCAGCTCCAGGAAAACATTGAAAATACTGACGATGGAGGACAGTCATATTCAGCTGGAATAATGACAGGATTTGGGCGAAGCGGAGCCGGATTGAATCTTGGTTTTTTCATGCAGTTTGCAGCTGATTCCGGAGAGTTCAATCAGATTTCTCCATATTCAGATTCCAGGGGAGCACTGGATGCCCAGATATCTGCACATATAGGCTGGACACAGAGTTTTTCTTTTGAGAACGGAATGCTGGCTGCTGGCTTTCAGGTCAGGCCTATGTTCAGAATTCATACAGAATTCCCTGATGTAATTCCGGAATCCGGAATCGGCAGTCTTCCTACCTTAAGCGGGAGTGCGCTTGCCGTTGATGCAGGTTTGTACGGCAGCTATCATCGTGTACGGCTTGGTCTATCATTGAGGAATTTCATCCCTGTGCCGCTTGATTATACGGTTAACCGGTTCAGCCTTGTCTCGGAACAACTGACTAGACATTTCGGGCTTCCGAGCTCAAGTAATATTCCGGAGAGCAGTATTCCCGGCTTCACAAGCAGCAGTTATCATCTTCCAGCGACTCTTGGTCTGGCAGCAGCTTATTCCCCTGATCTCAGCGGATTTGTTCCATTTATTTCTCCAACTCTCGAGACTGAATTTCGTTTTCCGCTACATGCCTTGAATATCGAATTTCTGGACAATCCTTTTCAGTATGTTCATCTGGGGGCTAATGTTGATTTATATGATGCACTGAGACTCAGTGGCGGAATAAATCAGTCATACTACGGCCTCGGAGCTTCGTTCCGGCTCTGGAAATTTGATTTATCTGCGGCTGCCCGTATTCCAGGTACCTGGGATGCTCCGGTAGAAAGAGGGCCGTTCCTGGGTTCTTTTGATTTTGGATTCAGACTTTAAGGTTTTCCGCCTCTAAACTGCTTATAATCCGGCTCAGGCATCTACCGTTGAAAACCGTTCCAGAGTTGAGACTACAAGTTCCTGCAGTTCCGGCTCCAGCTGTTGGGCTGCTCCCCGAAATGCAGAGATAGTGGGCTCAGCTTCGAAAAAGCCATCTGCTATAAGCATCGGGCTCTGTTTTGGATTGTACGGTGTCTCACCATCATCAATTTTGTGGTGCTGAAAGCTGTTCGGTTCTATAAAGGTCACCGCTCTTTCATCATGCTGCTTGTCGTAGCACAACTGAAATCCCGTGATTTTCCGTTCGAACTTGTCTGAATACCAGACAATAAGATCAAAGTCCTCGTCTCTGAACCAGCGCCTGAATCCTTCTTCTGGAATCTGGCGTACCGAAGATAGTTCAAGTAGCATATTCAGCCTCCACATCCTGACTTACGATCTCCACACCACGTTGACGGCCGGCAAAATAATGCTTTTCCAGCTGCTGTGGGTCTTTTGTCAATCGTTCTATACAGAAATTATCATTAGGACAGATTTCCTGAATAGTAATGCCATCAGGAGGATTCCTGATAAGCTGCAGTGTCTTGTTGTATTTTTCAGATCTCTTGATAATTGTCTGAACAAGTTCCGGATATTTTCGCAGCCAGACCCTGCTCATTACATGTTTTTTTCGAGTATTCATCCGATAGGCAGCGGGCCGCGAACGCAATACCATAATATCTGTCGCGCCCTCATCAATGGCATGCTGAACAGGAATGGGGTCTCCAATCCCGCCGTCGATATATTGTCGGCCCTGAATCTCTACGAAGTTTCTGTAGAGAATTGGTACCGCGCTTGATGCCTTCAGCAGCTCTGCTATGTCATCGGCTTCGGGTTGAAAATAGACGATATTACCAGTTTTGACATCTGTTAATCCGATGTGATATCTCGAGGGGTGACGCACGAGCGCCCTGGTGTTAATCGGCAGTTCACGAATAGTAATTTCCCACAGCCAGTCCAGATCAAGAAGGTGGCCACCTCTGAGGAATCTGCTCTTACTGATGAATTCCGGACGCATTGAATAGTCTGTATAGATTTTGTAGTTACGTTGATACATTTCCGAGATGTAGCCAGAGAGATTGTTGGCTCCCGCTGAAACCCCCACGCATAGTTGAAACGGACGATAATTCAACTGCAGAAAGCTGTCGAGGATGCCGCATGAATAAATACCCCGCATCGCTCCGCCCTCAACTACCAGTGCTTTTTTTACCATAGACACAGTCTATATCATACAGAAATAATCTGCCAGAGTATTTTCAATGAAATTCTTTTATACCCCAGGGGGGTATTTGACAAAATCAGATAAAGGATATAGTATCGATTATTATCAAGGAGGCATGAATATGGCTTTGTTTTCACCCAGAAAAGAGTCTGTATATAAGGTAAGCAATATGAACTGCGGGCATTGCGCTGCTAAAATACAGGACAGACTATCAGCTTTGAAAGGCATCAAGAAGGTTCATGCTGATGTGGCCGCTGGCAGTATTGCTATTCAATCGACAGGTAAGCTCGTCATAGATGAACTGAATGTAGCACTTGAAGATACTGATTACAGGATACTTGAGGAGCAGACCTGATGAATGTGGATTTAAAAACCACACTGCAAACCAGGCTCAAGCGAGCAGGCGGTCAGATTCAGGGAATCCAGAAGATGCTTGATGATGATCGCTATTGCATGGATATTATGGCGCAGACAAGAGCTGTTATTTCTGCAATGCGCAAGATCGAGCAGGAAATACTTCGGAATCACATGCAGACATGCGTAACCGAAGCTTTTGAACATGGAGATGATTCTGACCGTGAACAGAAGATAGCAGAGGTGATCCGCGCCCTGGATAGTCTGGGAGCATGAGTATCTACCTCAGAGCTGCAGCTCAGAGCTGCAGCCGTCGTATTTCTGCTGCCAGATCAAAACTGGCCAGTACCTCGTCCCTTTGAACTGCGACGCTTTCTACATTGCAGCCGAAGGGTATGTTTTTTTCCCGGCAGAAATCCTGGATTTCAAGGAATATAGTTCTGCACTGCTGCATGGAATAATGCAGAATATCCCGATTGTGCCGTAATTCATTCTGCATCCATCGGGGAACCTCAATACCGAGCCATTTAATGAAATCCAGTGTTTTTTCCGACCCACAGGGGGTAAGGGTCATAATAATGGTCTGCATCTCCTGTTCAAGCTTCTGGCAGCTGTGGTAGTAGTCAGATAGAACATCCTTGAATAGATCCACATTGAAAACACATTGACTGATGAAAAAGCTGCAGCCTGACTCGGTTTTACCGAGAATTCTTTGATGTTCATTGTGCTCGGTTTTATGCCTTTCAGGTATAGTTACCCCTCCCAGAAGCAGACGGTCAGAATGTTTTGTGAATATACCATAGGCTTCACGCAGACTTGTTTTGGCTGGATAATCAGGTGAAGGGGCGCCAACAAAGACAATCATAGCCCTGTCCATGGATGATAGAATGCTGTCCAGTTCTTCCGGACTGTATTTTCCGACACATAAGTATACTATTCTTGGGATATCCAGGTCCTTAAGATCTTCGTCTGCATACAGATATGATGGAACTGTTTCAAGGAAGGGGAACGGTCGTTTCTTGTCTGTTCTGCTGTCTTCATCCTGAATGTCATAGACTACCAGGCCGTCAAGTGAAACGTTTTTTATGCGCTTCATCCTGCGTTCTGTAATTTCCCGGTTTTTTTCTGCTGAATTGTTAAGTTTTGGTGGTGTCAGTCCATACAGAAGCATGCCGCCTTTCCGGTCCTGTAATGCATCATAAAGTTTCATCGTAAGTGCTCCTTATTCCGTCCAGAGACAGAATCAGTATATCAGAATCATAGTAGTTTTCTGCCATTTCGAGAATAACTGCGCTCTCCGGCAGTGATGTGCTGATTGAGGACTTCCCCTCCCAGAACAGATCGAGAAACTCACCGGTCAGGCTTGAAGTTGCACCGAAGGAAGTTCCACTTCCTTCCAGGCGTTCCGGCATCAGTTCCGTAAAATCCTCACGTCCCTGCGTCCACTCTGTGCCTTCCGCCCGTAGATCAATCCAGAGGTCACGTTCGGCATGTATATATTCCCAGACAGGGAAGAATGTGTCACGGCAGATAGTGATGCCGATGTCATAATCCTCAACAGTGACCCCTTCAATTTCCGATAAATATCCATGGTCAAGTCCGATCAGTAACTCTTCGAAAGGAGTTAGGTAGACCTTGTCCTGTTCATGGACTGTATTGCCTTCAGGTCCGTACAGCAGGGATCGATTTGTCAGACGAAATCCATCAGGTGATCTATAGTTTTTTTCAGCCGCGAAATACGTTCCTGCGAGTATATAAACATTGTGTGCAAGGGCAAGCTGCCCGTAGAGATCGTCCATAAGACTTCGAACCATATGACTCTCGCGGATGAACAGTTCCCGTAATGACTGGGGATTGTCGGGTCTGGCGAATACTCTGGCAGCTGCTTCAGAAAGACTGTCTGACTGCCTGACGCTGTCATGGTAAGGCTTTGTGGCAAGAAATACATTCAGATATTCCGGCAGAACAATCAGCGTAGCTCCTTCCTCTGCCGCCTGTTCAACGAAGCTGCTGATGTACTTCGAGAAATCAGCTGAAGATCCGAATAAATCCTGATGGATCTGCATCTGAATGACGGCCAGAACGAATTCGTCCTGGCTTGAGTCGGCCTCAATGCCGAACGCAGACGAGACGGCCGGGCTTGCCAGAATGGCTGCCAGAACAATCAGTTTCTGCAAGAAGTTGAAAAAGCATGAGGTAGAACATGGCTGAAACATGGGCGGAGTATATCGCCCAACTCAGGAAAATTGCAAGGGTGCAGGTTTTGAGATCAGTAGCTGAACCCGGAACCACCGATGAATTCCCTGAGCACAGAGAGCTTCGGAACCTTGTCAGGCAGAATGGGATGAAAATTCTCCAGAAAATCGATTAAAATAGCTGCAGTTGAATACTCCGCAGAATCCGGTGAAACTGTGTTCAATAATGGTAATGCATAATTTCTCAGCACGGACAACTCATAATCCAGTGCGCTATTAAAGAATGTGTCGGCGGTTTCCTGGAAGGGGAAAATATTATGATCTTCACCTCTGCGGACGGATGGCCATCGCTGAAGAGTCACCTGGGCAGAATAACCCCTGAATTGTGAGTCCCTTACCATTCTTCTGATCAGTCGGTTGTCTGTGGTGGAGATTCTGTTGTGACTGTCAATATTGAGCTGGGTCAGAGCAGAAATATATATCCTGAACGTCTGATTTCTAGGTATCTGGGGAACCAGATCAGGGTTCAGACCGTGGATTCCTTCCATGATAATGATATCATTCGGTTCAAGCTTCAGTGGAATACCTTCAGGTTTCCGGTTTCCGATCTTGAAGTCAAAGACAGGTATCGCGATTTCTTCTCCTGCAGCCAGGGCAAGCAGGTGCTTGTTCAGCAGTTCAATATCCAATGCGCCAAGGGCTTCGAAGTTATATTCACCATTTTCATCCTTCGGCGTCAGCTCTCTCGGGACAAAGTAGTTATCCAGCCCGATGATTCTTGGCCTGAACCCGACCACTTCGAGATGGATTGCCAGCTTCTTGGAGAATGTTGTCTTTCCTGCAGAGGAAGGGCCGGCGATCAAAACTGTTTTGACATCTTTTCTGCGTTCAGCTATACGGTCGGCAATTCCACTCAGTTTTTTGTCATGTAATGCCTCTGCTACTGCAATAAAGTGAGCGATTTCCTTTGTTCCGGCAAGCTTGTTGAGATAGGGCAGATTGGGAACCCCGAGAATCCGTCCCCATTGATTATATTCATCGAAAACACTGAAGAGCAGGGGCTTTTCATTGAGTTCTTTCAGCTGTAGAGGGAGTCCTTTTGGAGGGAACTGCAGAATAAATCCATGTTTATGGGGGACTATATTCCAGGTGGTCAGCATGCCGGTGCGGCTGACCAGGGGAAAGTGATCAAGATCATAGAATCCGTCACAGAGATGACAGTTCGCTTTCCGGCTGTTGCGCTGTTGCAGAAGCAGATGGGTTTCTTCACGACCCGGGCTGTCGAAAACATCAAGGGCTTCCTGGAAGGAAAGAATGCGTGGTTGTATGGGGAGGTCGGCATTCACCAGTTTCTGCATTTCGGTTTTCAGCCTGTTAAGGTCTGTATCGGATAGGGATGAACGTTCCGGCGGATAGAAAAAATAACCGTCTCCCATAGAATGACTGATTCTTGGAGCGGAGGCTTCAAAGATTCTATGAGCAGCAATATTCAACAGAAAGCAGAGTGATTTTCGGTAGATTCTGTGACCCATGGAGGAATCCAGTGTTACAGGAGACAGACTGCCACTGGTGCTTATTCCGGAATTGAGTCCCTTCAGGAAGTTATTGTGCAGGGCTCCTATAACCGGAAGATCAGGATTGATTCCGAATGCTTCCAGTGCTTTGTGAACCGAGGTGTACTGATCGAAAATTTTTGTCTGATCACCATATTGAATCTGTAGTTCTATCATGACTAACAGTATAATGAGCTGGTCAAGAAATTACCATTCAAGTCCATTCAAGTATGGTCAGGAAAAGGGCTGACTGCAGGATTTTGCCGTCAGCCCTTCAATGTTATGTAGTCAGTTGTGTATCAGAGTTCGGTCAGGCGAAAATAGTCAAACCTGGTAGACAGCTTGTTGGTTCTGAGCGAAACATAATCACCGCGCAAGGCAGCGGGTTCAGGGACCGTAAACGTGATTGCGCCATTCAATCCGGGTATTCTGATGGATATTCTTCCATTTGCTGGATTGACTTCGAGATTCAGTACTGCACCATTAGTAAGTGTCTCGGCAATATCGAGTGCCTGTAGATTCAATCCGGCATCCTGGAGCATTGCTTCCAGGTTGATGCTGGCGTATTCTCCGTGCGCATATTTCGACATAACCGGGTCTTGTCTGATTCGTGGATCACTGACAAGAGTCATCTGTGAATTGCCGTGGCTGCGGTATATCTGTGCTCTTATTCCGAAATGCTCAGGTGCGTTTCTTCTTGTTTCCGGCCGTGTGTCCAGGTTGATCCAGAGTAGATAACTGTCACCATTTCCCCACGATCTTTTTCCGGTGGCAGGTTCTGCGACACCGAGATGTATTCCAAAACCGCCATGATAAATACCATTACGGAGGTCTTCATTACTGGCATAGCCACCGCCAATATATTGAACGGGCAGCTCGATACGGTAATTACCACGGGTATTTACCTTGCGGTCGATTCTGGCCATACTCTCCTGAGTGCTGTTCTGCACCAGATGGCCGTTCTGAATAGACCACTGTCCAGCTGCAGGTGTCCAGCCGCTCATTGTATTGAAGTTATCATTCAATGATTGGGCCGATACGGTGACTGCGGCAAAAATGCCTGCAAGTGCTGCCAAAAAAATCTTTCTCCTCATGACGTGTTCTCCTCTCGGTTTTATTTCCGGTAGTTCTGCATTCAGCAGACTCGGTTATACATGAAACCACATTATTGGAAAAACGTTTCAAAAAAGACGTTTTTTCCTCTTATCTGTCTGCTTTTCTTGTTTACAGCTCCCTGTAGTAGATTTATAGTGATAAATTGTTATGACACTACAATATGAACGAAACTTATATCCATTGATGATCTTCAGCATTCTGGTTTTTATTCTGTTTGCATTTATTGCTGATGGAGCAGTAGCTTCACTACAGGGCATGATTCAGCTTCAGACACATCCTGCGCGTCTCATAAATGACTATACGGCAATCGGTGGCACCGGGGGTGCCTTATTGAATGCAGCAGTCCTCGGTGTGATTACCCTGGCTCTGATTTTTATAACCAAAACAAGTCTTTCCGGTCCAACCGTTGCGGCCATTTTTACCGTGATGGGCTTTGCTCTCTTTGGCAAGACAGCACTGAACTCCCTGCCGATAATGCTCGGTGTATTTGTGGCAAGCAGGATTGCCGGTAAACCGATGAGGAGCTATATCCTTATGGCTTTGTTCGGTACTGCACTTGGCCCTCTGGTAACATTTGTAATCTATGAGATGGGGCTTACTGGTATTCCGGCGCTTCTCTCCGGACTCCTGGCTGGGGTTACGGTTGGTGTTTTGCTTCCAGGTCTGGCAATGGCTATGCTGAGAATGCATGAGGGTTTTAACCTGTATAACATCGGGCTGACCTGTGGTTTTCTCGGTCTGTTCGCGGCTTCACTGCTCGGGGCGTCAAGGCAGGATATTTCTATAGTGGTTATCTGGAATGAGCTCGCAGTAATCGAGCTGATATTACTGGTTCCGACAATCTCCGTACTGTTTATTGTATGGGGTGCTGCAATGGATGGAAGAAAACTATTCAGTAATCTAAAAAGCATACTTGCTGAATCCGGGCGGCTGCCTTCTGATTTTATGGAATCTGTCTCACCCGGGGCTTCTCTGGTGAACGCTGGTCTGCTAGGGCTGGCTTTCAGTGCCTACCTCATGATTATCGGGGCCGATATTAACGGTCCGGTTATCGGAGGACTCATGACTATTATCGGATTTGCTCCCTTCGGGAAGCATGCCCGGAATTGCTGGCCGGTAGCCGCCGGTGTCATCGCTGCTACCCTGTTGTTCGGTCAATCGCTGACAGCTCCCGCACCTGTTCTCGGCTTGTTGTTCGGAACCACCCTGGCTCCGCTCGCAGGTGAATTCGGTGTGTTGATTGGCTTTGCAGCCGGCTTCACCCATCTTGTCATGGTAATTCGTACAGCCGCATGGCATGGTGGGCTTGATCTGTATAATAATGGTTTTGCAGGTGGTTTGACAGCAACCTTTTTTGTTGCGATCATTCAGTGGGTACGATCTTTAAAGGAAGAGTGATATGAAAAACAAAGAATATGTTATGCACGTACTTGGGGAGCTTGCGAATTTTTTTCTGGAGGATTATCCAAGAAATATGACCATTGCATTGCATCAGGAGGACAATGGCCTGCATATTTCGATTACTGACAGCAACAAGCGTAGTGACGATGAACTCAAGGCGATTGATGCTGCCTTGAATACCACTGCCAGACCTGAGCTTGCCGAGTACTATGGGACTATGGGAGGCAGTGATCTTCTGGGAAAGGCACGGCTGAATATTTTTGGCTGGCAGGTTAAGTATGCCCAGGTATCCCGATCCGGGCCCGGGACACAGCTTGATCTCTGGTTGGGCGGTGATGATTTTGATGCCGGTAAATTCACCATTCCGGATACTGCTGTAAAACATTGAGGGGAAGCCCGGTAATAACCGGGGATAGTGAAGTATGGAAAAGGGGCAGCTCAGCGCTGCCCTGTTTTTTTGATTACGTGGAATCCGAACTGGGTTTTGACAATACCGCTCAATGAACCGACGCCGATCTTGCTGACTGCAGCCTCGAATTCCTTGACCATCTGGCCTGGACCGAACCAGCCCAGATCTCCGCCCTTGTTCTTGCTCGGGCAGGTGGAGTGCTCGCGGGCGACTGCATCGAAACGCGCTCCGCCTTTTACTTCCTTGAGCAGCCTCTCTGCGAGGGCTCTATCCTTCACTAAAATGTGACTTGCTTTCCATTCCATCCGGCCACTATATCCTGCTTTTGCCAGTCATGCAAGAAATGAATCGGGCTGTGAGCGATTGATACACTCAGGTTTCCGGATTCTGTTTTTGTTGTCTGCCAAGCCGTAAACCGAGAATCAGCCAGAACAGGGTAATGGCAGCGGTGACAGCGAGCATGACGGGCAGCCCGAACGTGAACACCAGAGGCGCGGATACTGCTGTAAACAGACCGCCGCCGACAAGTGGTTCAAACAGTAGCTGTTTATATCCGAAGGCTTCAAATGCTGGAGTCTCGTTTTCTGGATCCACAATTCTCATGAGCAGCAAGCCGGTAGCCGTTACACCGAGTGATTGTCCGAAATCGCCTATAGCCCGTTCAAACCAATGGCTGCGCATCATACGTGGTGCTATGAAGATAAAAGCACCTACAGTCCAGACTATTCCTCCGATTACAAGAATAGTCAGTGGCAACCATGCCTCTGCAAGAGCACTTAGTGTGAGGCTTGCCAGGGCAGAGACAATCAGCAGGTCAAGAGCCGTTCCCTGTATCCGCATGATAAGGACCCGGTCCAGTACACCACTGAAAAAACGGTGGTGAAGTTTCTCGACAATAATTCCCCCGATCATGGCGATGGGAAAGAGGGGTACATGACCAATCAATATCGGAGCTCCGAGAGGCACAAGGAAACGAAGTTCCAGCCAGCTGAGTCCAGAGAGTATGAGTGCTCCTATTCCGATTGCGGCTCCTATGTATGCGAGGTGGAAGGTCAGGGGTTCCATGGATTCAATCTCGACGATTTGTGTTTCAGCTTCATCTGCCTGACCTCGATTTACAAGATCTGACTCCATGCCTTCATGTATTTCCTGCGCTTCATGAATGTCGTCCTGAAGTTCTTTCGCACTTCTGAGAATGCTGGTGTGCTTGTTTCTGACGCCCCAGTTAACGAGGATTATCCCGCTCACAATGCCAAGGACAATTCCCAGGGTAGCTACGCCGAGAGCCAGATCCTGTCCCTGAGGCCATCCGAGTTCAGCAAAGGTGTCTCCAAGTCCGGCCGCCGTTCCGTGACCACCGATGAAGCCGATCTCGATAAGAGTGCCGAACATTGGTTCAACGGCAAACAAGGGTATGAGAATCACAGCAGTCAGACTCAGGCCGACAACATACTGACCCCATGCAATGGTATGACTGAATGCAATCTGGGGGCCTGCTTTCTGCCAGATGTCAGAAACACGAGGCAGGCTTTTCCCCAGAAACAGTGCAGCGAATACAATGTTGATCATAAAACCAGGAATACTGCTCCAGATATCAAGTTCCGGGTTTCCAAAAGGGGTATAGCTGCTGAAAGTACCCAGAACCTCCGGTCCTGCAAGCAGGAGCATCAGGCCCCCCAGAATCGAGCTGGGAATGAACAGACGTTTTAATACCGGAACAGCCTTTCTGAGCAGTTTTCCTGCAATAAGAGCTATCCCGAGCCAGGCAAAAGAAATTACTACATTCATGTGGGTATAGTAAATTGCTTGCTCTAAGTATGCAAGCTATGCTTTGCTGTAGGGTGAAAAAAGAAACCTAAAGAAACGAAAGGGAGAATGTGTATGTCGTATTTGAATGATGTCCTCGATCAGGTAAGAAAACGGAATTCCGGAGAGCCGGAGTTCCTGCAAGCAGTTGAAGAAGTGCTTCACACCCTGGATCCTGTCATAGAGCAGCATCCTGAATACAAGGATTTGAAGGTTGTTGAACGGATTGTTGAGCCGGAACGAGTGATTATGTTCCGTGTTCCCTGGATGGATGACAAAGGCGGCTACCAGGTGAACCGGGGTTTCCGGGTTCAGTTCAACAGCGCTCTCGGCCCCTATAAAGGCGGGCTTCGCTTTCATCCCTCTGTAAATCTGAGTATCCTGAAATTCCTCGGTTTTGAACAGATATTCAAGAATTCACTCACAACCCTGCAGATCGGTGGAGGTAAGGGTGGTTCTGATTTTGATCCCAAAGGAAAATCAGACAATGAAGTAATGCGCTTCTGTCAGTCTTTCATGACTGAACTCAGTCGCCATATTGGCGCAGATACTGATATACCTGCAGGTGATATTGGGGTTGGCGGTCGTGAGATCGGATATATGTACGGTCAGTACAAGCGTCTGGCTAACGAGTTTACTGGTGTACTTACCGGAAAATCCCTTAATTGGGGAGGCAGTCTGATCCGCCCGGAAGCTACTGGTTATGGATCTGTGTACTTTGCAACAGAAATGCTCAAGACCAAAGGACAGGATTGGGACGGAAAAACCTGTGTTGTTTCGGGAAGTGGAAACGTTGCTCAGTATACCGCTGAAAAACTTATGGAATTTGGTGCCAAAGTTGTCAGTTTTTCTGATTCAGCTGGGAGTATCTATGATCCTGAGGGAATCACCCCCGAGAAGCTGCAGTATATTATGGAACTGAAGAATATACGCCGCGGCCGAATAAAAGAATATGCGGACGAGTTCAAGGTGAAGTACATGGAAGGCGAACGGCCATGGAGTATTCCTTGTGACGCTGCATTTCCAAGTGCTACCCAGAACGAGATCGATGGAAATGATGCCAAGGCACTTGTCAAAAATGGCTGTATGCTGGTCAGTGAAGGCGCTAATATGCCGACCAACGCCGATGGAATCAAGGTATTCCAGGATGCCAGGGTTCTATACGGCCCCGGAAAAGCCGCAAATGCTGGTGGAGTTGCTACCAGTGCGCTTGAAATGAGTCAGAATGCTATCCGGCTGGCATGGAACCGTGAAGAAGTAGATGCCAAGCTGCAGGGAATCATGCGTGACATCCATTCAGCGGCAGCAAGCGCTGCAGAGCGTTATGCGGAAAAGGGTAATTATGTTGCTGGTGCCAATATCGCCGGCTTCCTGAAGGTTGCCGATGCCATGCTCGAGCAGGGACTCGTATAGGCTGATTATTCTGCCCGTACCTTGTACACAAGCAGCTCGCGCCTGACTGGATCCGCAATCAGGTGCAGAGCTGCTTTTTTTTGTGATTTCAGGATCCTCAGGCAGCTTGAGTGTTGTGCTTCACGTTCCAGTGCTTCCCAGTTAAAGTTGCTGTTTTCCTGCTGTAGTGCAGTATACAGCACGTTTTCCTCGACCAGATCGTGGAAAAAATGCGTGCCGAGAGATAGATCCGGGCTCAGATTTTCGTGCATCCAGTCCATCTCTCCCAGAACCTGAATTCCCCGGATCTGTCCAAATCTTGCAGGAATCCCCATTGAAGGGGTGCTGGTACCCCAGCGCCCCGGCCCGAAGAGAAAGATACAGGCATTCTGCTCCCGCAGCTCCTGAATTACCCGGGCAAGGTTTGCTGTTTCCTCGAATCGTGCAGGGTCATCCAGGCGGCTGTAACTCTGGGGATCAATCCAGATAAGGTAATCCAGCAGGAGTCGGCGACCTTGCCCGATTACCGGCCCTCTGGCATGGATAAGACATTCTTCCTGTCCCAGCGAATTGAGTATTTCAGCGGGAGAAGCACCCTCAGTACCCTGTCCATTCGTGCTGCTGATCTGGAAGGGGCGGCACTGCAGCAGATTAATGTGCCAGCGTTCTGCCATGTATTGGGCAGTATATTCGAACTCTATCGGTGTGCCATAGGCCTTTTCAATACAGCTGCCGATATTGCGGAGCAACTGTGGCAGGTCCGTGCTTCCCAGGACGGTATCAAGGCCAATACTATGTGCCTGCTTCAGGCCCATCTGCCGGGCAAGTCGTTCTTTTCTCCAGTCCCGTTCAAGGAAAATATCCGGAAGCATAAGTTCCTCTGGCTTACGGAGGGTTCTTTCGCTGAGCTCCCCGCTGTTCAGATCCAGGACGTCTATCTGCTGTTGTCTGCTTGCTTCCGGCTGCCGGGTAGGCTCATCATGGGCTGCAATTCTTGCGCTGTCGTTCTGTGTCCGGTCTACAGCGCGGGTTCCGAGTCCGATAACAATGCGGCTCATACCGGCTGTTGCATCCATGGCTGGATGCCAGGTGTATGGATTCCATGAGAGACCCACACCTGCGAGATCCGGAAAGAAACTATTCCCCCGGCGTTTACCCGAAACCCGTTGCACAAGCAGTGCCATCTGTTCATCCTGATCAAGAACACCCCGCTCACGTCTATATGAGAGAGCTTCATAACTCAAGGTTCCTGCGTATATTCTCCGGATTGCCTGGAGAAGTTCGTCAAGCCGCTGCTGTATGCTGCCCTGATTGCTGCAGAAATAGGATTCGTACTTGCCGGCAAATGCATTTCCGAAATTATCCTCAAGCAGACTGCTGCTGCGGACAATAATCGGAGACTTGCCATAGTATTCAAGCATGTCAGTGAGCGCCTGGATAATACGTGAAGGGAAGCTGCCGTTCAGCATTGCCTTCATTATTTCCGGATCCGTTTTCAGACTGCTTTCCGGACTGTGGAGACTGCGCCGTTCCCACCAACAATCATTCTCAACCAGATATGTATAATACACATCAGAACCTACGAAGAAGGTATCATGATCCTCAAGCTTATGATGAATGTCCGGTAGTTCAGTTCTCAGGACAGCTCTGGCCAACAGCATGCCAACAGCCTTCCCTCCTATCTGGCCGGTGCCGATCATCCGTTTCCAGATTCGACTCAGATCAGCCGGCTGGAAATAGCTTTGTATCAGTTCCAGGATTCTGCTGTCATGACTGAGAAGCATCCGCTCGGCGATATTCTGTAGCCGTTGTTTTTCCCGGTGAATGTCTGTATTCCCATCCCGGGTTTCCTGAACCTGCTGTAAGTCGTCAAAGCGCATCAGGGCTGTGTCCCACATATCTATCTGACGGGCAGATGTTGCCGGCATTGCAGTCCAGGAAGCCTGCTGTCTGACCGATGACTCAATTTGACTCTCGGTTATTTCCATGGCAGCGCGCTCCTCCCATTTATAGAGCAGCTGACGATTACCTTCAGGATCTTCACGTGTTTTGAGGGGACTGATGTATCGGCTGTCGGGAAGTGAGTATGCATCCAGCCAGACCTGGGTAGTTTTCCGGATAGGATCAACAGCATGTCTGGAATGAGCTGCAGGATCCAGACGAAAATATGCAATGGTCTCCATGCGGCGTAGGTAGGGGCAGGTGAGTTCAAAAAAACAACCAATCATACGATCACTGAAGTACATCTCCTGCAGATCACTCAGAGAATCAAATATATAAATCCCCCCTGTACCAGTTGCATTGATTTCATTATGAATGGAAGAAATGAAATGTTCGAAACCCTTTTCAGGTTCTGGTTTGATGATTTTTATATCATTGAAGTCCGGGGATGAATCGGGGAATAGGGCCTCATGATTCGCAAAGCGGAAATAACGCAGTGGCCAGTCAAGCTTACGTCCTGTTGATAGAACTGAATGGCTTACATCTGAATACAGCATGTGATCAGAGGTACGCCATACAACATTATCACCGATTTTCAGGAGGCAGCATATATCATCAATAGCCTTGATTCCCGATGAAACTGGAGTATCTAACATGTCTTAATCATAGTATATTATAGGTATGAGTGCATTATACAGAACAGGATTGGTTGGATTCGGACTTGCAGGTAGCTCTTTTCACGCCCCGGTTTTAAGCGCATCAAAACGTTTCAGACTCTGTGCTGTGGTAAGCAGCCGCCGTGAGGATGTTCTGGCGGTGTACCCGGACGTAGAAGTGTATTCCAGTCCGGATGAAATGCTGGCACATGCCGATATAGAAGTAGTGGTAATAGCCAGTCCAAATACGAGTCATTTCCAGATAGCGGAGATGTCTCTGAAAGCCGGGAAACATGTCGTTATCGACAAACCCTGGGTAATAAATTCTGAGGATGGTCGGCATCTTATGCACACTGCAGCCAGACACGACTGCCGACTCAGTGTGTATCATAACCGCCGTTGGGATAATGATTTTCTGACCTTGAAGGAGCTCATAGCTGAGCAGAAACTTGGTGATATCCGGGAGTTTCATTCTCATTTTGACAGATTCCGGCCTCAGATCCGCGACCGCTGGCGGGAACGTAATATACCGGGATCCGGTATTCTCTTTGATCTGGGACCGCATTTAATAGATCAGGCGCTGGTCTTGTTCGGTAAACCACTGTCTGTATTTGCGGATGTAGCTGCTACACGGAGTGGTGGCGAAATCGAAGATTACTTTCATATATTGCTTGAGTATCCATGGGTTAAAGTTCATCTCCATAGCGGCTGTTTTGTTGCTGATCCGCAGCCGATTCGATTCAGGGTTTTTGGTAGCCGGGGCAGTTGGACGGTTCGTGGAGTAGATCCTCAGGAAGCTGCACTCCGCTCAGGTAGAGTTCCTGGTAGGGCTGATGTCGTCTGGGGAACAGATGTGGATGATCGGAGTTCCATTTATTATCCTGTCCTTGAGGACGGCAGCATTGGTCAGGCTGAGCATATCGGGCATGTTCCTGGTGATTACAGCCGATTTTATCATCAGTTTGCCGATGCAATCGATGGAACTGCTGATGTGCCTGTAGATCCGGTAGATGCATTATTAGGTCTGGAAATACTGGAGGCAGCCTTGAAGAGCTCTATTGAAAGTTCCAGGATTTTTTTTCCGGTATAGCTTGACATTATCCCCGAATACTGGTAATTTCTGGCCTCGTTGGGCCGGTAGCTCAGCAGGTAGAGCAACGCCCTTTTAAGGCGTGGGTCACAGGTTCGAACCCTGTCCGGCTCAATTTTTTTTGTGGGGAGCTGCTTGACACAGCATGCTTTACATGATAGCTTCCCACATCAAATGTCTCCTTCGTCTAGTGGTTAGGACTCCAGGTTTTCATCCTGGCAACAGGGGTTCGACTCCCCTAGGAGATGCCAACCTGGCCGTCTGCAAATGCAGGCGGCCTTTTTTATTTCCACCCTTTTGCCGAGAGCGATGCAGACGGACTGATTTACTGCCACCATATGTTAATAATCTTTAACTGACCTATAGCCACCTTGATGAACATGTATTGTGAAGTTTTTTGACTTTACTTGATTAGTTACTCATCTACCGATCACTTCTTTAATTATTTTTAATAATACAATTTATATTGACAGTATGGATTATTGAACATAGAACTTAAAGAGAAGGTGTATGGAGGAAGGTGTGCAGATGAAGTATGTGAAGAGCTTATTACAGCTATGTGCTGTGTTTTTTATGCTGTTGATTTTGGTTGCTTGTCCTGATATTACAGATAGCAGAGCTTCCAGTGAGGATATGGAGCTTACTGACGAGCCTATGGTTTATACTGAAGGGTTCGATCCGGAAAGGTCGTATGATCTGACATTTGGAGTATTCGGAGATGAACGCTGTGCTGCCTACTCGGTGGTTCTGGAATCAGATCACTTCAATTCAAGGTATCCGAACATCAATATTACCCTGAAAAATGATGACTTCGGTGGACACCATCATAGGTTGGTGTCCAAAATTGAAGAAGGTGAGCGCGCTTATGATATTGAAGTATTCCATGTTAATTTCATCGCTCAATTTGCCGCAGATAATACCGCTCTGGTCGACCTGAATGCATTTCCGTTTAATGCTGCATCGGTAATACACGACCTGGTAGATTTTGGAGTAGCTCAAGGGCTGACCGGGGATGGTCGTCAGATAGCTATTCCTGTAGACATTGCTCCGGGAGTTCTATATTACCGCAAAGATCTTGCTGCCGAGGCAGGTGCAGACTTTAAAAATCTTGATAGCTGGGAGGATTATATTGAAGAAGCTAAAAAGGTTACCGGGGATGGTCGATGGGTGATTCCAAATGCATTTGACGTTGCTGATATTCCGCTTGCTGGTGCGATAGGTGGGTGGATAGATGCAGATGGCGGAATTCTTGAACCGAAAGATAAATTCATGGAAGCCCTTGAACTGATGACAGCCGTCCGCCAGGCTGGAATTGATGCGGAGCTTAATGCATGGAGTCTTCCATGGATTAATGCTTTTTCTGATGGAACTGTTGTTACAATGCCCCACGGCAGCTGGTGGGCTAGAGAACTACGAGATTGGATTGCCCCTGCAGTAGATGATTGGTGCGTGACCTATCTTCCCGGTAAAGCAATGGCTACATTTGGCGGCAGCTTTCTTGCCATTCCAGCTTCTGTCCCGGCGGATTTGCAGATAGCTGCATGGGAAGTTATTAAATACCTGACAGGTACAATAGAAGTGCAGCTCGCGATTTTTGAAGCCAATGAGGCTTTTCCAGCTCTGAAAACATCCTTTGACGATCCGGTCATGAATGAGCCTGATCATCAAATTTTTATTGATGTTGCTCTTAATATTCCTGTTCAGGTGTATACCGAATACGACCATATGATCAGCTCAATATGGTATTCAATCGTTGGCCTGGTACTTGAAGGGGAACTTACTCCAGAAGCTGGGTACGACGAAGCTTTAAGTCAGATCAATCTGCAAATAGCTCAATAGTAATCCAGTATTACTTCCTGCAATCCGGCACATTTTTCTTGACGGTCTTGTATTATTGTCTTATTGTATTATAGTGATAGTACAAACAATACAATGACGGGAGGTATAATTATGTCAGTTATTGAAATCAGGAATCTGGTTAAGCACTATGGAAGATTTAAGGCCCTGGATGAACTCGAGTTTGAAGTCAATGAAGGGGAGGTAATGGGTTTTATCGGGCCAAACGGTGCAGGTAAAACGACGACTATCAGAGTGCTTCTTGGTTTGTTGAAGAGAACTTCAGGTACGGTGAATTTGTTTGGTAAGGACGCATGGCATCATTCGTCTGAGGTACATGGAAATCTCGCGTATGTTCCGGATGACGTTCAGCTTTGGCCCAGTCTGTCAGGTGGTGAGGTTATTGATCTGATCGGGAAACTACGAGGTGGAGTAAATAAACAACGCCGTGATGAAATGATACAGCGCTTTGAATTCGATCCCCGGAAAAAATGTCACACGTATTCAAAGGGGAATCGGCAGAAGGTAGCCCTGATATCGGCATTCTCATCTGATGCGGATCTGTATATTCTGGATGAACCGACGACTGGTCTCGATCCTCTCATGGAGTCAATATTTCAGGAATGTGTTCTCGAACTCAAGAAACAGGGGAAAACAGTTCTTTTATCCAGCCATATTCTTGCAGTAGTAGAGAAACTATGTGACAAAGTCTCGATCATCCGTAAGGGACAGATCGTTGAATCGGGAACCCTGGATGATCTTCGTCATTTTACCAGGAATTCAATGAGTATCCGGACAGAACGGCCTGTTGCAGGGCTTGAAAATCTTGATGGAGTTTATGATCTGCATCTTGAGAATGATTTAATACATTTCCAGATTGACAGCAGCAAAATCGATAAGGTTATTGATTATCTAAGGCCATACGGGTTTCGCTCGCTTGTCAGCCGGCCACCTACCCTCGAAGAATTGTTCATGCATCATTACGGTGACAGTCTTCGTGAAGGAGAGAAAACCGCTGCTGATACGGGAGGTGATGCGTAATGAAATCCAGGGAATTTACAGGAATGTCAACCTTACTTCGGTTGGCAATCAAGCGGGATAGACTCCGCCTTGTGTTCTGGGTATCTGGAATCTGTGCCATGGTTGTTCTTATGCTGGCAACATTTGAAACAGCCCTGACAGGTCCTGAAGAAATGAAGGCTATGATGATTATGTTCATGAACAATCCAGCCATGCGGGCACTTCTGGCTCCGGCATCTTCAGTTAGTATTGGCGGGTTCATGATGATGCGAACATCGACACTGATTGTTGTCATAATTGCCATGTTCGGGGCATTTACTCTGATCAGACACACCCGGAATAACGAGGATACGGGTTGTGAGGATTATGTAGTATCAACAGTAGTTGGACGTCATGCAGGTCTTGGCGCTGCACTTTTATTGTCGTTCATAACCTATGTCATACTATCTCTCGTTCTCTCTCTGTCATTTCTGCCGTTTGGTGAAAGTCTCTCCGGATCATTTGCTGGCGGTTTTGCTCTGGGATCCGTGTATCTGGCTTTCGCCGGTGTTGCTGCAGTTTCGGCTCAATTAAACCAGAATACAAGGGGCGCCAATGCTATGGCAGGAATGGCAATCGGCGGGTTCTTTTTGCTTGCCTCATTCGGTAACATGCTGGGTGAAGTACCCTTGGGATCCTATGAATTACAGGCAGCATGGCCGGTCTGGCTTTCACCTTTCGGCTGGTATCAGCAGGTTCATGCCTTTGCAGATAACCATATACTGCCGCTCTTTTTCGCTCCTGTCATGTTCGGTGTGTGCGGCCTGCTTGCCATGTATTTTGAAAGCAGACGGGATGTTGGCGATGGCTTGATTCCGTCCAAACCAGGACGGGTGGAAGCTGGCAGCTCTTTACTCAGTCCTCTGGGACTAGCATGGAGGTTGCAGAGAAAGGCTTTATTCACCTGGGTAATTGTCATGGGGCTCATAGGTTTACTGTTCGGCTCGGCCCTTGGTGAGTTCAGCCATGCAATGAGTGAGTTAGAGATGTCGGCAGAAATATTTCAGGACAGTTTAGGTACTAACGAGTCGTTCATTCTTATGATAATAGGATTCTCGGCCTCTTTCCTGGTGTTCTATGTTGTGCAGGCATTTATGAGAATTGTGGGAGAAGAAAAAGAAGGACTGGCAGATCCTGTTCTTGCCACCAGGGTCAGTCGGTTTTCCTGGTTGATCAGCCATATTTTCATTTTTTCTGCAGGAACTACCTTAATGCTGATAGCTATGGGAATAGGTGCCGGGCTGGCGACCATAGGTGAGACAGATATCCGATTTATAAAGCTCCTGGAAGGATCCTTGATGCAGGCTCCTGCATTGTTTGCCGTCGCAGGATTTTGTATACTAACATTCGGTATTGCCCGAAAATATAGTGGAATCCTCTCCCGAACAGCCCTGGGAATCAGTCTTCTGGCCGGACCGTTTTTTGGTCCAATGTTTGATTTTCCTCAGTGGCTTCTGAATATCTCACCATTCACGCATATACCGGGTCCGACTGAAAGTCTTGCGTTTTTTCCATTGATTATAATGTCCTTGGTGAGCGTGGTTCTCTTGGTCACAGGTATAGCCTTGTTCAACAGAAGAGATGTGAATCTATTATAAAAACAGATTCTGTATGGCCCCGGGAAATTTTTTCCGGGGCTTTGTTGTATTCAATTCAGTCCTGATTTCTGAATATTCAGATGTCACAGAGCATATTTCGTGTTAACATGTGGCTGAGAGGTTAAACATATGTATAATTATTTTCGTTTTCCAATTAAATTTCTTTTGCCGGGTCTTCTGGCTTCACTTATACTTTTTCTTGCCTTCGGTTGTGCCGGGTTCAGAGCCGATCCCCGTGATCCATCGAAGACCCCGGTTGCCCGTCATGGTCAGCTTTCGGTACAGAATGGAAGGCTCATGAATCAACATGGTGAGGAAGTTCAGCTGAAGGGTGTCAGTACAGGAGGACTGCAGCATTATGAGGGAGTTGTAAATGCAGAAGCCTTCGATGCCTTGGCATACGACTGGGGTGTGGATGTTATACGCCTGGCTATGTATGTCGGAGAGGCAGGGTATGCAACCAGACCGAGAATAGCGGATGTCGTCGAGCGGGGCATTGAGCTTGCTATCGAGCGAGGGATGTATGTGATCGTTGACTGGCATGTGCATGCCCCAGGCGATCCAAGGCATCCTGTGTATTCCGGTGCACCGGATTTCTTTACACGTATTGCTGAAAAGTATGGTGAATATCCTCATATAATTTATGAGATTATGAATGAACCGAATGGACCGCTGGACTGGTCACTGGATTTGAAGCCCTATGCCCAGTCAATGGTAGATCTCATTCGGGAAATCGATCCAAACAATCTGATTATAATCGGTACTCCGAACTGGAGTCAGGATGTAGATATTGCAGCGGCAGATCCTGTTGAGGGAGTTAACCTGTCTTATGCCCTGCATTTTTATGCTGGAACACACGGGGAGGCACTTCGTGACAAAGCCAGGAAAGCTATAGAATTGGGTCAGTTGGTTTTTGTATCAGAGTGGGGGACCAGCCTGGCTTCCGGAGACGGTGGGCCGTTTCTGGAGAAATCTCTGGAATGGCTTGATTTTCTCGATAAGCACAACATCAGCTGGGTGAACTGGAATCTGTCCAACAGGGACGAAATATCGGCGATCCTGACAGCACTGCGCCGCGGGAATGGATTAACAATTATCCAGCCTCAGGGGCCCCTGCGACCCAGTCGTGTGAACTCACGGGGAATACCATATTGGCCGCCGGATGAACATTTAACAGAAAGCGGTCGCTGGGTTCGGGAACAGATTCTGGCTGACTGATCAGTATGCAGCAGGTGGGGGACTGTGAGCCAGAGCCGTTTTTAGAGATTCGGCTCTTCACCCCACCTGATGTTTACTCCTGCGGTTTCTGCCACAGCGTCAAGAGATGCACTGTCATGGTAGAGTTCTTCTGCTTCTTCGAATCTTACCCTGTCGTCTTCGCGGAAAAAGCGATTAGCATTATGCCGGGCAGACCGTACAGTGTACTTGCCGTCTTCGAACACCAGCTCTCCATGGCATGTACAGACATACGTGCTGTCCTGACTTTCTACCTTGATGTAGAACACAGTACCTCGTACTCCTGCTACAGCAACTGGAGTCCTTACATTCAGACTTCGGGCCGGTCCGACGCCGATTGTCTGAAGGCCTTCGAAAACAGCTGCAACTGATCCTCTTTGAATATCGAGGCCTTCTGTTGGATCGGCAAGGTTCAGGCTGAGTGACGTGTCTTCTTCTACCCTTAGAATATTACCCTGTCCGAAGGTTATCTCGATAATTCCATTCGGGCCTGTAATGATCTGGATCCCTGGAAACAGAGCATCTCCAATGTTGAGAAGTTCTCCGTCAGCCCTGACATCACCTTCAAGGTATTCCACCCTTGCTGTGGCGTTTACGAGATCTGCATCAGAATCCCCTGCAGGTGCATCGGAACGTCCTCCTGCAGGAGCCTGGGAGATTACTACAGATAACAAGAGAAAAGCAGGGAGCCACAATTTTTTAACCGGTTTGAATTGTATGGCTTTCATATCTCACAGTATAGCATATACATGAGTAAAAAACTTGGGTATAGAGAGGTGAAACCGGGAATTTTTCAAAGGCGCATACCTGCAAGGTCTGACACGTGCCATATTATCCGTTATTATACATGCAAAGATCGGGAGAGGAGCTGGATGGTCATGGATACAACAAGTTCTACAGGATTTATTGTCCATGCCTGGAGCAGTGGAAATGAGGTTCGGCTCGCTGGTCGTCTTCTGACCGGCCAGAGTTTTGCAGCGACAATTGACAGATCACAGCAGGAGCCAGGGGGTTGGGAAACCTGGACAGGTGAACCAGGCAGACAGGGGCCTCTCAACATGAGCCCTGTTGACCGTGTGCTGCTTTCCAGTGGAATCCGGAGTCTGGTACGTATTGAAGGGGGAGCCGCAAGAGCCAGAAGGGTGGATCTCTACTTTCGGAATCCATCCCTTGAGCCACTGGATTATGTCCCCGGCGGCCAATCTGCTTTACAGCTTCGCTGGATGGCTATAGATATAGAGACTGACAGGGACAACAGGGTAATCGCTGTCTCGCTGGTTTGCACTGATAAATGCCTGATATTGTATTTCGGTGACATCGCAGGTGAGGTTCCGAATGATCCCTTGATTGAGTTCTTTGTCAGTGAGTCTGAACTGCTAAGACGCTTTTCAGAACTGATTGTCAACTGGGATCCTGATGTCATAACCGGCTGGAATGTCACGGATTTCGATATGACGGTACTGGAACAGCGCTTCACTGCACATGGACTGCCCTTTGATATAGGTAGAAGCTCGCAGGACAGAACGGAGGTCAGGCGTGCCGCCTCCGGTTTTGTAAGAGTTGTTGTGCCGGGCAGGCAGGTAGTGGATGCCATGCGCATAGTCCGGGGATCAGGGAAACGCTTTGAGGATATGCGGCTCGAGACAGTCGCTCAGGCGGTGCTTGGACACGGAAAATCTGCGGGTTCTGGTTATGCAGGCGATTCTTCTGCATCGGACAAGATGGAGGAACTTGAACGACTTCGAGGGGAAGATCCTGTGGCTTTCTGCATGTACTGTCTGAAGGATTCACAGCTTGTTCTCGACATTCTCGGAGAAACGGGGCTGGATGCCCTGACCGAAGCACGATCCGGATTGACCGGAATGAGTCTCGACATGGCCTGGACGAGTATTCCGGTATTCGAGCGCTTATATGATCAGGAATTGATGCGCCGGCGGATAATTCCTCCGGCCACTGCAGCAGCGGATGCGGCATTCGGTGCTCCGGGCGGGACTGTACTTGAGCCGATACCCGGGCTTTTCTGCAATGTTCTGGTCTTTGACTTCCGCAGTCTATACCCCTCTATTATGAGAACATTTAATATTGATCCTCTTAGTTACGAAAGAGCGAGGCAGAATCCTGAGGCAAAGGCTTTAACAGCACCAAATGGAGCGCGCTTTGTCTATGAAGAGGGAATCCTGCGTGGTTTGCTGGATAGTTACTTCGCAGCCCGTGAAAAATCAATCGAGAATGATGATTCTGTCGGAGCGTATGTCTACAAGATCCTTATGAATTCTTTCTATGGTGTTCTGGGTTCAGAGGGTTGCCGATATGCTCGCCGGGAGCTTGCCGGAGCAATTACCGGCTTCGGAAAGGTGTGTCTCCTTTTTGCACGTGATTTTTTCCGGGAAGCCGGATATACGGTGCTGTATGGGGATACCGATTCTGTTTTTGTATTTGCTGGCGGAAAATCTGTTTCAGACAGTGAAGCCGCCGAGCTAGCGGCAGTCTTGAACTCGCGGCTCGATGAGTATATCCGTCAGGAGTTTGAGCTTGAATCCACAATACACCTGCGTTTTGAGTCGGCATATTCCTGGCTGCTGCTTCCAAAACTGCGCGCTGGTAATACAGATGAGCGCGTTCGTGGCCGAGCCAAGGGCTACGCAGGATCCAGCAGGGATGGCAAGCTTGAGATTCGCGGTATTGAAGCTGCCCGCAGCGATTACACCAGACTGGCCAGAGATTTTCAGACAGCAATCCTGGAACTGCTTTTTTCCGGTGCCGATGCCACCCAGCTTGTAGAGTATGTCCGGCACACACTGACAAGACTGCACAATGCCGAGCTGGATGATCTGCTGGTTTATCGAAAAGTTCTGCGTCGGCCCGCTGCTGAGTACACGCATGCTGCCACCCCGCAGGTGCGCGCCGCACGCAAGCTCGGTTGGACAAAGCAGAAGGGAAGAATTGATTACATCATGACCCTGAATGGAGCAGAGCCGCTTGCTATGCCTCATGCCGAACCGGACTACAGACACTATGTCCGTCATCAGCTGGAGCCAATCTGGCGCAGTATTGTGGAGACGGTCGATCTGGGCGATTCACTGCTGCGGATCAGCGGTGAATCATCCTGCCGACATCCCGCAGTAGGTCACCTTCTGGATACCGATCCATTCAGTGATCAGCTGCAGTTAGGCTTTTGATACTTTGTTATTTTTGATTTCCATTATGTATATTTCATGCTAAAATGCACGCATCAAATTTAACAGGTGGGTTTATGCTTCTGAATCCCGTTTTTGTATCCGTTTGTGTGATGGTTGTGTTGTGTCTGCTTAAACTGAATGTACTAATCGCCCTGATTGTGGCTGGCCTGACTGCCGGCTTGCTCTCCGGCATTCCCCTGGGTGAGACAATGAGTCTGCTCATTAACGGGATGGGAGGTAATTCCAGCACTGCATTAAGCTATATTCTGCTTGGAACGCTGGCTGCAGCCCTTCATCATTCAGGTCTGGCTGAAGTGCTTGTAAGGCGGATTGTTGTGTTCATCCGCAACAAGGCAGTCATGTTCATGCTGGTAATTGCAGCGGTGGCATCGCTGTCGCAGAATCTGATTCCTGTCCATATTGCCTTTATTCCAATTCTGATTCCACCGTTGCTTGGTGTGATGAACTCCCTGAAGATCGACCGTCGAGCTGCTGCAGCAGCACTCACCTTTGGTCTGAAGGCACCATATGTAGCCTTGCCTTTCGGTTATGGTTGGATCTTCCACGGAATAATCAGCGATCAGATGAATGAAAACGGTATGATGGTGGAGCAGAGCGGTATCTGGCAGGTTATGTGGATACCCGGACTCGCCATGTTGATCGGTTTGATCGTTGCTGTACTGATTACTTACCGTAAGCCAAGAGAATATGATCTCAGCAAGCATGTTCAGGATCAGATTCCTGACTCCGGGACTGATAAGACCGAAAACAGTAACGGGAACTATAAAATGACAAGAAAGCACTGGATCGCTCTGATTGGAGCATTGAGTGCACTCGCCGTACAGGTCAGCCCGATTAATTCACTGCACATTGGTGCTCTTCTGGGGATCGCAATTATGATCGCTGGCGGGGTTGTCCGCTGGAAGGATCTGGATGCAATGCTGAACAGTGGAATCGGTATGATGGGTTTCATTGCCTTTGTAATGCTGGTAGCCAGCGGCTATGGTGCTGTCATCCGTGCAACCGGTGGTGTTGATCCACTGGTCGCTTCTGCAAATGTATTGCTGGGTGGGAATCAGTTAATCGGCGCTATTATTATGATTGTTATCGGTCTGTTTATAACCATGGGTCTGGGCACTTCCTTTGGTACAATTCCGATTATTGCCGCAATTTATGTTCCCCTGGCGGCCAGTCTCGGCTTCGGGTTACCGGCGACCATTCTGCTTATAGGGACCGCAGGAGCATTGGGGGACGCTGGTTCACCGGCATCTGACAGTACTCTTGGACCGACAGCTGGTTTGAACGCAGATGGCCAGCATGATCATATCTGGGACACCTGTGTTCCAACCTTCCTGCACTACAACATACCCCTGATGCTTTTCGGCATTATCGGAGCAGTGATGCTGGGCTGATATAAGCTGTTTGGAGGCCGGAATTATGGCTTGCTTGCCGGCAGTCGGATTTCGATTCTGGTTCCATTGCCAGGGGAAGAGTCAATCCACATTCTGCCTCCAAAGTTCTTGGTAAAGTAGTAGGCCTTGGTCAGTCCGAATCCTCCACCACGGGTGGGCGCGTGCACATTGCTGGCACGTGTGCCGAAGCTGACAACTTCTTCGATCTCATTCTCAGGTATTCCATGACCACTGTCGCGAATAACAAATTTCAGTTCTTCACCGCTGTCATACAGGCCTGCATCAATTCGGCCTCCTGGATCGGTGTATTTTCGGGCGTTTGCCAGCAGGTCCCGGATTATGTCCTGGAACACTGACGGCATGGTAATGCTTGTGCTGTCGTGACTGGTAATACTCAGGTTAACAAGATACGCACCACCGTCATGCTCAGCCAGATTGTAGACAATACGATAGCGGCCCTTGCTGTTTTTTTCGATTGCAAGCAGCACGTTGAGGTAATTATGCTTCAGAGTTTCAATATCGAAAATCTCCCGGGAATCCGGGTTGTCAAAGCGCATGGACAGTTCCCGCGCGCGGATTGCCAGGATGGAGAATATTGATTCAAGGTTCTCTATTGCCTGATCGAAGGAGCGCAAATCCTGTTGCTGGCTGTCGAGTTCTGCTTTCCATTGCAGCAGTTCTGTTCTGGCCGCAGTGATAAAATCCTGAATGTTGTCCATGAGGGCCTTGCTGGCTGCGGGATCCCGCAGTGAATCGGCTGCAGAATGGAGTTCGTGCTCCACCCTTTCTGCATGAGGATTCGCACCATAGGCCTGTGTGAGCATAAGCAGCTCATAGATGACCACGTTCAATACATTCAGGGCACTGTGCATAGAAAGCAGATTCTGCTGTTGCGGGCTGAGTTTTAGAGCTGTTGTTATCTCCATATTAAATATTATAGGTCTTTTGTTTCTGCAGCTGCAAGGAGCTTCTGCAGAAACTCATGGATTCTTCCATGGAGAACAGGCCCGTGACCACTGCAGTAATAATTGGCAGGGAATTCCAGCAGCCTGAGCAAACCAGAGAGAAACAGCGGAAAAGGAGTGAAGCGAAGCAGCCTTTGTTTCCTCGGATGATCTGCCAGTGCTTCCACAAAACGGATAGCCTTTGTTCTGCTTGCTTCGTGTTCGCCTGCAATCTGTCCATCCGGAATGTCTGACCGGAAGAAAGTCAGGTGATCTCCGCAGAACAGCGCCTTGCTCTCTTTGTCAAATAGAGCGCAGGACCCGGGGCTATGGTGTCCCAGATGAACTACATCTATGCCGACACTGTTTCCTGCCTCTACAATGTTTTCCGAGAAAAAACTTCTGTCTTCATCCGGTATGAAATGTATATCGCTGTGGTGCAGATAAGCCTGCGCATTCGGAAAAAGCACCGCTGCCCCTGCATGATCAAAATGACCGTGTGTTGCAAGAATAATGCTAATGTCTTCGGGTCTGAACCCTGCCTTGTTCATAGCTTCACTGAGAATCGGGTAGTGCTGTTTCTTACCGCAGTCAACCATAATGATTCCTGACTCTTTTTCCAGAATATAACTGTTGGTATAGGTTTCCCATTCATCGTCCAATACTGCAAATGCATGCAGCGTCTGTGTTAGCTGTTCTGTGAAGTAGTGAATAGTATTCTCCTTGAAGTGACAAATGCATCCTTTGAATGTGTTCCATATTGACATAATTTGTGGTGTATTGCTATATTACCACTGGTAATTACCAGTGGTAATTGAATAATCAGGATTACAGAAACTAACAAGGAAATGGAACATGAAATTATTAAAAACTGGATTCATCATAATCCTTCTACTGCATTTCAGTGGATGCATGACAGTGCCGTCATCTATTCTCTCAAGGGACAGCTGGTTCCGTGGCCAGCCGGATACTCACGGATTGGAGATCTATGCAGGCAGTTGGGATGGCACCTGGCTACCGCTGATATCTCTTGATCATGATAATATTGAACGCCTCATGCTGATTGATGTAAAGGACGATCCGGTGTATCAGGCTTTCGAAATTCAGCTGTTCCGTGTAGGAGAAGAGCTGAAAGGCGTTGCTATTCTGGCTCGTCATGATGGGAGCAGGGTGTACTACTATCAGCCGGGTTTTCCTATGAGCATTGAACGAATAGAAGCCGTATCTGCTCTGCTGAACCAACCGGAGTTTGTTGAGCAGGATTTTGAACTCGGAATCGAGACACATGAAAGCGGCTTGTCTGCCTCACTGGATATTGTTGACATCGATGGTAGACGTATAAGCTTTGTGGTCCGGGAGACTAAGGATTCCAGTGAGACATCTGCCATTCTCGCCCCGGTGTCCTCGGAAACGGAAAATCCTTCCTCCTTTCCGATGGTATTTCTCGATGAGTTCAGTATGGTCAGGAAGAGGAACACCCTGGTTGAGATTGTGATTGATGATGTCGAGAGGACGCCGGTTGTATTTCCACTACTCCTGGATGGACGCAGGGTTTTGTATAGCCGATATTCCAGCAGGGTTGTGGTTGCCGATTTACTACCGGAGATAAATGGAAAAGTATCGTCTGTTTCTCTGGAATCCGGATCTGATCATGTCGTAATATCCAATGCCCGTTATGATTTCAGCTGGAATCATGAATACCCGGAACTGGTTTCTGCGGTTTATAATACCGGGGAGAGCAGTATACGATTTGACTTTCAGCCGCCGCTTCCGGAAATCCGGCATATAGCGGAGGATCAGGCAGTGTATGGCCGCTTTACGGTATCGGTTAATGATGTTGATGCAGTGATCGGAGGCGAGTACTATATAGAGTACAAAAATAATGAATATTGCTTTGCTCTCCAGCCTGTTAAGGCCTGGCAGCCGCCGGGAATGTCACGAAGGCCCTGGGTAGAGAGTTTCAGTTATGAATTTCTGGCAACCCGGCTTGAGGATGGCTTGCAGGGAGAATCGAACTGGTTCCGGACCGACAGGAAATAGTGAATGTGAAAAGAAATACAATAGGAAAACAGGCCTTTATCGACGCCGTTCTGGAACTGCTGGATCAGGGAATCAGCCTGAGAGAGCTTAATCTCAGGGCGGTTGCAAGGCATCTCGGTTGTGCTCACACCAATGCCTACAACTGGTTCTCGTCACAGGAAGATCTCTACTGGCATTGCCTGGGTGCAGCCCTTGATCGCCTGACCGCCCCTTTTGAATTGCGGACTACAGCAGAAATTCCGGGTCCTCTTGAGGATGGAAGTCTGTTCGATGTGTATGTCAGGTTTTTCACGCAGCACCCTGCCTGGTTCCGTCTAATCTGGGAGGAACGGCTTGAAGGCCCTCCTCCGGCCTCAGTGCAGCCGAGTCTGGGCAAGCCGAGACCTATAATGGCAGCCTGGCTTGATCAATACAGAAAACCGGATGTAACTGACGAAGCCCTTGAAGAGGCCGGTAGAATTCTCCATGCCTACCTGCAGGGTGAATTATCGGCTATGGCCGCAGGTCGGACGGATCTATCACTTCCCGAGAACCGCCCGGAAGCCATAATCCAGAGAGCCAGGACGCTGTATAGCCTGTTATCGGGAAATCAGACTGTCTGAAAACTGATTGAAGTCATATCGCCATTATAGCCGCGGATTTTCAGACTCCAGCCGGCTTGATTCACCATGTCGATTACCTGCGGCAAGCCGGTTCCTGAACCTGATGGTTTGTCTGTTCGGCCTATGTTTTTGTACAGGGGGCAGTTGTTGCAGTCCTTCGCACAGGAGATACATGTGGGGATCATGCCCCCATTATTCCGGATTTCCAGGCTGTCATGTTCGAGGATTATGTCGATCTGTCCCCTGCTGCCTTTTTGCTGAAGGGCTTCTACCGCATTCTGTATAATATTTTCGAATGCCAGAATGAAAGAGAATTTATTGAAGGATGCATGAACACCCGGCTGAATGCTGATGTTCAAATCAGCATATTGCAGGAGAACTCTGTCCTGTTTAAGAAGGATGGATAATCCTGTCAGCAGCTCGGACAGATTATGTGTGAGTATTTCTTCAGCGCCATCATAGCCTGCATTGGATATTGCCAGGAGTCCATTAATTGTTTCTTTTATATCTGCAAGGCTTGAATCAAACTTCTCTATGACCTCTTCTTTTGTCAGCAGATCGTATCGTAGAAAATTTGTACAGGTTTCCAGGTTGGAGATCTTGTTCTTGACGGAGTGGACAATTGCAGTCCCGTTACGGCCAATTTTTGATAAGGGTTCGAGGTGGCGAATTTTCTGTATTGCCTGCTGATGAGGTTCTTCAAAAATTAGATAGAATATAACGAAGCTAAACAAAATCATTGGCAATATGCCGATGAGCTGGGAAGTCTGATTATTTCTGATAGCAGCATGAGTCAGCATGCTCATGCAAAATATTAGAACAGGTACAACTCGTTTGATACTGCTGAAGAAAGAATATTTGAACAGGAGGATCAGACCACATATCATCAGCCAGATACCTGCAAAAGCATTTATAGAAGGCTGTATTATTAGACTAGCAATAATGAGAAATAGAAATCCTTGGCTATATCGAATAACTTGGTTGTCAGACATGAAAGAAAGAGTACCGTATATTACACAGATGGTATTTACGATAATCCAGAATGATGAATTTTGTCCTCCTGAGACTAAACGTGTAACTTGGCTACCGATACCAAAAATAGCTAGTGAAGTAATAGCAATTGCAATGGCTTTTTGGATTTTATATATTTTCACAATAGTTAATTCCAGCCAGTAGGCTCCATTGTGGACAAGGAAAATAGCTCTTTGTGAGGTGATAGCCCGATTTTCTGCTCGAGTAGGTCGATGTCTTCATGTGAAAAGTGTCCCTGGGTAAAAGGATTCATCTTCTCCTCTGTGGCATCCTTCTCCTGATCCGTTTGATAGTCCTTCAGCATGAGCAATTTGAGCATGTCCATACCGGTTCCAACGATTTCAGGGTCGGCTTTTTTGCCGAAACGAAAGAAGGCCAGGCGTGAGTCCAGTGAACCTGCATCTGATTCCCGGTAGTGAGAAAGCTCCGAGACGGTTCCTGCAAGATATATTGCCAGATTCACTGCGGCATAGCGGTCTGGATCTTCACTTCCGGCTATGTATGCGATAGACGCGATGTGGAAGGCAATGTCGTTGTCCTTCAGTGCCTGCGCTCCCCATGTGCCGGTGAGTTTTTCTATTTCCTGTATTAAATTCTCATACGTTGTATTGGTGAATTCCATGACTGACTCCTTGAAATCAGTATACTGTGCATTTCGGGAGCGTCAATGAAATTAATGTTAAATACATCCATGTCAGGTGATATATGGCTGTGCGTGTAATGTCGGCGTCTTTCACAGCGATAAGCTCTCCGTGTATAGTAATGGCATGAATACACCTGTTTCCCGCCCCTTGCGGCGTTTATTGTCTTTTCTTGCTGCCTACCGTCTACGTGTGTATACAGCTGGTCTGTTTTCAGTTCTCAACAAGCTCTTTGATCTTGCACCTCCTTTGCTGATCGGGGCTGCAGTGGATATTGTGGTCCAGGGAGATGCCTCCCTGCTGGGCCGTTTTGCTCCGCGTGGAACCGAGCAGCAGCTCATGCTGCTGGCAGGTCTGTCGTTTTTTGTGTGGGCAATGGAATCGGTGTTTGAGTATGTCTACAATCTCTGGTGGCGAGGACTGGCCCAGGATGTGCAGCATGATCTGCGGACTCGCTGCTATGCTCATGTCCAGAATCAGGAACTTAGTTTCTTCGAGGAGCGCAGTTCCGGACAGCTTATGGCGGTTCTCAACGATGATGTGAATCAGCTTGAACGCTTTCTGGATGCCGGTGCGAACGATATTATTCAGGTGACGACTACAGTACTGGCAATCGGTGGCTTTTTCCTGCTTTCAGCCCCGGAAATTGCCTGGATGGCACTGCTGCCGATGCCGGTCATTATAATTGGTTCTCTGTATTATCAACGCTTGCTGGAACCCCTGTACCAACGGGTTCGCCGGACAGTCGGTGAGATCAGTCATAGACTCTCCAACAATCTTTCTGGTATTGCGACTATCAAGACTTTCGGGACAGAGAATTTCGAGCATGCCCAGCTTTCCGGAGACAGCAACAGCTACCGGGAATCCAATCGGCGGGCAATTCTGGTCAGCTCGGGATTCGTACCACTGATCCGCATGATTATCGTGCTGGGTTTTATTGGTATTATGGTTTTTGGCGGACGAGCTGTCCTGCTGGGCAACCTGAATGTCGGTCTGTATTCAGTGCTGATTTTTATGACCCAGCGCCTGCTCTGGCCGCTTACCCGCCTGGGGCAGACCTTCGACCAGTATCAGCGGGCAATGGCATCATCAGCCCGGGTCTTTGCCTTGCTGGATACCGAAGAGCACTTGCCGGATGGCAGTCGTGAGCTTGCAGAGTTGCGTGGTGATTTTGTATTCGAGAATGTTGATTTTTCCTACCGCACCGGCCCGCGGGTTATCGAGTCCTTGAATGTTTCGATTCCGGCCGGCAAGACAACAGCAGTTGTCGGAGCTACCGGTTCCGGCAAGACAACCATGATCAAGCTTTTGCTGCGGCTCTACGATGTGCGTGGCGGGAGGCTGCTACTTGACGGTCATGATGTCAGGGATATCCGGTTTGCGGATCTGTACCGGAATGTCGGCTTTGTCAGTCAGGATGTGTTTCTGTTTCATGGTTCGGTCTTTGCAAATATTGCCTATGGTCTGCTGGCGCAGGAGTTAAGTGATCCCGCTGAGCTCGAGAATCCCGGTCCTGAACTACAGGCGCGGGTAGAGGAGGCGGCCCGTCTGGCCGAGGCTGACGGCTTTATCCGTGAGCTGCCGCAGGGCTATCATACTATTGTCGGTGAGCGAGGACAGAAGCTTTCCGGTGGACAGCGGCAGCGGGTCTCCATTGCCCGGGCGCTGCTCAAGGATCCATCCGTATTGATTCTGGATGAGGCTACCAGTGCGGTAGACAACGAAACAGAGGCTGCGATCCAGAGATCGCTCGAGCATATTGCTCCCGGCCGCACGACCATTGTCATTGCGCACAGGCTTTCTACCATACGTCATGCCGATCAAATTCTTGTGCTGGACAAAGGCAAACTGGTCGAGCAGGGGACCCATGACGAGCTGACGGCCGTCGGCGGAATCTACAGCGAACTGTGGAAGGTGCAGTCGGGAATGCGTAGCGGCAGGTGATGACTTCCTGCCTGGTATTTCGACCCGGGAGAGCCGGAGGCAGGTTCTTTCGGGTGCATTCGGTGTAGTTTACGCGAAATTTCCTGGCTCCGGCGCGCTCCCACGAGGGCCGCGACCATTGATAGTCACAAATCCTGTAAAAAAACAGCTGAATTCCGCGAAATTTTGATAAAATATACTTGCTCTGCTTTTGAGAATTGGTTTATTATTAGTGCCAACTTTCAAAGGAGTTATTTCATGAATAAAGTACAGATTAGATTTGCCCCCACAACCCATTTCGGATTTGGTTTTGTGAACTGTCTGTACGGTTCTGTCATGGATGCTCCTTGTTTGAAGGAACGACTGCATCTTTGACCTCCGGCTTCACGCCGATTTTTCTTCTTAATCGTACAGTTTAACAGTTCTCACCCCCGTCCAAATCAGGTCCGTGTATCTGGTCACAGCTTTGTGTTGTGTGCCGCATGCAGGGACAGCGCCTGGATTTCTTATTGTTTATTTTTTGGAGTTAGTTATGAAAAAGAAACCGAATAGTCTGTATGTAATGTGGCAGACATTGTCGGGACACAAAGGTTTGTATCTTGTTGCGGTGCTGCTGCTTGGTCTGGGGGCGCTGATTTCTTATGCCCCGCCGCTGATTATCCGGGCGACGATCGATTCGGTCATCGGGACGGAAGCCTTTACGACGCATCCGGTAATCGGAGATCTGTTCGGGATTTTCGGCCGTGATATGCTGCGTTCGAATCTGTGGCTGCCGGGGCTGCTGCTGGTGGGGGCGAGTCTGCTGCAGGGCGGAATTGTGTTTTTGTCGGGATATCTGGCGGCTCAGTCGAGTGAGGCTGGCAGCCGTAATCTGCGTGACCGCCTGTATCGTCATCTGAACCGCTTGCCGGCTGCGTACCATGCAAGGGCCGAGAAGGGTGACTTGCTGCAGCGCTGCACCAGTGATGTGGATACGGTGCGGAAGTTTATGGCACTGCAGCTGGTTCAGGTGGGGAATGCCCTGTTCCTGGTGGCGGCAGCGCTGATTGTGACCTTCTCGATTCATGTGCCGCTGGCGCTGGTCTCGCTGCCGATTATTCCGCTGGCGATTATTTCCTCTGTGCTGTTTTTCGGGCAGATACAGCGGACATTCAAGGTGAGTGACGAGGCAGAAGCTGCCCTGACAACCGTGGTGCAGGAGCATCTGACGGGCATTCGGGTGGTTCGCGCATTCGGGCGTGAGTCCTATGAGTATGGACGCTTTGACAAGCTGAACAAGAATTACCAGAAGGTCACGATGCGCCTTATTACCTGGTTTGCTGCCTTCTGGGCGAGTACCGACATTATGAGTCTGTTGCAGATTCTGGCGGTTATTTCCGTGGGAACGCTGTGGGCAGTGCAGGGGCAGATTACCCTGGGTACTTTGCTGCTGTTTACCTCATCGGTCTGGATGATTCTCTGGCCGGTGCGGCAGATGGGGCGGGTTCTGGTGGATATGGGCAAGGCATTTGTGGCCATTGAGCGTATCCGGGCGATTCTGGATGAGCCGGAAGAAGAGATGAACTGCAGCGGACTGCGTCTGCCGGTGAGCGGGGACATCAGCTTTGAGCATGTGCATTTCAGCTATGATGGAGAGAGTCCGGTGCTGCAGGATGTCAGTTTTGATGTGAAAGCTGGACAGACAGTGGGAATTCTCGGGCCGACGGGGGCCGGGAAGTCGACGCTGGTGGCCCTGCTTGCTGGTTTGTACCGGCCTCAGCAGGGACGGGTGCTGCTCAACGGGCGCGAGCTCGGGGAATATGATATGGCCTGGGTCCGCCGGAACATCAGTCTGGTGCTGCAGGAGCCGTTTTTATACGGACGCAGTATCAAGCGGAATATCGGGATTGCCGCCGGTCAGCAGATGCGTGAGCTCGAGGTCTTCGAGGCAGCGCGTGATGCATCGATTCATCGATCGATTGTTGATTTTGAACGGGGTTATGATACCCCGGTTGGTGAACGGGGAGTGACACTTTCGGGCGGTCAGAAGCAGCGGGTGGCTATTGCCAGGGCGCTCATGACCAATTCACCGATTATGGTCTTTGATGATTCGCTGTCGGCCCTGGATACAGAGACCGACAAGGCGGTGCAGGCGGCCATTCACCGGCGGGGTGCCGGCAGAACGGTTTTTATGATCAGCCATCGGGTTTCTACCCTGGCTGGTGCCGATCTGATTCTCGTCCTCAAGGGAGGGCGGATTATTCAACAGGGATCATTCCCTGAGCTGGTGACACAGGAAGGTTTGTTCAGAACCCTGTGGGACCTGCAGACAGCTATTCAGGAGGATGCTGTATGATACGTGTACTGGATATATTAAAAAAATTGAGGCCCGGGGGCAGGAAGCGTTCTCTGCGACCCGTGCGTTCGAAGCGCCGGAAGGCAGCATCTTTCATACGGAAGATGCTGCCCTATCTGAAGCCATACCGGATGTATGTGGCAGCGCTGGCGCTGGTCATGTTCATGGTTGGCGGCATTGACGCCACCTTTGCACTGTGGACCCGTTATGCCGTGGATAATTTTATAGTTCCCGGTTCGGCAGAGGGGCTTGAGACCTTCGTGCTCCTGTTTTTCGGCATGGTCTGCTGGCAGGGGCTGAATGTTTTCACGCTGATTATGCTGGCTGGTCATATTGAGCAGTCGCTTATGTATGACTTGCGGAACAAGACCTTTCACCATGTGCAGAAGCTTGAGCTGGATTACTTCAACCGGACACCTGCCGGCTGGATTCTGACCCGGATTACTTCCGATGTACAGAAAGTCGGGGAAACGATCAGCTGGGGTTTTGTGGACATTGTCTGGGGTTTCACCACGATAACCGGGATTTCTGCGATTATGCTGGTGCTGAACTGGCAGCTGGCATTGATTACGCTTTCGGTTGTTCCGGCCCTGATCTGGGTGAGCCGTTTTTTCCAGGACCGGATTCTTCGCAGCCAGAAGCTGGTGCGTAGAACCAATAGCCGGATGACGGCCTCCTACAACGAGGGGCTGATGGGTGCAATGACCACCAAGACCCTCAACCGTGAGGATGAGGCTGATTTCGAGTTCCGGCATCTGTCGGGACGCATGAATATGGTCAGCGTGCGCTCGGCCTGGTTCAGCGCATTGTACCAGCCGGTTGTCATGTTTTTCGGTGCAGTCGGAACGGCATTTGCCTTGTGGAACGGAGGTTTCCAGGTAGCGTCAGAGCTTTTGACATTCGGTACCCTGGCGGCCTTCCTGGCATACACTGCCCAGCTCTTTGATCCCCTGCGTGAATTGGCGCGGGTATTCTCAGAGCTGCAGAGTGCCCGGGCAGCTGGTGAGCGGGTGTTTACCCTGCTGGCGACAGAACCGGAAATAGTGGATTCACCTGAGGTGTTGCAGCAATACGGTAGTGTGCTTGAACCCAGACTGGCTGAATGGCCACGGCTGAGGGGCGAAATCGAGTTTGAAAATGTCAGTTTCCGCTATACCAAGGGTGAGCAGATTCTGGAAGATTTTTCGCTGCAGGTTGAAGCCGGACAGACCGTTGCGCTTGTTGGCGCAACCGGTTCCGGCAAGAGCACCCTGGTGAATCTGATCTGTCGCTTCTATGAGCCGAGCAGCGGTCGCATTCTGGTGGATGGCCGCGATTACCGCGAGTACGGACTGGCATGTCTGCACGGGAACCTGGGCTATGTTCTGCAGAGCCCGCAGTTGTTCAGCGGATCGATCCGTGACAATATTGCCTATGGACGGCTGTCGGCCAGCGAGGACGAGATTATTGAGGCCTCGAAAATCGCCAGGGCGCATGATTTTATTCAGGCATTGCCGCAGGGCTATGAGACCCCGGTCGGGGAAGAAGGTGCATTGCTGTCCACCGGACAGAAGCAGCTGATCAGCTTTGCGCGGGCGATTCTGGCGGATCCGGCGATTCTGGTTCTGGATGAGGCTACCAGCTCCATAGATACCGAGACCGAGGCCTTGATTCAGGCAGCGATTCATCGTGTGCTTGAGAACCGGACCAGCTTTGTCATTGCCCACCGGCTCTCGACAATCAAGGATGCTGACCGCATTCTGGTAATCGAGGACGGTCGGGTTATAGAGGATGGTAGCCATCGTGAACTGCTGCGGCAGCACGGGCATTATGCCCAGCTGTACCGAAATCAGTATGTGCACGAAAAAGAAGAAGCGGTATTGGCGTAATCTCCAGTGCTGCAGTAGAATGGGGCCATGCGATATTTCATGAGCACTTTGCTCCTGTTGTCTGTGTGGCTCCTTTTTTCCGGATCTCTCTCTCTGGCTGTCCTTATAAGTGGACTTCTGGTCAGCGTGGTAGCGGTGTTTCTCTTCCGACATGCCCTGAGCGGCAGCTGGACCGGTGACCCGCATATCCGGCACAGCCTGAGTGACTGGATCCGGATTTTTATATTTCTCCTGTTTTTTATTCCATTTTTCCTGTGGAAGATTGTATCTTCTGGATTTGCTATTGCCCTCCTGGCCCTGACCCCTTCCGTTTCCTTCTGGCCAGGCATTGTCCGTATTGAAACCCGCCTGCCGGGACTGCTGTCTCCGACACTGCTGGCTCATTGTATTACCCTGACCCCTGGAACCCTGTCACTGGATTATATCCCGGAGGCAGATACGCTGTTTATTCACTGGATTGATGTCTCGGAGTATCATGCCGATACGGTTGATGATCAGGTTACGGGTGGAATCCGGCCCTTCTTTGAAAGGATGCTCAAATGATTATGTGGTTGATTGTTCTCTTTATCTCCCTGAGTCTGGTCTGTCTGATCCGCGTGCTGCGCGGTCCGAGTCTGCTGGACAGGATTGCAGCTGCGGATGCGATAGGCCTACTGCTGACGCTCGTTCTGGTTCTGCTGGGGCTGTATTATGAACGCAGTATATTTATTGACATAGCTATTGTGTATTCCCTGCTGATGTTTGCTGATCTACTGGTAATTACCCGCTATCTCGAGCAGGGGAGGCATTAAATGGAGTTACTGCGATTCTGGCTGAGTACCGCTTTTATGGGGCTTGGCGGTCTCTTTGCCTTTGCCATGACTGTTGGTATGCTGCGTTTTCCGGATGCCTATACCCGCCTGCATTCCGGTACCAAGGGGCTGACGGTCGGCGGAGGGCTTGTGCTGACTGGGGCCGCGATAGCTGCTCCCGATCTGGTCTTTGCGCTGCGGATACTGCTGGTCGGTGTCTTTTTGCTCGTCACAAATCCCATCGCTACCCAGGCAATCGCCCGCGCCAACTACCGCGTAGAACGCGCGAGGCATCATATGGTTCTCGATGAGTACCAGGAATTTCTGGAGGCAGATGAGCCCGTGGAGGCTGAGGGGGAGGTTGCCGGGGCGGGTAAACTTGGGGAGGCAGAAAATGCCGATTGAAGTCCCTTTTATTCTCCTGCTGATAGGCATGGTCATAACAGCCGCGGCTGCTGTGGAGATCCGCGGGCATATTACTGCGGTTCTGATTTTGTCGGTATTCGGAATTTTCTCTACTATAGTATTCGCATTTCTGCAGGCGGTTGATGTCGCAATGGCGGAGGCGGTAATCGGGGCAGGCTTGATGACGGCTCTGTTTATTACTGCAATCAGCAAGACCAGGAGGCAGAGATGAGGAATACTGCAGTGCGCCGCTCGGCTGGTTTTGTCCTGGCCATGCTTGGAGGCCTGGGTTTTGCTGTGTTCCTGCTTACTGCACTTGCGGCGTCAGCTGAACCCGGAGCTGATTTCATTCTTACCTCGATTGCAGATACTGGCAGTATTAATGCAGCTACGGCTATTCTCATGGACTACCGGGGTTTTGATACCCTGGGTGAGGCCAGTGTCATATTCACGTCTGTTGCGGTTGTACTGGTGATCCTCGGTACTCCATATTTCCCGAAGCAGGATAAGGGCCTTGGTATTCTGACACGCCGGGCACTGGCTCTGCTGCTGCCGCTGTTTTTCCTCTTTCCGGTCTATGTCATTGTGAATGGGCATCTCTCACCTGGTGGGGGATTTCAGGGCGGGGTCAGTCTTTCCGTACTGGTAATTCTGCTGCATGTTGTCTATGGAAGCTCATTTGCCGGCAGGATAGTAAGCTACCGCTTTTTGAGCCTGACAGAGTACCTGAGTGCACTTGCCTTTGCAGCAGCTGGAATTGTCGGTATTGCGGCCGGGGCATCCTTTCTGAGCAATGCTGCTGCCGGTTTTCCCTTGGGAAAGGCAGGCGAACTGCTGAGTGCCGGATTAATTCCACTGTTGAATGTAATAGTAGGCTGCAAGGTCGCTGCCGGTCTGAGCTGTATTTTTTATGCCTTTGCCGGTGAGGGAGAGAGGGTAAAAGAATGATGCAGATAGCGACTGTTGTTTGTGCTGCCCTGGTTTTTGCTATCGGGCTCTATGGAGTGCTTACCAAGCGTGACATGATCAAGGTCTGTGTTTCCATCAGTATTATGGAATCATCTCTGGTCCTGGCCCTGGTCGCCGCAGCCTATGTGCCTGAAGGAGCTGCGCCAATTCTGGACTCTGCCGGCATGCTGGTAATGGACGGCGGCGGGTTTTTTACTGATCCCCTCCCTCATGCGCTGGCGCTGACTGCCATAGTTATCGGAGCCGGGATACTCGCAGTAGCTCTTGCTCTTACGGTTGCCATGTACCGGCATTTCGGAACCACCGATCTCAGCAAGGTCTTTGCAGGTACGCATACGGATTACTTTGAACCCCGGGGGGATGAATGATTGATCACCTTCCGGTAATGCTGATTATTTCTCCGCTGGCCGCAGCCTTCCTTGCTGCGCTGGCTGCAAAAATACGGCCTGTACTGCAGTTGCCGATCTCTATAACTGCAGCCGTCCTGCATGTCCTGGCTGCGGTACAGCTTGCCGGAGTCACACTGGGCGGCCAGACCCTGCTTTATTTTCCGGGAAGTCATGCACCGCCGGCTGGTATTGTTCTGGTCGGAGACAGTGCGGCTGCTTTTTTCCTGTTGATTGTTTCCTGCGGCTATCTGCTGTCGCTTTTGTATGTGCTGGGAACCGATGGATTGTCTGTGCGGCATAATTCCCAGGCAGTGTTGATCAATCTCTATTTCTGTTCTCTCTCAGGAGTTGTCCTGGCCGGCGATATATTTAACCTTTACGTGTTTATCGAGCTGGCTACGGTGAGCAGTATCGGACTGATTGTCATGAAGCGGCGCGCAGCAGGAACGGTTGCGGGCTTTGTCTATATAATGGCGGCCTCAATCAGCGGCGTCTTTCTGCTGTTTGCAGTTGTCCTTATATATGTCACCACTGGTCATCTATCAATGGCTGCGGTATCTCTTATGGCCGCTGAGATCCCTCTCGTTCTGCATGGCGTAATCTGCGCCTGTATTCTGATAAGTTTCGGTATCAAGATCGGACTTGTTCCCCTGCATTTCTGGCAGCCCCGGGCCTACCATGCAGCAGGAAGTACTGCCGCAGCTATCCTCTCGGCATTCGGTATGAAGGTGTATATCTACGCCCTGATACGCGTGCTCTTTATTCCTTTAAGGACGGCTGAATTACTGCCTCAGGTATTTACTATTCTGCTCTATGCCGGAATGCTGAATATTCTGCTTGGGCACATTATGGCATTGATAGACCGTGATGCCAAACGGCTGCTAGCGTTTTCCAGTGTTGCACATGCCGGTTACATTCTGCTGGCAGTCGGGGCGGCAGGGCTTGCGGCGGTTTCGGCCATCGGAGTCACCGCGGCAGGTGCAGCCGGCACTGTAGCCGGCTCGGCAGCCGAAGCGCCGGCTGTCTTGGCAGTCGGCTCGGCTGCAGTGCTGTTTCTGTCAGCCGGTCTGCTTCATATTCTCGGGCATGCTGCAATGAAGAGCGGCCTGTTCTGGTCACTCAGAGGCCTGATTGCCGGCTCAGGCAGCTCGAAAATCTATTCATTTGCCGGAGCCTCGGCACGGGCACCACTTCACATAACGGTTTTTGCTCTCTGCGCTTCAGCTATTGTCGGTATGCCGCCGACCCTCGGGTTCGCTTCCAAGTGGCATATTGCTGCGGCTCAGGACTCGCTTCTACCGATTCTGGTTATCTCTCTCGGGACGGTTATTTCCTTGTATTATTATGCCAGAATTCTGAGTATTGCCTTGCAGAAAGCTGCAGAAAACCCGGAAGCCGAGCTAATAGTAGATGTTGTTCCTGGCGGAAGTTCCCCGATTCCGGAATGTCAGGAGAGCCTACCCGGGAAGAGGGGGCAGCGCAAAAATCGAGCTCTGGCTGGACTGGAGGCTCTGATTATACTTCTGCTCGCAGCCAGTCTCCTGTTATCCGGTCCTTTCGAACACCATATACTAGCTTTTCTTGCTAATGCATCGGAATCAATTATGGATTTCAATGCCTATCAACTACTGTTGTTTCCAGGGGGAATTCCATGATCAGGTTATTCCCGTTCAGTTTACAGATGCCTGTCGGGCTTGAGTATTCTGTGCTGCTGCTGTTCCTTTTTCTGGCATTGGTGAATGGGCTTAATTTTAAGCTGTCTGGTCGAACACGTAATATTCCTCTGGTGGTACTGCAAATTTCGGGCGGGATCATGGCGATTTTTTCCGCGGATCTTGTCACCTTGCTTCTGTCCTGGGAAATTCTGACTGTCTCGGCATTCCTTCTGATCCGTCAGTCAGGCTCTGTGGAATCACGACAGGCCTCTCTGCGCTATATTACCGTCCAGATTTTCTCTGCTGCCTTGTTTTTTATAGCAAGCCTGCTTCAGTATCAGCAGACAGGGAGCCTCGCAATTACCGTATTATCACCCCTCAGTCAGCCGTTTATGCTTGGAGCAGTGCTTATCAAGACGGCTGCTATGCCTATGCATTTCTGGCTCACCGAAAGCTATCCCGCGGCACCGCCAGAGGTCACCGCGCTACTCTCCGGTTTTGCCACCAAGGTAGGTGTGCTCACAGCTGTCAGATTAATTCATCTGGATGTACTGGGTTACCCGGTGCTCGGTCTTGCCGGAGCCCTCACCGCAGTTATTGCCGTACTGTTTGCATTGCGTCAGCAAAATGCCCGGAAGCTGCTTAGTTTTCACATTGTCAGCCAGGTCGGATACATGAGCGCAGCTGCTGGAATGAGTTCTGTTCTCGTGGGCGAAGCAGCTGTGCTGGCTGGATCAGCTGCACTTTTTCACCTGATAACGCATACCCTGTACAAGTCTCAGCTTATTCTGGCTGCCGGGGCTGCCAAACGTTATTTCGGCCATGAGAATCTTCTGAATATGGGCGGCTTGGTTCGGCATAAACCCCTGCTGTTTTTCTGTGCGCTTGTAGGATCTCTGGCTATTGCCGGCTTTCCGTTTACCAGTGGCTATGCCAGTAAGGAATTAATCAAACAGGGAATCGGCTATGGATTAATCACGAATCTTCTGACCCTGGCCAGCATAGGGACTGCGCTTTCCTTTATTAAATTCATGTATCTGATTTTCCTCCGCCGTCCAGCGTCAGCTCAAGTGTCAGCTTCGGTTTCAGGGCCGAGATCGGAATCCGAATCTCGTTCCTCTGAATCAGCCCTGCGGGGAGATGCCAAGCGCATGCTGCCTTTGTTGCTTCTTACTGCGGTAACACTCTTGATAGGGGTGCTCCCGGGGCTTGTGCCGGGCCTCCCTACCCATAATTTTTTCCGTTTCTCTTCTCTGATGAACGGGATTGCACCCATCTCTGCGGCGGTTTTTCTCTGGATATTCCTCAGGAAATTTTTTGTATCTGGCAGTAAGGGGTCTGCAAACTATTCTTCCGGTGGAAATCGCAGATTATCAACACCCGTCAGTCTTTGGTTTGCGCGGGCAGCCTGGCCGTTTCGGCATCTGTTGAGAATTATGCATGCAGTAGATCCTCAAGCTCAAATGAAAGTTATGATGCTGACGCTGTGCCTGGTGCTTGTCATTCTGTTGTTCCAGGGAGGGCTGCTGTTCCCGGAGGGGCTGTTATGATCAGGCTTTTTCCCTTCCTCATGCACATGCCTGCTGGCATTGAGTACGCGGTCTTGATTCTGTTTCTGTTTATAGGTGCAGTAAATGTATTGAATCTGATTCTGGCGGGAAGAGCAGGGATGCTTCCTTTGGCTCTTCTGCATATTTTTGGCGGTGTTCTGGCGGTTTTTGCTGCGGACCTTGTCAGTTTGCTGCTTTCCTGGGAGCTGCTCACGGTTTCCGCCTTTTTTCTGATCCGTCAGTCGGGATCAGTCAGCTCACGGCAGGCCTCAATCCGCTATATTGCTATTCAGATGGTGTCTGCAGCCCTGTTCTTTATTGCTACAGTGCTTCAATTTCAGGAGACCGGCAGCCTTTCTATTGTTCCGTTATCGGGCAGCAGTCAGTATTTCATGCTGGCCGCTGTTGTCATCAAGACTGCCGCAATACCCCTTCATTTCTGGCTTGTCGAGAGTTATCCCGCTGCTATTCCAGAGATCACTGCTCTGCTGTCAGGATTTGCCACCAAAGTCGGTGTGCTTTCCGCATTCCGGCTGCTGCGAGTCGATATGTTCGGCTTTCCGGTTCTCGCACTCATTGGCGCTGCTTCCGCGGTTACTGCCGTTCTTTTTGCCCTTCTGCAGACCAATGCCAGAAAACTTTTGAGTTATCACATTGTAAGTCAGATTGGATTTATGACAGCAGCGGTTGGTATGGCAGTGTTTGTTGAAGCAGAACTGCTTGAGATAGTTCTGGCAGCTGCGCTGTTCCATATGATTACCTATACCCTTACCAAATCATTACTGATTTTATCTGCTGGTGCAGCTGAACGCAGCTTCGGGCATGGTAATCTGTTCGCAATGGGTGGGCTGTTCCGCAGAAGGCCGGTATTGTTCTTCTGTACCCTTGTCGGCTCTGCTGCTATAGCCGGGTTTCCATTCACCAGTGGTTTTGCCAGCAAGGTGCTCATAAAACAGGGCACGGATTACGGCATGATCTCACGTCTTCTTGATATTGCCAGTGTTGGAACAGCTCTTTCATTCACCAAGTTCATGTATCTGATTTTTTTCAATAGATCGAAGTCTACTGAGCCATTACGACAGACAAGGCCCAATAAAGGGCCGGTTCCAGAGTATGTCAGAATGCTGCCGCTTCTGCTGCTGACACTTTCAACCCTGCTCATCGGATTTTTACCGGGAATAGTTCCAGGAATTGCAGATTTCAATATCTACAGCACTTCGACTGTGATTGATGCCCTGAAAACGATTGCTGCGGCTGCAGTGTTGTGGCTGCTCCTGAAAAACTTTCTGACATCCGGAGCAAAGAAGGGTCCTGAAGATACCCTTTATCAGGGTACGAGATTACAAACCCCAATCACTACCTGGCTGAATCATGGACTCTGGCCATTACGGCACAGCTTACGTTTTATCCATGCAGTCGGTCCTCAGGCACAAATGAAGATTATGCTGCTCTCTCTGTGTGCAGTGATTTTACTACTGCTGTGATTCGCCCCCCGTGACCGCTGTGCGTACATAATCAGAGGGACTCATTTGATATGTTTCATGGAAGACCCTGTTGAAGGTGCTTTTTGATCGGAAACCTGATTCCAGTGCCAGGCGCAGTATGGAGAAGTGTTCAAGACCGCCTTGTTGAATCTGTAGAATGAAATACTCGAGTCTGTATTGGTTTATTAGTCTGGAAAAATTCATTCCGTATTCCCGATTTATTACATGCGACAGACGGTTCGGATGAATCCTTATTTCCTTTGCCATTTCTGCAAGCGTCAGGTCGGGATTCCTATAGCTTTCAGTTGCTAATTTGTCATTCAGGCGTGAAAGAATTTTTCCAGTCTCTTCTTCGTCCAGGGAGGAGGGGCGACTGAATGCTGTTTTGGTATTGTCGGCAAGAATTTCGGGAAACAGCATGCTGAGAAAGGTAAACACATAAATCGTCAGCATCATCAATACGGCAGGCAGATAAAACCAGAACAGGGCTTGATCCCCTCCGGCAGGGGCAGATGGCTGAGTGGCAATGGTGGAAAAGCTGACCAGGCTCAAGAGCGGTAACAGAACAGTTACTCTGGCCCAGATGCGTGTTGGCTTCGTAACAGTTTGTTGTTTGCTGGCCGCTCCAAATGCAATTGTGCCTGATAGCAAGGCATACACTCCTCCCTGAATAATCTTGATAGCATGTCTTACCGGCATCCACCAGAGTGGGGGATCAGCGAAGAGCAGGGTACTCAATGGCTCTGGAGATTGCCCCAGGATGTAGACCAGAAGACTCAATAACAATAATTCGATCAGCCAGGGGAGCAGGTGAAGCACTGCATATTTTGGAAGTTTTAGTCTCTCGAGCACAAGGATCCGAACGTACCACCAGACAAGTGGACCAAAGAGCAGCGGGATTGATCCTGCTATCGGAAAGACCCAGGGAGCGGCATCTATCAGTTCGGGAGTCCAGGATGGAATAGTACCGACACGGACTGCAAACGTAAGTACAAACAGACCAAGTGGCAGATTTCTGCGGCTGTGATAGCGTATAGCTATTAGAAACAGGAGTATCGCAGCCTGAGCAGCCCCGAGTGCCGCTATTATTACCAGAACATGCATGTCTGTCATTTTACCCCATGAATCACTATTTGTCTCTGATCGAAAATACGTCCCATTTTATATTTCGGGACGATTATCCAGCAGTTGAGCTCTACAATGGCCTCAGGAACTGTATGGAAAGGAGGTAGGAGATGAAGAAAAGGGCTATAGGAAAGCTATGTGTGCTGGCGGGGGCGTCCTTTATATTTATGGGGCTGACGGCCGCTTGTGATTTTTTCGATTTTCTTGAGGAAGATGATTATTTCATTCCTGGCAGTACTTCTGCTGAAGCAGCAGAAGTAGATCAGGGAGAGGAGTATCGTGTGAATCTGGTAAATTCACAGGACGATCATTGGTATGAAATTACAACAACTAATGATGGGTTCTGGGATCGGGTGCAGATATCTATTACGGATGTGTATCTTGATATGCGTGTTGAGCTGCATGTGTATGATTCCGAGATGAACAGAATAATTAATACTGCTCGACCTGGTAATGCTGGTGCTAATCTTATCGAAAATTTTGCTACTACAGGTGGATTATACTATGTGCGGGTAACCAACGATTATTATCGTTACCCCAGGACCGGGCCATATACAATCAAGATAGAGAACCTGGATGCAAATGATCAGTATGAGCCAAATGACACCCATGGCGATGCTTATGATCTGGGCCAACTTCCGGTTGATGATCCTGTCAGTGGTAGTATTGTGTATATGAGTTTCAATTACGGTACCAGCACCTACAGCGGTGATTGGGACTGGTTTAAATATGAAGCCATAAGTGATGAAGATATCGTCGTGCATGTCAGCCATGTGAGTGACGATCTTAGAATTGCAGCCGAATTCCGTACTCCTGGTAATACTCATCTGACCACGCTCAGAGCAGATAACCAGGGGCAGACCGGGAATTTTACCCTTACCGGGGCTCAAAGTGGACAGGTCATATATATGGGTGTCAGGGGAGAGCGAGTTTCTACAACCGATCAGCGGGCCACCAGGGGTGACTATACCTTTACGATTTCTCAGGATCCATAAGGTTTTTGCAGGCCTGAACGCAGGCCAGTGAAATGAGCAGTGCTGCCAGGTGCTGGAATTCCAGTGCATGGCAGCAGTATTATTTCGCCTTGAGCGCAGCCAGTACCTCATTCGGGCTTTCTGCCTTAAGCAGGCGGTCTCTGATTTTACGGCTTTTCAACAGCCTGCCGATTTCGCTCAGGAAACGGATGTGGGGGCCGACCTGGTCAATCGGTGAGAGCGTCATAATAAAAATGCGTGAAGGTTTCCCGTCTACCGATGAACAGTCAACGGGGTTCTTCGTAATTGCGATGCATGCGGTTAAACTATCCACAACCTCTGTTTTGGCATGAGGTATGGCAATGCCGTGCTGCATTCCGGTAGACATTCGTTTTTCGTTCGCCTGTATCGCAGCTTTGGCTGTCTCCATATCACCCGGGTTCTGCAGATCTCCAGCCTTCTGCAGCATTTCGAGCATATAATCAACAATGTCGTCTTTGTCCTGAGCCTCAAGCCCGCAGGCTGCACGCTGTTCGTTCAATTCTTCAAATATCACTCCTTGATTATGGTCCCGTGTTTTCAAATCGTCAAGAAGGTATGTTAGAATAGCCGGGGAAATTGATCTCACGGTTTTTCCGGAAGGGGTAGGATATATGGGAAAGGTAAGAACAGGTACAGTAGTTGTTTGCATTCTTGGTTTCATTGCAGGAGGCTGTGCTGGAGACACAGCGATAAACCAGGAGGCACTTGTTCAGGTTCCAGGAGGTACATTCTCACAGGTCTCTATGGTATCGGGTGCCAGAAGAGGCAGCGAGTTTGAGCATACAGTCAGCAGTTTTGAAATCGGTATGTATCCGGTCACATATGCTTTGTGGTATGAGGTAAGGAACTGGGCTGAAGACAATGGGTACGAAATTGCCAACCCCGGACTGGAGGGTTCGGTTACCGGCGGAGGAAGCCGACAGAACTATTCAAATACCGGGAATGAACCGGGAGAGGCAGCTTTTCATCCTCTCACTGCGGTCAGCTGGAGGGATGCAGTTGTGTGGCTGAATGCCTACAGCGAGAAGCAGGGGTTGCGTCCGGTTTATTATCAGGATCCCGGATTTCAGCATGTTGTCAGGTCATCTTCCACAGATTTTGCCCTCCTCTCTGATCCTGGGGATCAGGATAATCCGCAGGTTGATTGGAATGCAGGCGGATACCGCTTGCCGACTGAAGGGGAGTGGCAATATGCGGCTGCATATATAGATGGGTCCGAGTGGACTGATTTTAACGCGGCATCAGGTGCTGAGGATATATTCCAGAATTCCGAGGAGACCGGAACTGTGGCCTGGTATCGTGAAAATTCAGATACTGGAAAAGGCATCGGAACTCAGCGGGTTGGCCTCAAGCGGCCAAATGCTCTTGGAATATATGATATGTCGGGTAATGTATGGGAGTGGGTATGGGATCTGGCCGAGCCTTTTCCAACCGAGCCCCAGTTTGACTACCGGGGAGCTGACGAGGGATCGTTCCGTGTACTCCGTGGAGGCAGTTTTGAGGGTATATTGATACATCTGCTTGTAAGCAGCCGTGATGGAAAATTCCCGTTTTACCTGAGTAATGACATTGGCTTTCGTGTTGCACGGACCTTACAGAATCAGGAACCTTGAGTGTCAGGGAAGCTGCCAGTTGGGACAGCTCTCGAAGATATGAGAGCGTCCGTGCTCCATGGTAAACTGCAAGGCTGAACAATGAAGGGCCTGATGAGCAAGAATGAGTCTGCTGCGATCTTCAGGACTCAGGGAGTCTTCGATAAACTTCAGAAAATAATCTTCGTTCAGACCGTAGATCTTGTCACCTACCAATGGGTAGCCCAGAGAACAGAGCGTTGCACGAATTTGATGGGTTCTTCCACTGATCAGGTGTGCCTGGATTTCGCTTAATATCATGTTGTTCCAGGAGAAGCTTCTTAGTCTGCTGAACTCGCTGGTGGCTGTTTCGGTTTTTGTTCGAGCTGGATTGCTGTGTTCCTGTTCTGCTGTTTCATTGCCTGATTCCGGCTGTTCCCAGGTAAATCTCCGTTTTTTGCGGATTTTACTATGAGGGTCGGGGCTGAGCCAGCCTTCGGCTTTCAGAGTGCCGCAGCAAAATTCTCCATGTACTAATGCGGTATAGCTTTTGTGCACATCTGCAGCTTGAGATTGCAGGTATGCTGCTGTTTTTGAGTCTTTGGCTATAAGCACAAGCCCTGAAGTTTCGCGATCGAGCCTGGTAAGAATGTGGATTTCATTCAGACGGGACTTCAGTATGTACCAGAGACTGTTGTGGAAAAAAATGCCGCCGGGGTGAACAGGCAGCAGCGGTGGTTTTTCTACAATGAGTATTCTGTCGTTTTCATATACCGTCTCTATGTCCTTGCAGACCTCAGGTTCCTCAATTTTCCCTGGCAGGTATTCGACACTGTCGCCTTCAACAATTTGTGTATCGCCCTGGCAAGGTAATCCATTGATCAGAATCTTCCCGGTATTTATCTCTTTTTGCCAATTTTCATAGTTCAGATAGCTGAATCTGGATGCCAGATATGCTGCTGCAGATACACCTGCCTGCTGCTTGTTGACGATGGATTTGAGTGTCCTCTGACTGTTTGTCTTCATACGAGGCAATTGTAGCCCCTTGTGCTTATAAAATCTGCCGTTTTCTGACCACTCAGGCCAGTTTGTAGTGGATTTATATTGACTGTTTATCTGTTTCAGTCATATAGTAATAAAATGCCAAGAAAATTCGAACCAAGAGAAGAAGAGAGAATTCGTACTGCATTATTCACAGCAGCTAAACAGCATATGGGCAGCAAGGGGGTACAGAAAACCACTATTGATGAGCTGGCAGCTGCAGCGGGAATTGCCAAAGGTAGTTTTTATCGATTTTTCCAGTCAAAGGAAGAGCTGGCACTGGAAATACTTGCTGACTGGGAGCTGAAGTTTCATGAGCTGATTCAGTCTCGGTTTATTGAACAGACACCACAGGGGGCAGAGGCGGCAGCCCGGACACTCCATGGAATTATGGTTGAAGATTTTCCGCGCATGATTTTCCAGGATGGAATGCAGGCTCTGCTTTCACCAGAGGAAATAAGGTATCTCAAGCTGCGTTCTTCAGATGAACACATTGCACTAATGGACGAGCAGGATATTCGCTTGTTTGCAAGACTGAAGCCGCTTTTCAGGCATGCCGGTTTGCAGTCTGATTTTCCGGATGCGGTGATAATTGCTGCCTTACGGCTCGTTTTTGATTCCGTGCAGTCCTTGTTTCAATTCAACGCTTCGGGTCCGTTGACTATTGATGACTTCCACCAGGGATTCCTTCAGATGCTTACCGGAACTATTGAACGTCTTTTTACCCGTATTTCAGGAGAAGATAATGAATACTGAACGATTGATTGAGGTAGCAGGGCTTGGTTTTACCTACAGCGGCTCACAGCGGAGAACGCTTGAGGACATCTCCTTCTGTCTGGATGCAGGTGGAATATACGGCTTCCTCGGGCCGAGCGGGGCAGGGAAATCCACAACCCAGAAAATACTGTATCGACTGCTGCAGGGCTATGCAGGGTCTGTTCGGCTTTTTGGTCGCGAAATTTCGATGTGGGGAACAGAGCTGTATAATCATATCGGGATCGGATTCGAGACCCCGAACCTTTACAGCAAACTGAGCGGCAGAGAGAATCTGCTTTTTTCCCTGTACATGAGAAATCTGCCGAAGGCGGTTCCGGATTTGCTGGACAACGCTGCGGAGCGCCTCGGACTTGCCGAGGCACTGGATGCGCGGGTAGAAACATATTCAAAGGGGATGCGAATGCGACTATCTTTCCTGCGGGCCGTGCTTCACAAGCCGGCTCTGTTGTTCCTGGATGAACCGACCTCGGGTCTGGATCCGCTGTGGGCCAGAAAAGTAAAAGACTGGATTCTTGAACTCCGGGCTGCAGGCACTGCAGTATTTATTACCACTCATTCCATGGAACTGGCAGATGAACTCTGCGATTCGGTGGGATTTCTGGTTGACGGTAAATTGATGCTCCAGGACAGCCCCGAAGCCCTGAAACGTCATTACGGGAAGGCCGGGATTGAAGTGTTCGGAAATGCAGGGGATGGTTCCTCGCTCAGCTTCGAGCTTCCGTACGAATCACTGCTCAACGGAGAAATTTCCGAAGTTGCCCGGGGCAGGGGAATCTCGAGAATCGAACGGGTTCAGAACCTGGAGGTGAGTCTTGAACAGGTGTTTCTGCAGGTTACCGGCAGGCGGCTTGAGGAAGATGTAGTATGACAGTTTCGCTTGCATCGCCTGCGTTTCTGCGCCGGGTTTCACTGGAGATCGCTATTCAGAAGCGTGCAGGGTTTTATCTGGTCTACATCTTTATGACCATGTTCTTTTTCTCTCTGCTTTTTTTGGTGCCTGAGAGCTGGCGGGCACGCACGCTCGGTTTGATTATACTCATGGATCCTTCCTTTATGGGTTTTTTCTTTGCTGGAGCTCTGGTTCTGTTGGAGAAGGATCAAGGTGTCCTGTCGGTTCTGCAGACTCAGGGACATGGATTCGCTGATTACTGGAGACAGAAAATAACCTCGATTCTGGTGCTTGCGCTCAGTGTGGTTACGGTGCTCTGTGTCTCTGCAGCATTATTCGGTTTTGTCAGTCCTACGATTGGCGGGTTGCTTCGACTGCTGCTCGGACTTTTTCTTGGCGTACCGGTATTTTACAGCTTCGGTCTGGCAATAGCCGGACGCTTTCCGAGAATCCTCGATTATTTTCTGTGGTCCAGCATGCTTATGATGCCGTTTATGTTCCCCTTTCTCGAATTTTTTGGCGTTTCCGTTTCATGGTTCGGGATATTGTCCCCTGTCTGGGGACCGATGATCCTGATCAGTTCTGCATTTGAGAGCAGCCCGGATCTGCCGGTATTGATTGTCGCTGTTGTATCTCTCGTGGGCTGGAATATTCTTGCATATCGTCTGGGAAGAAAGGGATTCCATGTGCTAAGCGGCTCTGCTGTGCAGAGCAGGCAGGCTACAGACAGGGCATTCCGTCGATCTGAAGCCCTGCACACAGCATCCCGGCGTACAGTGGCCAGGCGGAAGGTGACATTCGGCTCGAAATTTCTACCGGCTGATCTATATCTGCTGCTCAGGGATCCGGTATCCCTGGCGATTCTCGCAGGTCCCTTTATGATGGTGGCAGTACTCGGACGCGGACTTCCATATCTGCTGCAGGGACCATTGTCCCCCCATGTGCCTGAACATATAACAGCAGCGGTACTCGGAGCTATGGATCATATACGGTCTTTTTCTCTGTTGGTCTCAGCGCTGATGTATGGAATGCTCGGTGCGTTTTTGTTTCTTGACGAAAAGGATGAGGGGGTGCTTCCTTTTCTGAAAACATTGCCTGCTCGTCGGGGTTGGTATCTGTTGCGCCGCTGCGGTCTGCTGTGGCTGTTATTTGCTGTATTCCTTGTACCCCTTGTGCTGGCTGGGGATCTACTGCATGCAAGCCTGCCGGTCTTTCTTTTTTCGTTGGTTTTAGATGCCCTGATTCTTCCGTTGGTTTTTCTCGGTATCGGCATTATAGCTGCCAATAAGGTGCAGGGGCTTGCAATGGCGAAGCTTTTTAATGTGTGCTGCCTACCGCCACTGGCGATTGCAGTTATTCCTGCGCCGTATTCCTGGCTGCTGGGTATCTTTCCAACAGCCTGGGGCAGCCTGCTTCGTCTCTCCGCCTCAGATCCCTGGCAGATCCTGGTGACAGCTGCCGCCGGCTTCCTCTATACCGGCGGCTGTGTATATTTCCTGTACCGGAAGGCTCTGCGCCAGTAGCTCAGACGTTGAAATACAGCTCGTATTCTTCGGGCGTCGGTGCGTGGTACACATGATTTGCTTCACTGAGTTTCATGGTGCTCCATAAATCAATCAGTTCTTGTGGAAAACAGGGAGCGAGATATTCGTTATCCCTTCGCAAGCCCTCCATAACAGAGTGAAGATCCAGTGGAAAGCGACGTTCATCTGCCAGTGAGGCATCGGCATAGCCGGCAGCCACAGGGTCGAGTTTTCTCTGGACTCCATCGAGGCCGGCCAACAGCATAGCTGCCAGCATGTAATGTGTATTGGCAGTGGCATCCCCGGTTCGGTATTCAATGCGTTCCTCACCTTTTTTCAGATATCCGGGAATCCGCACGGCTGCTTCACGGCTTGCTTTGGCAAAGGTGGCGCAAACCGGGGCTTCGTAGCCAGGAACCAGGCGCTTGAAGGAGTTGGTGCTTGGGTTGGTAAATCCAAGCAGCGAACCGCTGAGGCTGTGTTCCAGCAGTCCTGCTGTATAGGCCAGAGCAACTTCGGACAGGCCAAACATGCCGTCACCGGAGAAGATTGCTTTGCCATTTCTGCTCAGGTACTGGTGAACATGCAGGCCATTGCCGGGAGTCTTGTTGATCGGTTTTGGCATAAAGGTAACAAACACCTCGTTTTCACTGGCGATATTCCGGATAATCCATTTAGCTATAGCAACCTTGTCTGCGGCCTCGGATATAGAAAGGAAATCAAATTCTATTTCGAGCTGGGCAGCCCCGACTTCATGGTGATGATATTTTACCGGAATCCCGACGGAGCCGAGAGCGTTTACCATCTGGTTTCGCAAATCGAAATAGCGATCGTCCGGATAATGCCGGTGGTACCCTCGATGAATGTTGAATCTCGGAAGATCGTAAAAATCCGGGCCGATGCCTTCAGCACTTTGCAGGCGGAAGTAGGAGTGGGCAAAGTCGGTAGCATAGGCCACGTCCTCGAGGACGTGAAATTCCAGTTCCATCAGTACTTGCGCATCATCGGCAATACCAGTGGCTTGTAGATGTTTCATTGCATTGCGTATTACATTGCGTGGATAGAAGTCGAATATTTCTCCATCCATCGTTCGCACATCGCATAGGGTGTGCAGAATCAATCCATCCGGTCTCTGTTCGGTAAAGGCTGTGCTGAGATCTGGTATGGCTACCATATCTGATCTGGATACATCTGCAAATCCGTAATTTGAAGCATCGAATCCGATGCCCTCCTCCAGTACCGTGCTGCTGATGTGCTGTTTCGGCACCGTAACGCTGCGTATGCTGCCGTAAATATCCAGCATCATTAGATCAAGGTAGTCTATACCCTCCAGATCTCCATTGTAGCTTCCTAACTTCATGAATTCTCCTCGTTTCTTTTTTGAAAATGGTAGCTTCCCCGACTGCCGCTGTCAATGAATTATTGAGGTGTAACGTTGCAATTGACTTCGATGGGCGGGCTGAATATACTTGTTTCGAGGTGATCCATGGCCGCAACAATTAAACAGATAGCTGAACTTGCCGGCGTTGCGCCGACAACCGTTTCACTCGTACTGAACGGCAGTCCGAAAATCGGAGATAAAACCAGGGCTCATGTGCTTAAAATAGCAGATGAACTTGATTACTATCCCAACCAGTCAGGGCGTTTACTGAAACAGGGTAAAACCAATGCTATTGCCGTTTTGTCTACATTTTTTCAGAATATATTCAAGATGGAGTTCGTGAATGGTGTGGAGCGGGCAGTTTTCGAGGGCCAGTATGAATTGCGTCAGTACCTGACTGCGAAAGGCAATGAGGAGCAGAAGACCAAAGAGATTCTATTCGGAAAAATGGCGGATGCAGTTATTCTGCTGAGTACATTACCGGAACGCTCGTTCATGGAAAAGATGCGTAAGGCAAGGAAACCAGTCATACTAGTGGAAGATGTAATTGAAGGCTTTGCCGGGGTATCATTTGACAACACTCTTGGTGCGTATCAGGCTGTGGAGCATCTCGCTTCAACAGGAAGGCGTAAGATTGCAATTTCAATCGGTCTTCGTGCCTACATGGGCCACAAATTTGTTGATGATCGCTTCAAGGGGTATATGACCGCCCTGCGTGATCTGGATATTGAATACTCGAATATTATAGATCTCCCTGAATACTCTCTCGAGAGCGGCCGCTCGATTTTTCACAAGCTTCAGGATGGCGGGAGTATGCCGGATGCCTTGTTCTGTGCCTCTGGTGACCTGACCGCGGCCGGATTTCTGCAGGAAGCACTTGCTCATGGCTTGAAGGTGCCGGATGATATAGCGGTTGTCGGTTTCGATGACTCTATTATTGCCAGATCTACCACCCTCGGGCTCACGACGATCAGACAGCCGGTTCGCGAGATGGGGCTGGCTGCATATGAGCTGGCCCTGTCGATGATAGATAATCCGGATGCAGATGCCAGCAATCGTGTTCTGGATATCAAACCTGTACTGGTTGTGAGGCAGACTGCATAATAAATTCGATATAGGTTTAACGTTACACTTGACAGTCAGGAATTGTGGGCTTACTATTGGTCTGAATGACAGGTGTAACGATACACCAGATATATGTGTCATACCATACTACTAACCGACTGGAGAAGTTCATGAAATTTACAGATGGTTTCTGGCGGAGCCGGGAAGGCTTCCAGGTTAACAATGCTTTCAAGGTCCATGACTATGAAACAGGTGCAAGCGATATTACTGCATACGCTCCGGTGTTTGATGTGCAGAATAGGGGGCAGACTCTACAGGGGCCACTTCTGGGAATTCGATTGAGTTCTCCCATGCCCGATATTATTCGGGTACAGGTCAGTCACTATATCGGCAGGGGCGAACAACTACCGCGTTTCATTGATCATGAGGATCATAAAGACGTAAAGATTGTAGAGTCTCCTGAGCACCTGCAGCTTGTGTCCGGTGGTCTGACTGCCCGGTTGTCTCTGGATGGCAAGTGGGCTCTGGATTTTCTGCGTGGTGATACCTGTATTGTAAACAGCCGTGAGAAGAATCTGGGTTATGTTATCGCTCCTGATGGAAGAGCGTATATGAAGGAACAGCTCTCCCTTGGCTTTGATGAGCTGGTATATGGACTGGGTGAGCGTTTTACACCTCTGGTAAAGAACGGACAGGTGGTTGAATCCTGGAACGGAGACGGAGGTACGAGCAGTGATCAGGCCTACAAGGCAGTGCCGTTTTATCTGACAAGCGGTGGCTATGGGGTTTTGGTAAACGACCCCGGAGAGGTCTCCTTCGAGGTTGCCTCGGAGAAGGTCAGCCGTGTGCAGTTCAGTGTTCCGGGTGAATATCTGGATTATTATATAATCAACGGTCCTGATCCAAAGGCTGTTCTCGACCGTTATACAGCACTGACCGGCAGGCCGGCTCTGCCGCCGGCTTGGTCTTTCGGACTCTGGCTCACTACATCTTTCGTTACTGAATATGATGAGAAGACTGTTTCCAGTTTTGTCGACGGCATGGCCGAGCGGGATATTCCACTGCATGTTTTTCATTTTGACTGCTTCTGGATGCGTGAGTATCACTGGATGGATTTTGAGTGGGATGAGCGCTGGTTTCCCGATATCCGGGGATTTATTCAGCGGCTGAAGGACAGGGGCTTGAAGATATGCGTATGGATCAATCCCTATATCGGGCAGCGGTCCCGTATCTTCAAGGAAGGAATGGATAAGGGCTATCTGCTGAAACGGGCAGATGGATCGGTATATCAGGTTGACACCTGGCAGCCTGGAATGGCCTTCGTTGATTTTACCAATCCTGCTGCCTGCCGTTGGTATGAATCGTACCTGGAATCCCTGCTTGAAATCGGTGTTGACTGTTTCAAGACCGATTTTGGTGAGTTGATTCCTGTTGACGATGTCGCATGGCATGACGGCTCTGACGCCCTGAAAATGCATAACTATTATTCGTACATATATAACAAAACCGTCTTTGATCTTCTGGAGAAGAAGCGCGGTCGTGGAGATGCGGTACTGTTTGCCCGTAGTGCAACCGCCGGAGGACAGCAGTTCCCGGTTCACTGGGGAGGTGATTGCACAGCAAGCTTTGAGTCCATGGCTGAAAGCCTCAGGGGCGGCTTGAGTCTCGGTATGTGTGGATTCGGATTCTGGAGTCATGATATCTCTGGTTTCGAAATGACAGCCAGCCCTGCTTTGTACAAGCGCTGGGCAGCCTTTGGTCTGCTTTCAAGTCATAGCCGCCTGCATGGCAATGCATCCTATCGTGTTCCCTGGCTGTTTGATGAAGAGTCAGTAGATGTGGTACGTCATTTTACCCGACTGAAAGCACGCCTCATGCCATATCTGTATGCAGCCTCTCTGGAGGATGCTGTCAGAGGAATTCCATTGATGCGTTCAATGTTCCTGGAATTTCCTGATGATCCAGCCTGCCGCTATCTTGATCGCCAGTATATGCTTGGTGATTCTCTGCTGGTCGCGCCGGTATTCAGTGATCAGACAGAATGCAGTTTTTATCTGCCTGATGGCCAGTGGCGACATCTGCTGAGTGGTAAACAGCTGTCCGGCGGGAAATGGGTAAGCGAACAGCATGATTTCATGAGTCTTCCTCTCTATGTACGGGAAAAGAGCATGATTGCGTTCGGTTCTGAAGATAATCATGTTGATTATGATTATGCAGAAAATGTGGAGATTCAGCTGTATCATCTGCCGGATGGGTCGTCTGCAGAATGCAGAGTCTATAGTCCCCAGGGTGAATGTGAGCTTGAGCTTTCTGCTGATCGGCAGGGCGGCGAAATTCGTATCGAGGTGAAGCAGGCAAGGAAACCCTGGAAGCTGAGATACATGAGTACCGGTACTGTTCATGATGGAAGCAGCAGGAACTTCTCTATTGAAGCTGTTGATGCAGAAGGGAGTTCAGGTGGCAATCAAGTCTGAGTTAAAATCTGAAGTTGAATCCGGGCAGCAGGCATTCAGAAGAATGGACCTGGCTCTTGAAGAGCGGGTGCAGGCTTTGCTGGATGCGCTGTCTGTTGAAGAAAAAATCTCGATGATGGCATCCAGGCAGCCGGCAATCAAGCGTCTGGATATTCCGGAGTTTCATATCGGAGGTGAAGCAGCTCATGGATTGATGTCCGCAGATGGACACACCACTGTTTTTCCGCAGACCTTCGGGCTTGCCTGTACCTGGGACACCGATCTCATGCAACGCATCGGTACCGCAGTTTCCGACGAAGCCCGAGCATACTATCATATGCGCCGGGAGCTGGGAGGGCTCTGTCTCTGGGCCCCTACAATAGATATGGAACGTGATCCGCGATGGGGCCGTACCGAAGAGGGCTATGGTGAGGATCCCCTGTTGGCCGGAAGAATGGCTGGTGCGTATATCAAGGGGATGCAGGGTGATCATCCATACTACTTGAAAACGGTTCCGACTCCCAAGCATTTTTACGCAAACAACAATGAGGAAAACCGGGGCAGCTGCAGTGCAAGTCTCGATGTTCGAAATCGAAGGGAATATTATCTACGTCCCTTCGAAATTGCTGTGGTTGAATACGGTGTGCAATCTATAATGGCTGCATACAATGCCATAAACGGGGTTCCGGCTATGGCTCACAATGATCTGAATGCAATTGTCAAGGATGAGTGGGGCATGAAAGGCTTTGTGGTCTGCGATGGCGGAGGTCTGACGCAGCTGAAGGATCTTCATGGTTTTGTTGATTCACATGCTGAGGCGGCAGCTGTCAGCCTGAAGGCAGGTACGGACAGCTTCTCGGACGATGCCCTGAAAATCTGCCCGATCATTCAGGAAGCCTGGGATCAAGGCTTGATAAGCGAGGTTGACCTGGATAGGGCTCTGGCAAATGTATTTCATGTTCGTTTCAGGCTGGCCCATTTTGATCCTCCGGGTTCGGATCCTTATGCCGATATCTCGTCCTCGGTCATAGCCTGTCCTGAGCACAGGCGTCTGTCGGCAGAAGCTGCCCGGAAATCTATTGTTCTGCTGAAAAATGATGCAGCCGAGGGTGATGACAAGCCTCTGCTGCCGCTTGATCAGACAAAGGTTCACCGGATTGCACTGGTGGGGCCGCTGGCAGATATCGTATACCGCGACTGGTACACTGGTTCATCGCGATATGCCACAACTATTCTTCAGGCTCTGGTTGAGCGGGTAGGTCCGGAATCGGTTCTGTACAGCCGTGCTTCCGACATAATCAGTTTTTCTGAGCCTGATGGGGCTTATTTCGGGTCTGTTGGCTGGTATGACGGGCGTCTGTCGGTTAATCGTCCTGACTGGCAACAGGGTGAACAGTTCGAGCGGACAGACTTCGGCTGGGGCAACCAGACCCTGCGCTCCCTGTCCAGCGGAATGTACGTAAGTGTACAGGATTCTGCTGTTCTCTCGGCTACCGAGAAAGAGGTTTATGCCTGGGAAGTCCGCAGTAGGTTTGATCTTCGTGCAGTCAGTGAAAACAGGTTTGAAATTTATGATTACCGCGGCCGACCGGTTCTGCTGGATGACGACGGGGTGCTGGCTGCCTCGGACGATCCAGACCGAAAAGCGATGCAGCTCGAAGTGCATCTACACAGTGAAGGAATCAAGCAGGCAGCGGCTCTGGCAGAGCAGGCGGATGTGGTGATTGCCTGCGTAGGAAATAATCCCGTCCTGGTTGCCAAGGAAGAATTTGACAGGCCGGATATCTGCCTGCCGCCGGATCAGCAGAAACTGCTGGAACGAATGCTGCAGGTGAATCCGAGGACAGCTGCCTTGATTGTTTCGAGCTATCCCTATGCTCTGCACGGGCTTGAAGCGGAATTGCCGGCAATTCTCTATATGTCTCATTCCGGTCCCGAACTGGGTCCGGCAGTGGTAGAGACATTGTTCGGGGACAACAGTCCTGCTGGCCGTTTGCCGATGACCTGGTATGAATCTCTGGATCAGCTTCCACCCAAGATGGACTATGATATCATCCGTTCTCCCAGGACATATCAATACATTAATCACAATCCATCGTATCCCTTTGGACACGGATTGAGTTACAGCAGTTTTTGCTATGATTCCATGGAAATCGATAGTGAAGAACTGAGAGACAATTCCTGTCTCAATATGAGGGTTCGGGTCAGAAATGCCGGAAATCGTACTGCCGAAGAGGTTGTGCAGGTATACGGTAGCAGTCAGGGCTCGGCCCTGAAACGGCCGCAAAAGCAGCTTCTTGGTTTCGCCCGCATACATCTGGCTGCAGGTGAGGTGCATGAGCAGGAGTTTACCGTATCCGCACGGCAGTTCATGCTCAGAGATCCACTGCGTGATTCATGGTTTCTCGAGAACGGATCCTGGATCATCAGTGCAGGGGGCAGCAGCCTTGATCTCCCGCTGCAACAGGAAATAAGGGTCCTGGGTGAGGATTTTCAGCGTCCCGGACCGGGTGAGGAATTCTCTGCCGCAGGTTTTGTTGACTGTGCGAGTATAGAAATACGCACTGACAGTGAGGGGCAGCTGTATATCCAGCCTGGATTGTATCCTGCAGAAGAGCAGGGGGAATCCTGGATTGCTTTTCCGCTGCCTGATATGCACAGTGAAAAAATCATTCTGAGGCTGCAGATTATGGAAGAATCGGCTGGCCAGCTCCTGCTCTCCGTTGATGACTCCAAAGAGACTGTGGGTGGGATTACGATTGCCCGGCCGCTCTCCGCGGCTTCCCCCTTTACTATTGAAATTGATCCTGCTGTGGTAGGAGATAATGGGTTATTGAAGATCCGTTTGTCCGGAAGCATCCGGATTTCAACCTGCAGCTTTCGTGCACCATGAACAGAGAGTTGCAGGATGGCAGGAGAACTGGAGGACGGCAGGATATGAGGAGCAGCCGCTATTGTTCCCGGTATTTCAGGCCAGCTGCTGACTGGAATGAAGCCCTGCCTCTTGGCAATGGACGCCTGGGGGCAATGCTGTATGGTGGTCTCAATGAAGAGTGTATCAGTCTGAATGAGGATACCCTGTGGACAGGACGCTATAATCCTGAAGTCCGTCCCGAGGTTCGGAGCCACCTGCCTGAAGTTCGGAATATGCTTCAGCTGGGTAAATATGCATTGGCCGGTGATTTTATTCAGGAGAACATGGAAGGAAGTCCGGCCGAGTTATACCAACCGCTTGGTCAACTGAGGATTACCCGAAGCAGTGAGCGGATTCAGGTTAAGGATCACTCTGAACTGAATTATGAGCGCCAGCTTGATTTAGGCCCTGCTGCGGTCGAGGTCAATTACCGGAGTGATAACTGCGGCGGAAACTGTGGCGAAAGCCGCAGCTGCTTTGTTTCTGCCGTCGATCAGGTGCTTGTATATCGCTGGGAGAAGATTACTGACAATGAAGGCTCTCCTGCAATGGGTGATTTCAGGATTTCTCTTGTTGGACAATCAGCCTTTGGTGAAAGACCAGCTTCGGACGAAAGGCTGTGGACTAAATCCGGGAGTGAAGATCACTGTCTGCTGGCAATGTACCAGCATATGCCTGGTTCTGTGCGTCAGGATCTGGATGCACGAACAGGAGTCGGTGTTGCTGCCTTTATCGGGGTTTCCGTTGATAATGGAATTATCCGCAGTAATGATGAGTTTCTGGAGCTGGAACAGGTCAGTGGATTCACGGTATACCTGGCCGCGGAAAGCGGTTTGCTGCAGTACAATCAAGCAATTCTCGATGATGAAGACCTGCTGTGCTCTCAGGCACGGCAGAGAATTGATTGGGCAGTATCTACAGGATACAGTGAGCTCAGGCGAAGACATGTACAGGATCATGCTGAATTGTTTTCTGGCATGGATCTCGAGCTATGTCCTGAGGTGACTGCTTCGGGATATGCTGTGTCTGCTGATACTTCCATACGCCTGGAAAGCTACAGGCAGGGAGCACCTGATACCGGTCTTGAAATGCTGTATTTCCAGTTCGGCCGCTATCTCATGATTGCAGGATCCCGTGCGGGCACACAGCCGCTTAATCTGCAGGGGATATGGAACGAACATTTGTTTCCTCCCTGGGGCGGCGGCTACACCCTGAATATAAATGCCCAGATGAATTACTGGCCGGCAGAAAGCTGTGGGCTTTCGGGCTGTCATCTTCCGCTGCTTGATTTTCTTGAGGGACTTGCGCAGGAAGGTCGTGAAACAGCTTGGCAGCATTATGCCTGCCGGGGCTGGTGTGCCCATCATAACAGTGACATCTGGCGTAAATCCGGTCCTGTTGACGGGAGCCCGTCCTGGGCCTTCTGGCCGTTTTCCGGGGCATGGCTGGTTCGTCATGCCTGGGAGCACTTCCGTTATAATCCCGATGAGGAATTGCTGGTAAACCGTGTATGGCCCCTGGTTCGGGGAGCTGCCGAATTCCTTCTGGACTGGATGATTCCAGGGCCGGACGGGCTTTTGGTTTCATCACCCTCCAGCAGTCCAGAAAATCTTTTCTCACTGGATGGTCGCGAGGATTGTTCTGTTGCCGAGAGTTCGGCTGTTGATCTCAGCATCGCCCGGGATATCTGGCAGATAAGTCAACGGATCATCGAGCTGCTTCCGGATCCTGCGGCAGATCAGGGCATAGCAGAAGAAATCAGCCAAGCGCTTGGGATTCTTCCCTGGCCATCAAGCAGCGAACAAGCCGGTATCCTTGAATGGAAAACGGATTTTACGCTTCCCGAGCCTGGCCATCGGCATTTTTCTCCTTTGTTTGGATTGTATCCGGGAGAGAGTATGTATGAGCGGCCGGATCTGCTTGAAGCATGCAGGAAAAATCTTGATCAGCGTCTGGAAGCCGGAGGTGGCCATACTGGATGGAGCGCAGCCTGGGCAGCCGTGCTGTACGCCAGATTAGGCGAAGGGGATCTTGCCTACCGACAGTTCCGGGCATTGCTTGGGAACTGCACGCTGCCGAATCTTTTTGATAATCATCCTCCTTTTCAGATAGATGGGAACTTCGGGGGGACTGCTGCTGTGGCGGAGATGCTTCTACAGAATCGGGGGCAGGCAATCCATCTGCTTCCTGCTCTCCCTTCGATGTGGCCTGATGGTCTGGTGCGGGGAATAAGGGCACAGGGCGGCTATATTCTTGATATTGCATGGAAAGTCGGGAGGCTGCAGTGGGTATATATCCGGACAGCAGGAGCTGTATGTGCGCCATGGAAAATTACCCTGGTGTACCGAAATTACAGTATCGAGCTGGGGCAGGCGGAATCAGCAGGCTGTATTCTGGGTGCTGATCTGCTCCAGGTCAGTACAGGACAGAAAAATCAGGAGGTGTGTCAATGACAATCAGCGAAAAAATCGGAATGGGAAAGATTGCGTATGGTGGTGACTGGAATCCCGAACAATGGGATGAACAGACCATGCTGGAAGATGTGCGTTTGTTCAGAAAGGCAGGTATCGACCTGCTGAGTATTAATATTTTCGCCTGGACTCTCATGCAGAGTGATGAAGAAACCTATAGTTTTGATCACATTGACCGATCCATTGCCTTGCTGAAAGAGAATGGTATGAAGGTCTGCCTTGCAACCGCTACTGCTGCGCATCCTGCCTGGATGGCGCATAAATATCCTGATGTGCTCAGAACAGATTTTCAGGGACGAAAGCGCAAATTCGGCGACCGTCATAATTCCTGTCCGAACAGTCCCAGCTACAGAAAATATGCTGCTCTGGCAGCCGGTAAACTGGCGGAGCGATATGCCGGTGAAGAAACTGTTCTGCTCTGGCATGTTTCCAATGAGTTCATGGGAACCTGCTACTGTGAGAACTGTGCTACTGCGTTCCGCGATTGGCTGAAGAACAAATACGCTAGCCTGAAAGCCCTGAATGAAGCCTGGAATGCCTTGTTCTGGAATCAGACCATTACAGACTGGGAGCAGATCCAGCTTCCAAATGCCCTTACGGTGCAGTGGACGGATACCGACACAGCTATGCAGGGAATCAGTCTGGATTACAATCGATTCAATTCTGATTCGATTCTGGAATGCTACTGTATAGAACACGAGGCGATCAAACGACATATTCCCGATGCAGTTATTACAACCAATTTTATGGGACCCTATCGGCAGCTTGATTACCGGCGTTGGGCTCCTCATCTGGACATTATCAGCTGGGACAGCTATCCAGCACCGCATCATCTTCCATCCGAGACAGCCTTTTATCATAGCCTCATGCGGGGCTTGAAGTCAGGTCCGGAGGGGGCAGAGCCCTTTCTGCTAATGGAGCAGACGCCGAGTCAGACCAACTGGCAGGATTACTGTTCATTGAAGCGGCCTGGAGTTATGCGGATGCAGAGTATGCAGGCCGTGGCGCAGGGTTCCGATTCAGTGCTTTTTTTCCAGATGAGGCGATCGCGAGGCGGCTGTGAAAAATTCCACGGTGCAGTAATCGAACATTCCGGGCGTGAAGACACCCGGGTGTTTTCTGAAGTGTCTGAACTGGGTGCAGAACTGCAGAAACTCGGCACTGAGATTATCGGGGCGCGGATTCATTCGGAGGCAGCAATCTGGTTCGACTGGGATTGCTGGTGGGGCCTGGAGAATTCCATGGGACCGGTAAGGGATCTTCATTATCTGGATGAATTGCGCCGCTGGTATCAGGTATTTCATGCTGCTGGTATTCAGGCTGATGTAATCGGTCCCGGTTGTGATCCAGGCGCGTATAAGATTCTGTGCGCTCCCTTTCTTTATATGCTGGATGAAAGTGACTGTGAAGCCCTTGAGATATTCGTGAACGGAGGCGGGAGGCTGCTGAGCGGGGTTCTTTCGGCTGTTGCGGACAGGAGTGATCTTGTGTTCCGCGGTGGGGCTCCCGGCCCGCTGAAGAATGTGTTTGGTCTGTGGGTAGAAGAGACTGATGCTCTGCCGCCGGAGGCCACGAACAGTCTTGAAATGTCGGCGGTTCTTGAAGGCAGTTATAGCTGCAGCAAGGTCTTCGATATTATCCGGACAGAAACCGCTGAGATTCTCGGTCGCTATGGAAGTGATTTCTATGCCGGTCGGCCGGCCGTATGCCGGAACAGCTACGGGCAGGGGTCTGCCTGGTATATAGGAAGTATAGCGGAGGACAGGTTTCTGCAGGACTTGTGCAGGTATATAGCTGAAGATTCCGGTGTGAAACCCCTGGTGCCAGCACTCCCGGATGGGGTAGAGGTAAGCCAGCGAAGATCGGATGATGGCTCAGCATATCTGTTTCTGCTGAATCATAATGATCATGAAGTGACGGTTCACAAGCCGGGTCTGGACTCGGTTGATCTTCTGAGTGGAGATCAGCTTGGTGAGCGGGTCAGTATTGATCCTCGCTCGTTGGTAATCGCAAAAATATAGTGTAGACAGGCATGATGCCTCAGTGTATGGGGCTTTATGCTGTGTTGTGTAACGTTAAACTTGACAGATATTCTGTTAGGGATTTACAATTGATTCTGTCAAGGTGTAACGATACACTATGGTGAAGTGGTTAAAAGGAGAGGTGACATGAAACGAGGAATGGCAGGTGTGCTGGCCGCAGTATTTCTGATTACGGGATTGGTAATGCTGACTGGCTGTCAGGGTGAGAAAGGTGTTCCGGAGAAACGGCAAAGGCTTTCAGCAAACGGAATCGAGACCTATGATCACGGGTACATGCGGAAGGATCTGACTGCGCTGGAGCTGGTGCATCTAATGGGCAATGGTATCAATCTCGGAAATACCATGGAAGCATGGGGGAGGCCGGCACTGGGATTAACCGCGGATGTTTCTGCTTATGAAACCTTCTGGGGACAGCCTGTTACAACTCAGGAAATGATCAGTGCAATGAAAGAAGCTGGGTTTGATTCACTGAGAATTCCGGTGGCCTGGACCAATACAATGGACTATGAAAATGGTGATTATACAATAAGGGAAGATTACCTTGATCGTGTTGAAGAGATTATAAACTACGCCTTGAACGAAGATATGTATGTAATGGTCAACGCGCATTGGGATGGAGGTTGGTGGGGCATGTTCGGCTCCGCTAATCCTGAAACCAGGAAGGCAGGGATGGATCTGTATATTTCAATGTGGACACAGATTGCAGAGCGCTACAAGGAATATTCGGATTATCTCATGTTTGTATCTGCGAATGAAGAGCTCGGAGACAGGCTGAATGAAATCCATGTAGTTCCGGATTCGAATACTCTCTCCAGGGATGAATGTTATGAGATTACAAACCTTATCAATCAAACTTTCGTCGATACAGTTCGTGGCACTGGCGGCAATAATGAAGAGAGATTCCTGATAATTGCAGGCTATAATACCGACATTGAGCATACCATAGACGATAGATTTGTAATGCCCAATGATTCAGCAGTCAGCAAGTTGCTTCTTGCAGTGCATTATTATAATCCATGGGGGTATACCGGAGGTCCAAGTATTTCGCGCTGGGGAACCCGGGATGAGTTTGAAGAACAGAATTATCTGCTGGAAAAAATGACGAAATTCACCGAGCAGGGATATGGTGTCGTATTCGGAGAATATATGGTTCATCTGGCCGCCGATGGAACTATCAAAGAGAATGCCACTGATTTTATCAATAATTTTCTGGATAACATGGATCTCTACGGTTATGTACCAATGCTTTGGGATCATGACACCTCGTTTGTGAAATCAGGTGAACCAGGATTCTTCGATGTAGATCTTGCAGCTCTTTTTGCCGGAAGAAGCCGTGATGCACGAGCTGACTGGACCAGAGAAGAAATCGAGGCTGCCGCAAGACGATCCATGGCGAGTGCATTGAGACGTGCTGAAGAGCGTGACAGGACTGCGATAGCAGCCGGTGAGCTGGCAAAAATAGATGCGGATACTGCAATTGCCTGGATAATGTTCAACAGTAATGACTGGGCGATCACCTACAGTGTCGGAGATGTATATCAGTCGAACTCCAAAACAGATGGACTTGAGGCTTTGGATGCTTTTATTACAGAGTCCGGAACCTATACGGTTTCCCTTGACTTTACAGGTACAGGAGCCGGTTATGCAGTGAGTACTGCGTTTTCTGCACTGGGTATCTACAACGGAGAGCTGCTGTTTCCTGATTACATAGTAAGCATCAGGGATGTTCTGGTGAACGGGGAATCCTATGAACTCAATGGTGAGCCGTTCACAACCAGTGATGACAGCATTACAACCAGGGTTAATCTGTACAATGGCTGGGTGAGTCAAATTCCGCCTGAAGCCCGCACAATGGATGACAGTAGAGAGAATCTATCTGCAACTATTCTGGATAACCAGGATCCGGAACTGCAGCGGATTGAGACCCTGGAAGTAACCTTTGATTACGGTCCGCGGATGTAGCTTGAGGCAATGTGACGAGGCGAAATAGATCTATCGGGAGCGCTGCACATCGCTTTCCCGGTGGTTTTATGCTGAAGATAGTGTAACGTTACAACCAAGAATTTATGTCTAAATTGTCTAATAATGGTCGGTTTTGACCCTCGAATATAAATATTCAGATTAGGTGTAACGTTTCACTTGACAATTCAAAAAATGGGGACTTATACTGCGAATTGAGAGTACAGAGATTATCAACGGGTGCTTGTTTCTGGATTTATTGGAATATCGAATTATAGGGATATTCCCGGTTACAGCCCTTCTGTGCAGTGTTCAATTCCGTGTGTACTGATGACCCTGCAGGGCATGTATGTGCGCTGCAGCCGTAGAAAAATAGGGAATTACTTGGTGAAAGCCAAGATCAAGGAGGGCTGAAAATGAGAAGGAAGTTATTATCTGCACTGGTAATCCTGGTGTTACTGATCAGTGTTGCACCGAGTGTGTTTGCTGACAGCCAGGACACTGCATATTTGATGTATGCAGATGCAGGCTGGACCTATCAGTATTGGGGTGAAGACGCTGAAGGCGGTATTCAGGTATCAAATGCAACAGTTACCGGTGCTGGGGACTACAGCGTCGGAATTGACTTCAGCGGTACCGAGACAGGGCAGGCCGAAGGTCTGGCATTTGCTGCGGTAGGCATTATGACAGGTGAAGAAACCTTTCCGGGCTACTTCATAGAGATTACATCAATCAAGGTGAACGGTACTGAAGTCGATTTTTCCAGGGGTTATACCAGTACCGATGACGGCATTACTACCCGCATGAATATCTATAATGAATGGGTAGGTGAGATTCCGGATGAGGCCAGAAGCTTTGACGGAGATCTGTCAGATGTTTCTCCGATAATCATTGATAAAGCTGATTTTTCTGCGGTTCGTTCAGTCGAGGTTGCTTTTACACTGCACGAAGGAAGCGCAGATACTGCATTCCTCATGTATGCTGATGGAAGCTGGACCTATCAGTACTGGGGTGATGAAGCGGAGAATGGAATTTCCGTTACAAATGCAGTCGTTACCGGCGCCGGCGTTTATACCGTGGGCATAGATTTCACCGGTACAGAAGACGGGCAGGCAAGTGGGTTAGCGTTTTCTGCAGTAGGAATTGCCGCTGGTGAGGAAACCTTCCCCGGTTACTTCATAGAGATTACATCAATCAAGGTAAACGGCTCGGATATTAATTTTGCCAAAGGGTTTACCAGTACTGATGATGGTATTACCACCCGCATGAATATTTTTAATGAGTGGGTAGGTGAAATCCCGGACGAAGCCAGGAGCTTCGATGGTGATCTCTCCGATGTATCACCAATCATTATTGATAAATCAGATTTTGATGCAGTTCAGAAGATTGAGGTTACCTTTACCCTGCATGTCGGTTCAGCCGACACCGCATTCCTCATGTATGCAGACGGCGACTGGACCTACCAGTACTGGGGTGGAGAAACTGAAGATGGCATAATTGCAAATAATGCTACCGTCAGTGGTGATGGCTCCTACACTGTAGGGCTTGATTTTACCGCAACAGCGGCTGGAAGTGCCAGCGGAATTGCCTTTACTGCTCTCGGAATCGAAACCGGAGAGAAAACGTTCCCGGGTTCATTCATCGAGATTACAGCAATTCGGATCAATGGCAGCGAAATCAATGTTGACAGGGGCTATACCAGTTCAGATGACGGGGTAGTAACCCGAATGAATATCTTTAATGAGTGGGTCGGTACGCTCCCTGAAGAAGCCAGAACACAGGACGGCAATCTGGAGGATGTAAGCTGGATAATCGTTGACAAGGCTGATTTCGAGAATGTCAGGACAGTTGAGGTTGATTTTGATTTCATTGTTGGTGACGGCCCTGCAACTGCAGAAGAGATTGATGTCGAAGCGGCACTGGCTGCTGATTACAATGCCTACTTCGGTGTTCAGACCGTATCCTACACTTTCCGCAATGCCTGGAACGATTCATACGGCATTGATACTCCGAACTGGGATCGTTTGACCGGCTGGGATGAAGGAAACGTTGAAGTAAACTACGGAGGCAGTCTGACAGATGCTGTGATCACCGGCAACGGTACATATACAGTTTCTCTGGAATTAGGCGAGATGGGTTTCGGCAGTGATCAGGAATTTAATATGCTGTTCGTATCTACCGATATTCCTTCAGCGCTCTTTATACAGGAGCATCTGGAAGTCAGTAATGTTCTTACCTCCATGGATGGCGGAACACAGCGGGAGTTCACCTTTGTAGATACCGAAGAGCGCTATGCCCGTATTACTGTCATGAATACCTATAACAACGAGGTAGGTACAGAAACCATACCGTATTCCATGCCAAAAGAGCGCATAGACATAACTTTCACCATCAGCGGTTTCGACCGGGATGCTGCTCCAGCACCAGCTGCTGCTGAAGGACTCTCTGCAGCTGCTATAATCGGGATTATTGCTGGTTTGATTATTGTACTTCTGGCTGTCGTAGTTCTACTTCGAACAAAAATGAAGAAGAAAACCTGATATTCTGAGTTAAGCGGCCTGCATCAGCAGGCCGCCTTTGGCTCTGGCATGACTGACTGAATGCCCGCTGCTGTACAGGTGAGTTCAGTCAAATATTCGGATAATAAAGGCAATGATTATGAATACTATTGAAAGGCAGACAGGAAAAGCTTTTACCCCGGTACCGATTCTCTACATGCTGAGTCGAGGGCTGATTCTGTTTTCCTGTTTGGCTATGTTTTTTCCTGCATTCAACCCGGCTCGAATCTCTGATCGCATCGGGCGCGGGGTTTCACTGTTTACGACCGGTGTCTCGTATGCCGGACTCACATCCCGGTTTGAACGGGCCTTTATTCAGGGGTGGGTTGATCGTTCAGTCTTTGTACTTTTAATGATTGCAGCCGTAATCATTATAATCGGAGTAATTCTCTGTGCGATTGGTGCATGTATGTCCCTGGGTAACAATCGTATGCGCTTGAGTGGTCACAAGTATCCACTTATCGGTTCTCTGGTAATGATGGCAGGCTTGACAGGGGTGTATTTTGCATACCTGCAGCTGGTTACCGCCGGTGAGGCTCTCCGGCTTGAACCATCATTCCCTTCATATTTCTCAACGTATCTGACAATTTCGGTCATACTCCTTCTGGTATCTATTACAATTACAATGTTCGAAAGATATTCCGGTGAAGAACTGGAAAAAGAAAGTGCAATGCCGGAGAAATATTCCCTCTTTCTTATGCTGCTTCCCATCATTGTTCTGGTCTTTCTGTTCAGTTATCTGCCCTTATGGGGCTGGCGATATGCCTTCTATGACTACACAGCCGGTGGTGTACTTTCCAGAGAGAATTTTGTTGGCTTCAAGTGGTTTACATTTCTATTCCAGAACAGGGCAACTCTCAATGATCTGCTGAGAGTAATGCGTAATACCCTGGTCATGAGCGGTCTCGGTATAGTCACCAGCTGGCTGCCGGTAGCCTTTGCCATTTGTCTGCATGAACTGCGCAGCAGCAAGCTGCGGCGGGTTGTTCAGACCTTCACTACAATTCCGAATTTTATAAGCTGGGTACTGGTGTATGCTATAGCCCTGGCGATTTTTTCTACTGATGGCTTTCTGAACAGTATGCTGGACATGCTGGCCGGCTCAGGAAACCGGACGAACTGGCTCATGACAGGTGACAATACCTGGATCAAGATGCTTCTCTGGGGAACCTGGAAATCTGTCGGCTGGAGTGCGATCGTCTACATTGCTGCTATCGCCGGGATCGATCCTCAGCTCTATGAGGCCGCCACCATCGATGGCGCTGGACGATATCAGAAGATCATTCATATCGTGATTCCGGGAATACTGCCGACATATCTGGTTCTGCTTCTGCTGCAGATTGCCGGGGTATTGTCTAATGGACTCGAACAGTATCTGGTTTTTCTCAATCCGCTGAATAAGGATACGATTGAAGTGCTCGATCTGTATGTCTACAACATAGGAATCAATGACGGCCGGATTCCTCTTTCTACCGTTGTCAGTATGGCCAAGTCGGTAATCAGTGTTGCGCTTCTTTTCATTGCAAACCGTGCATCGAAAATTATCCGCGGTCATAGCATTATTTAAGGAGAACTACTATGGATGACATAAAAAAACTGGTAGCGAGCGAGGCAGAAAATACAGATATGCAGAACAAGAAGAAATTCCTGGAGGGCGGGCTTCTGGCCTATTTCAGGAAAAAGAAGAACGCCATACTCTACAAAAGAGGTGTCGATGAAATAATTTTCGACACATTTAATGTGACTCTTTTTGTTGTGTTTACCTTACTGTGTATATTTCCGTTTTATTACATCTTTATAAATACAGTTTCGGACAACAATCTGGTAGCCAGGGGAATGGTCAACTTCTATCCAATCGGGTTTAATCTGTCCAATTATTTTGCCTTGCGGGATATTGCCGATCTCGGCACTGCCTTTATTGTAACGATTGGACGGACTGTGATCGGTACGGCATTGATGGTTGTGGTCAGCGCTCTTGCGGGCTACCTGGTTACCAAGCCAAAGATGTGGCTTCGAAGTTTCTGGTACCGCTTTCTCGTGGTTACCATGTACTTTAATGCCGGACTGATCCCCTGGTACCTGAATATGATGATGCTGGGACTCACCAATAACTTCCTGGCATATCTTCTGCCTATGATGGTTGCTCCGTTCAATGTGATTCTGGTCAAGACCTATATTGAATCGATTCCTATAGAGATGGAGGAGAGCGCATTCATGGATGGTGCCGGAAGATTTACGATTTTCCGAAAAATCATATGGCCTCTCGCAACGCCGATTCTGGCAACCATAGCAGTATTCGGTGCCGTAGGACACTGGAACTCATTCCAGGATTCTCTGATTCTTATGCAGAGTGCACCGAATCTCTATACCCTTCAGCATCGCTTGTTTATCTACCTGCAGCAGGCTTCCAATCTGGATGCGATCATGCAGGGAGGCGGAGGCTCATCGCGTGCATTGAGTAATGTGCTGAATACCAAGGTGGTGCGTTATACTGTGTCAATGGCCACCGTTATTCCAATTCTACTGGTGTATCCGATCATGCAGAAGTTCTTTGTGAAGGGAATAATGCTTGGAGCAGTCAAGGGCTGATTATTTCAATAAAGAGGAGAGAAATATGAATAAAGGTACAAAGCATTTGTTTCTGCTTCTTAGAGCAGGTCTTCTAACAGTTTTTATGCTGATTGCAATCGGCTGCCAGAGATCGGGTGATTCGGATCTTATAACCCTGAACGTGTATTCACAGCTGGCAAATTACAGCGGGATACAGACGGGATGGTATGCCGCTCTGCTTGAGGACAAATTCGGGGTGCGTTTGAACATAATTCCTGATACGGCTGGAACCTATCAGACACGGGTGGAATCCGGTAACCTCGGAGACATAGTTGTCTGGGGCAATAACGGCGCAGATTATCAGAATGCGGTACGGCTTGGTCTGCTTTTTGATTGGGAAGAAGATGATATTGCCAAAACCTATGCTCCGAATATCTGGAACAATGCCCAGACCGCCCTGGAAGCAAACAGGGAAATTTCCGGAACCGGTAAGATTTACGGTCTTGGACACAGACTGGCCCGCAGCATGCAGAATCATGAGAGCTTCTTCTACACATGGGATATACGCTGGGATCTCTACGATCAGCTTGGACGCCCTGAGGTCACAGATCTTGACAGTTATGTTGAACTCATGAAGAAAATGAAGGAAATCAATCCCGTTGATTTCCGGGGTAATCCGACTTATGCCGTTTCACTGTGGCCGGATTGGGATGGTACCATGGTTATGTATCCTAAATCACTGGCAACCGCTTATTACGGTTATGATGAAATGGCTATCGGACTATATGATCCTGAAGATGGTACGCTCTATGATGCCCTGGATATAGATGGCCCGTATATAGAGGCCCTGAGGTTTTTCAACAAGCTTTTTCAGAATGACCTGCTTGATCCTGACTCTGCCTCACAGACCTTCCAGCAGATGTCAGAAAAATTACGAAACGGCGGAACCTTCTTTTCAATCTTTGATTTCAGCGGTTCACTTGGTTTCAATACCCAGGATAATATGAACAACGGCATGATGATGCTTTCTCTGGTTCCATCCGAGGCAAGCCCGGCAGTGTATGGAATGAGTACTCTGGGAGGCAACCGGGTCTGGTCTATAGGCGCTGAAAGCCGCTACCCTGAATTGAGCATGGAGATACTGAACTGGCTGTACTCGCCAGACGGAGCAATGAGTATCTGGTACGGTCTGCGTGATCTGCACTGGTACTATGATGAGGATGGTTATACCCACCTGACTGAACTCGGTCAGACCGTACGGGATAACCCGAATCATGATCAGGCTGGAGTGGAGTGGACCAGCCCCTATAGTGGTGAAACCTACATGCTTGGCGCTTCGTTTAATGATGGTATGCTGCAGGTTAACAACACCACATGGGTACTGGACAGTGTTAATCCGGATTCAAACGGAGAAACATTTAATGTAGAAAGCTGGAAGAGCCAGCAGAACCCGCCAAGGAACGATATGGAAGCCAGTTGGCGGGAGTTTACCGGGGCGAATAATACCCAGGAATACATGTCCAGCGGAAATTATACCGTAATTCCAGCAACAAACTATGCCGAAAGCGTTCGTTCAGATGAGCTTGAGGTTACCTGGAATCAGGTGACAACAACTATAAATAACTTTTCATGGCGGGCTATGTTTGCCAGAAGCGATGCGGAGTTTGACCGGATAATCCAGACAATGATCAGGCAGTGCAATGCTTATGGCTATGACAAGGTTCTGGAGTGGAGCCTGAATGAGGCAGCGATACGATTCCAGCTGCAGCAGGATTTAAAGGCACTTGAAGCCGGGAACTGATTTGGCTTGCAACAGCAGCTGCAGATTTTACTATGCAATTCTGCAGCTGTTGCTGATTTTATTATTTTACAGTATGAAATCGTACTGTAGCAGTACTTCGCCTGACTTCCGGAGCTCAAGCCTGTATTCACTGGATGGAAGTTCCGGTAGCAGTATGCTTTGAGGGCTGTCAGGCTGGGAAACATGCTGTTCACTCATCAGGGTTTCACCATCCTTCAGGACATGGATTGAGTAGTTCTCTTGCGGTCGAGACAGAAAAGTATAGATCTTCAGATCTGTATTTTCCGTTTCCTCGTTCTGTACAAGCAGAACAGCAGCATTCTCGTTCGCGTAACTGATATCAGCCAGTCCGACCGTGGGATAGTAGTACTCGGTCCAGCTCATGGTCTCATGTGCATCCAGTCGGGCGCTTTCAAAGAATTTTCGCGAGACACCTGACCACAGCTCAATATACGGACGCGCAGCGGAAAAAGAACTTGCGAAGGGATTTATACTGCTCCCTTGATTATGCCCCCATGTCCAGAACTTGAGACCTGGAGTTGCAGTGTTGTCCCCAATACGGATGATCGCCTGGTTATTGTCCCGGTTCAGAACTGCATACCAGTTTTCCTGCATATAGGGATAGGCATATAGAATACCCATATCACGCCAGTCAGTCATCTCGGAGAAATTCTCGAATGGCTGAATGCGTTCAGTCCCCATCCAGCGTCGCGGTGCATAATCAATCTCCACAAGCTCAAGCGGCATTATCATTTTTGCGGCCTCGGTGGTTCTGGTGTTCTGGGGCTCGGATCCCGGAGCCAGGGTTAGACAGGTCCAGTATTCATACTCAATGGAAACATCCCGATTATTGATCAACTCAACCTCCATCTCGGCAACAGCAGATCCCTGTCGCAAGCGATAGGTCACCACTACCGTCATTCCGGTGGTGCCGTAGGTGAAGCTTGCAGGTGTCCGCGGTGGATTCGGAGCGTCATCGGTGAACCACATTCGCACCGCTGCATCTTCCGTCCCATCCTGCAGAATCTCATACTCCCAGGGCTCAATCCAGGATTTTCCGTGTTCTGCTTCAGGAAAGGTTGGGAATACACCGCCGTATACCTTGAGCCAGTCGTAAAAGAATGTACCATCACCAAATGCGAAGGGTGTTCCGACCGGATTCTGGTACAGTTGTTCAGTCCCGGTAGGTTTATAGTAGTAGGACAGCATGCGGCCACCATATTCCGGCAGCAGGGTAATTGCAGTATAGGAATTTTCCAGTACGATCACATCGAATTCTGCATCGACGATGTTAGGTCCACCCCTCATGGCAGTGTTATCGGGCTGTACATCTACATCCCAGTGACGCCACAATATCTGCTCCCTGAGAACTCGTACACCCTCAAATTCCCCGGTAGAAAGATAGCTGTAGAAATCGTTGTAGGGGTCTATATCCGGACTGTCCGCTGTAAAAGACAGGTGATAGCAGGAGCTTGCCAGCATCATCATCAGGACGCTTGCCCCTGTGCGAATAAATGTAAACTTGTGCATACCGTACTGTACAGTGAAAATATCGAACCTGCAATCTTTAGCAGCATGCAACGTCTGTTGAGAAGTCTTCCGGGAGATGTTTTTACTTCCCGGCATTGGCATCAGACTGGAACTGGTATCGGTTTGTGGTTTCTGCTATATTCCATTCATGGAAATACCGTTTTCTGACCGCATGGCCGATGTGCCGAAATCCTTTATCCGCGAAATACTCAAGACCACTGTTCGGCCGGAGGTTATCTCGTTTGCCGGAGGGCTTCCAAACAGAACCCTCTTTCCGGTTGAAGAAGTCAAGAACGCAGCTTCTGCTGTGCTGGATGAATATGGTGCTGAGGCCTTGCAGTATGCAACATCAGAAGGACTGGCCGGGCTGCGCAGCTGGATAAGCCGCCGCTATCGTGAACGGCAGGGTCTGGCTGTTCCCGAAGAGAACATAATTATTACTACCGGCAGTCAGCAGGGACTGGATCTGATTGCTAAAATTCTGGTGAATGACGGTGACTGTCTTGGCATTGAAGAACCCGGGTATCTCGGGGCAATTCAGGCCTTTTCGCTGTACCGTCCTCGTTTCTGTCCGGTTCAGCTCAACTGGGATGGTCTTGATCACAGTGCTCTGCAGAATACTCTGGCTCTTCACAGACCAAAACTATTCTATGCCGTACCGAATTTCCAGAATCCCTCAGGAATCTCGCACTCAAATGAAAGCAGGGACCGCTCTGCCGAGCTATTCCGTGAATACGGGACTCTTCTCGTTGAGGATAATCCCTATGGTGAGATCCAGTTCTCTGGATCTGTTTTGCGCTCCTACGCAGCTCGAATTCCGGAGCAGACCATACTACTTGGTTCCTTCTCCAAGATTTTTGTTCCCGGCTTCCGCCTGGGCTGGATAGCCGCCCCGGATTATCTCATTGAAAAGCTGATTGTCGCCAAGCAGGCCGCAGACCTGCATACCAACTATTTCAGCCAGCGAATTCTGCTGCATTATCTTGAGAACAATTCGATCGATGACCACATCGAGCGAATATGCGCAGTGTATGCCAGGCAGAAAGATGCCATGATGCAGGCAATCCAGAATTATTTTCCGAATTCCGTGCAGTGTTCCCGGCCGGATGGCGGTATGTTCCTTTGGGCGGAACTGCCGCCGGGCATGAATGCCAGAGCCCTGTTCGATAAAGCAATAGAACAGAACGTAGCATTCGTACCCGGGGATCCTTTTTACACCGATGGACGTTCGGCAAGCAGCATGCGTCTCAATTTCTCTTGTGTGAATGAAAAGCAGATCGAAACGGGAATCGAACAGCTGGGGAAACTGATTTATGCTGAGTTGAGCTAAGCTGCCTTCAACGGTATTCCTCAGTGGAGATACTGCTCAAGGGAATCAGCCCGGCCTCAATCTGTTCTCGCTGCTGTTCATACCAGGGTGGTAGAATCAGTTTTTCGCCTAATGCAGCAGGATTTTCGTCTACGGCGAAACCAGGACCTTCTGTAGCAAATTCACAGAGTGCACCGCCGGGTTCGCGGACATATACAGAGGTGAACCAGAAGCGGTCAATGTGTTCAGTCGGATTCCCATGCGCCGAGATAACCTGCTGCCGGATCAGTTCCAGCTCTTCGGTATCTGACCCACGCCATGCAACATGATGTACCGAACCCACACCCCACTGACCTCGGGCTGCCTGAGGGTCGTGCTGTATATCAATTCTCTGTCCTGATTTTCCAGCGCCTACAGTCCATCGCTGCCAGCCATGTTCTTCCTGCTTCTGCCGGAAACCCATGGAAAGGGAAAGAAACATGCTGCTGTTTTCAGCATTTCTGGCCGTCATTCTGATTCCCGCCAGGCCGTTGATCTGATGCTCCTGCGGAACAGGGCTGTTCTTCCAGGAAGAGTAGAGCGCTGTTTCGGGGAGCTCTGCCTCGACAAGAGCCAGCTGCATGCCATGGGGATCGCGGAAGGGCAGTACTTTTTCCGAAAAACGGGTTTCTGCCTCGTCGTGATCGACGGAGAAGCGCTCAAAACGTTCTTTCCAGTATGCGAGGCTTCCTGGCGGAACGCTTAGACTGACTTCCCCCCAATTACCGGCACCGTGCTTCCCCCTGTCCATCTGCGGCCAGGGAAAAAAGGTGAGATCGGTTCCGGGGTTTCCGTCTGCATCTGCAAAAAAGAGATGATAGGTATCCGGTGCATCCTGATTTATGGACTTCTTGACGAGCCTCATGCCAAGTACACCCTGATAGAACGCAAGATTCTCCTGCGGATTACCGGCGATCGCGGTTATATGATGAATGCCTTTTGTGGTTATCATTATGTAGCCTCCAGCAGTAAAGTTCCGTAAACAATCGGCTGTAGTCAAGTAAATATGTCATATATTGAGAGCCGTATATACAGGAAGATCTGCCGGCATGTAAAAATGCCGGCAGATCATGGTGTATGAAATAAGGTGTGTGCAGATTGAGCTGATTTATCTGCGGGATCTCATGCGACCAGCTGCTGCCGGGGCAGGCTGTTGGGCGCTGCGTCGCTCGATCTGGCGTTCCGCTTGAGGGGCCATCGGGCGTCGCATTGCCTGAGTCTGCGTGTTGGTTTGTGTCTGCATCGGCCCTCTGCCGCGCTGAAACTCATCTGAATCCGACTGTACAGCGTTTTTCCGCTGTCCGGCGCCTGCCCACAGTGGCATGCGGTTTTCGCCCCAGAACTCCATTGTTTCACCACCGCTTTGAATACTGATCGGGGCGATGGTATTGCGGTGAACAAATCCATCGACTACTGCCTGGGCTCCGTCGGTCAGAGCCAGATCTTTCTCATGTCGATATCGGCCCATAAGCAGCTGATACAGCTCGCTTCCACTTTCCAGAAACCATTCAGCATCCTGGTAGCTCAGGCTGCCTTCGAGGCTTTGCCGCGCGCCATCTGCTGCAGTTTCCCTTCCAACCGGACGAGCTTCAGCTGCTGTCAGCTGCATAGCAGCCATACCAATCAACAGAGCCGAAAAAATCAATTTTTTTGAGTTCATATTGAACCTCCTTCTAAAATCTGATGCAAGGATACGCAGTGGATGTGAATGCTATATGGCACTATCGTGAAGACTCTGTGAAGAACCGAGTATCTGTATGCAGAAGCTTGTAGCTTCATTATTGCTCTCCACCCTGATTGCTCCCCCGTGCAAGGCACAGATTCGTTTTGCGATGGTAAGTCCCAGGCCTGATCCAGGACTGTTTCTCGCATATTCGCCTCGATACAAGCGCTCGAAGAGCCGTGGGATATCTTCCTGAGGGATCTCCTGGCCGTTGTTGCTGTTCTGAATGCAGATTTCTGTCATGACTGGATCTGTTTCCGCGGATTGCATACGTATATGGATTGTACCGCCATTCTGGCAATGCCTGACCGCATTAGCCAGAATGTTGGATACTGCCCGGTACAGCAGCGGCTCATTGCCGTAGAGCATCGTGCACGAAACATCCTCGGTCCATTGCAGCTTCTTTTTCTGCATTTCGATTTCGAAACGCTGCTGCAGTGCCTGTGCAAAGTCCCGGGCAGGGAACTCTTCGGCTACCAGCTCTTTCCTTGGCTCTTCAAGCTGCATGAGTTCATCAAGATCGTTGATAAGGCGTTCCATGCGCTCCAGTTCTTTCAGTGTGCCGGAAATCCGTGCAGGATCAGCGGTATAGACACCATCGACAATAGCTTCAAGCTGTGACCGGATGGAGGCGACGGGGGTTCGGAGATCATGGGTTACATCCTGCGCCCATTGGCTTCTCAGGCGTTCCTCGTCTGCCAGGCGCTGCATAAGCATGTTCGCAGACCTTGCTATGAGAACAATCTCTTCGGTTCCGGTTTCCGGGATCTGTTTGTCCCTCTGCCCATGTGCAATTGAATCAAGACCTTGCGCAATCCTGGCGGCTGGACTGGTCAGGCTGCGGGTAAAGATCCAGGCTGCGCCTGCTGCGGCTATGAGAGCCGCAATGCTTCCGATAATGGCAGTCATGAACATGGAGTCGGCCAGTGCCTGATTAGCGGCATCATTTCTGAACACCGGATTGCCTGCACTGTAGTAACCGACAATGCCCTCGTTCTGTCTCAGCGGCGTCGGCGGGCCCATCGGGGCCTCCCGCCGGCGGCCTTCTCCACGGTTGCTGGCGATTACATTTCCCTCGCTGTCATAGACGGTAAAGGGAATATCTATAGGCAGTTCCGTACCGCCCTGTCGGGTCTGTAGGATCTGGCGCGCATTCTGCTCTATCATGCCGCTGCGGCGCTCGCTCCATACACTGGTTGCCTGCCGGTATCCAATGGTTAATGCTGCTGCCAGAATGCAGATCATTACCAGGAAGCTGGCCAGGAATGCGAGAAAGGTTCTTCTGAAAAGGCTGCCGGGCTGCTGCATATTACTGCTTCTCTTGACCGTTAAAGCGATAACCGAAACCGCGGACTGTTTGTATCCAGGGGATTCTGTCGAGCTTACTGCGGATATTCTTGATATGGGTATCTATGGTTCTCTCGGAACCCTCCGCCAGATAATCCAGGCATACCCCGAGCAGGCGGTCGCGTGAAATAACGACGTGTCCGTTTTCTGCAAGATAGCTGAGGATTTTCCACTCAGCAGCAGTGAGCTGTATCTGCCGGGAATCGTGCAGACATAGGTGCCCGGCCGGTTCCAGTTCAAGAATATGCTCGGTTTCGTTTTCAGATTCCCTGAGGGTCCAGTTTTTAACGGATTCTCCAGATGTACGTGCCGCTGAGCTTCTGCGGAGAATCGCCTGTACCCGGAGCATTAATTCCTTGTTTGAGAAAGGCTTGATCAGATAATCATCTGCACCGACTTCAAAACCGGTGATTCGGTCGGACTCCGAGGTTCTGGCCGTCAGGAAAATAATCGGAACCGAAGAAAAGCTTCTGATTCTCCTGGCAGACAGAAAGCCGTCTCCATCCGGAAGCATGACATCCAGTATAAGCAGGTCTGGCTGTTGCATGCGGACCGCATCCTCAAGCCCTCTGAGCCTTGGGAATGCGCTTACGCTGTGATTATCCAGTTCCAGATAAGAGCAGATAGTATCCCGCAAGCCGTCGTTGTCTTCAATTACAAATATTCGTGCCATATATATACTATAAGCCTCATGCTCAGGTCTGCCCACATTATGTGAAGTATATGAGGTTCAACTTCATACAATCTTCATATTCTCTTCGTACAGGCTTCGTTTTAGCGGTGTATCCATACTTCATGAGTAATAAAGGAATACAGGGATTCTCCCTGATGGTGCCGTTACTGGTGCTGGCGCTTCTGGGTTCCGCATCGTTGAGTGCTGCAGAATTGCCGCACATTACAGAAATTCTGGATGTTCTTGATCAGAGCTCCCAGGTTGCGTCTGCCCGGAATTCGTATGATCGGGCGGCTCGAAATCTTCGCGACATGGGCTATGCAGGGGATGTGAAGGTATCAATTGATCCTGGCTGGCAGCTAAGCCGGGACCTGGCAACTCCGGATTATGTGCAGACGATCTCCGGAAACCTCGCACTCGAAATTCCTCTTGGTATTTCAGTCAGCAGTAGAGACGGAATACTTGCTGCGCAGCAGGAGCTGGAACTGCAGGCGATTCTGCTTGAGCATGCCTATGAGCGTGCCTTCCAGCAACTGATTTCGCTATACGCTGATTTTTACAGTCGAATAAAGGAATTACCGGTTTTGATGCTGGAGCAGGAAGCAGCCACCATGGAGCTTGCTGCTGTGGAAGCGCTGTACATGAGTGGTGAGAAATCCTTCTCCGAGTTTCTGCAGGCACGAAATGGTTTGTCCAGAGCTGAACAGAACCTCTATTCAGGCAGGGCCAGTGCATCGCAAACCTTACAGGAGCTTCAGCTGCGATTTCCGCATCCTGCCCTGATTGCAATCGATAATCTTGAGGCTATTCAGGCCTTATCCGACCCGTTTTCGGAAATGGACCTGCCTCATCCTGCAGCACCTTCAGAGCTTGGCGCAGATTCCCTGGTGTTGAGTATGCACCCGGCTATTGTAGAACACAGCTTTGCTCTGGCACGTGCGCAGAATTCAAGCCCGGGCTCCTCAATCGCAGAAATAGCACTGAGCATGATTCGACTCTCATTTACGGGAGAAGGGCATTCAGCAGCCGCTCAGTACAGTCCTCAGCGCTCAAGTATTACCATGTCCTATTCGCCGCCTGACTGGATTATCGGTGACAGCAACAGCAACAGCGGCAGCGGATCATCATCTGCTCAGTCCAGCCGCATCAACCTCAGCGCAGGAGCCAGCCTGTCTTATTCATTTGGAAGCGCCAGACAGTTCCAGCAGGAGGCAGATGCTGCTCTCATCAGGAATCTGGAACAGCGACTGGGGGATGCGGTGCTGAACCTGAGGCTGAGTCTTGAAAACACGTTCCGAAGGTACCTATCTGCTGAACTCGAGGCCGAGGCTGCAGTAGAAAATCTGAACAGGGCTACAGATGTGTATGAAATCGAGCTGCTCAGGCAGGAACTTGGAACCAGCACGAAAGCCGATGCAGCCGCAGCAAGGGCCTCACTGCTGCGGGCTGAATATCAGGTTGCGCGAACAGAAATTGCAGCCAGGCAGGCTTTGATTGGGTATTTGATAGAAGGAAATATGTTCAAGGGAGTAGTTTTACCATGAAAAAAAAGACAAACGGAGCATTGCGGCTGGTGGCCGCAGTGCTGATTCTGAGCGGCGGAACAGCCGGTGCTATGTGGTGGTTTGAGTGGGGTTTGTTTGCAGCTGCTTCACATGCTGGCAATACTGCAGAGCAGGCACCTGAACGGGTGGCAGCAGCAGAGGGAACGGTCACCGTCAGCATAGAGCGGCCATCGCTGGTTGAACCCTATCTCGTCAGAACCCTTCGTGCTCCCAGTGGCGGGGAGATTGTGTATATAGCCGAAAGCGGTAGATACGCTGAAGCTGGTGATGTACTGGTGCGCTTTAACAGCACCCAGGCAGAACGGCAGGTCCGTACGGCAGAATTGCAGCGTAATGACTCGCGACTGCAGTTCGAGCAGTCTGAAGCAGCTGTTCACCAGGCGGAACAGCTACTCGCGGAGCGCGAACGTTTGTTTGAACGTGAGGCTATCAGCAGGGATCAGTTGCAGGCAGCCAGGGATCAGTTGAGTACCGCAGTATTCCGAATGGAGTCAGCACGAATTTCACTGGAGCGTGCTGAGTTGAATCTGGAATCTGTACGCGATGATCTCGCTGCACTTAGCCTGCGAGCCCCCTTTGATGGTACCGTGCTCTCCACAGCACTGCAGGTCGGGGATTGGGCCGGGCAGAATACCACCTTGCTCAGTTTCGGTGATGTGCAGCGACTTCGCTTTATTGCGGAAATTGACGAGTACGATATAGGTAGGGTGGAAATCGGACTGCCGGTGCAGATTCGCAGCGACTCTCTTGATGGGCTTGTGCTGCGGGCCCAGCTGGAGAGTATCAGCCCCGAGGCTAAAATTGTCAATAATATATCTATTTTTACAGTATCAGCTGTGGCAGAGAATAATGACAGCAGACTGCGGCCCGGTATGACTGCTGATCTTGTAGTCGTAATCGCCAGAGACAGTGGCATCGTCGTGCCTGGCAGGGCAGTGAGTACGGTCAGAACACGTCATTATGTGGATGTTGTCCAGGAAGACGGTGAGATCGAGACGCGCAGGGTCGAACTCGGGGCTTCAGACGGCATGAATACCGTAGTACTCGAAGGACTGGAAGCAGGAGAAATTCTGCAGCTGCCGGAAAGTATAGGAGTCCTGCCGCCAACAGTGGCTGCAGAGCCGCTGCCGACTCAAACAAACTCAACCATAATCCCCTTGCCGGGAAGCAGCCGGACTGATGGAGCTGCCCCTGCACCAGCTGGCGGCGGTGGCGGCGGCGGAGGCAGGCAATGATACAGATACGTGAGCTGCACAAGCATTATCAGATGGGCCCGTCTACTGTGAAAGCCCTGGATGGCGTCAGCCTTGAAGTGAATCAGGGAGAATTTGTAGCAATTATTGGTCCGAGCGGGTCAGGAAAATCAACCCTCATGAATATTATTGGCTGCCTGGATACTCCAGACAGCGGGTCCTATCTGCTGGCTGGTGAAGAAGCCGGTAATCTTGACCGAAACTCCCTGGCAGAAATTCGGAACAGGCATATAGGCTTTGTGTTTCAGACCTTTAACCTTCTGCCAAGGGCGAGTGCACTGGAGAATGTCGAGCTGCCCCTGGTCTACAGAGGCTTGCGCGGCAGGGAGCGGAAAAAGGCGGCAATTGAAATGCTTGAGCTTGTCGGGCTTGGAGACCGCATGGATCATCTGCCGAATGAGCTTTCGGGTGGACAGAGACAGCGGGTAGCAATAGCTCGAGCCCTGGTAGGAAATCCCGGAGTAATACTTGCAGATGAACCGACTGGTGCGTTGGACTCGGTAACCGGGGAGGAGATTATGGCTTTGTTCAATGAGCTGCATGCCAGCGGGAGCACGCTTGTTCTGGTCACACATGATCAGAAGCTGGCAGAGCGCGCACCAAGAATCATATCGCTTCTGGACGGCCGGATTCAGGAGGATGCATCATGATGTATGAAAACGCGGCAATGTCATTCAGGAGCATCAGATCAAATAAGGTGAGAAGCTTTCTGACTGCACTGGGGGTAATGATCGGTGTGGCATCTGTAATTGCCCTGACGGCCCTGGGTGAAGGCGCACGGGTTTCTGTAGAAAAGAATATTGGCGACCTTGGTGCGAATCTTTTGATTATTTATTCCGGCGAACCGCGGGGATCGTCGTTAATACGAACGCGGACCACCAATATAGCGCCCCGGCTCACCCCTGATGATCTTGCGTTTATCGATAGCCTCGGCGAAGAATATGTCTCCCGGACAGCCCCGGAGTCTACGGTAAATGTCCAGCTGAAATTCGAGAACCTCAATACCTCGGCAACCCTTGTGGGGACTGATCCTGATTATCCCGCTGTGCGGAATTTCTTTCCGGTGTATGGTGCTTTTTTCAGTGAGCTGGATATGGTAAATCGCAGTAACAATGCGGTTATAGGAGTCCAGATTTACCGGGATCTTTTTCCGGATGGCCGAGATCCGCTTGGGCAGACAATTCGTGTGAACGGGCTTCCCTACCGGGTAATCGGGATTATGGAGGAGAAGGGGTCTCTCGCACAGGATTCATCCCTGTTTATTCCGTTTTCTGCGTTTCAGCGCAGCCATTCAGGGGCAGATAATTTTGCAGTGATCAACGTACAGGCTGCATCCACTGCAGTTATGTACGAGCTGCAGGAGATGATCGAGCATGAGATGCTGCGAGACCGAAACATATTTTCCATGGAAGATGCTGATTTCTATATCTCGAATCAGCTGGATGTAATCGGGGCAATGACTGCAGTCACCGGTACCTTTACCCTGCTGCTGAGTGGAATTGCTGCCATAAGCCTTCTGGTTGGAGGCATAGGGATAATGAATATTATGCTGGTCTCGGTAACCGAGCGGACCCGTGAGATCGGGGTCCGGATGGCGTTAGGAGCCAAGTCAAGGCATATACTCACGCAATTCCTTACCGAAGCTGTTCTACTGTCTGCCGGTGGCGGATTAATCGGTGTGGGCCTTGGGTACATAATTTCACATGGGGCTCAACGCTTTGCAGGGCTTGCTTCCTATGTGTCACTTGATTCAGTTGCATTGGCTTTGTCCTTTGCAGTCGCCATCGGCTTGTTTTTCGGCGGCTACCCGGCGTACCGGGCAGCTCAGCTCGATCCAATAGAGGCATTACGTTATGAATAGACAATCAGTATTTTTAATAATTACCATGATAGTAAGCGGACTGGCGCTCCTGCCGACAGCAGAAATCTCGGCCCAGCAAAAGCATGGTGGGGGCCAGCCCGGGGTTGAGGCAGGGACGGGAATGGGACAGGCAGACAGTGCACAACAGCGTGCGGACCAGGAAGCAATTACTGATCTTGGCCGTCTGTTCGGATTTCTGCTCCGCATGGATCAGGAAGAACCCCATCTTGCCCTGAATTCCAGCCAGATCAGTGCTGTTCTGGGAGTCATGAATACCGTCAGGAACAGTTCAGTAATCTCAGGGGACATGGCCCGTGACATTACCATAGAAATTGAGGATGATATTCTGCTGCCGGCCCAGCTCATGTACACCGATCGACTGTTCCTCCAGCGAGATCAGGGCAGATCCGGAGATTCCGTGGCAGACTCCGGAGCAAGCTCGGCCAGTCAGCGGCAATCGAATCGCGGCGCTTCGGTCAGCGCACCGCTCAGCAGTTCAAATCCCTTCCTTGATCGTGATCGAGCTATGGGAGCTGATTTCCTGGATCTGTATGATTATCTGAAGAGTAAATTGTGAGCGCATTCTGCCTGTTGTGTACTGTGATTCAAATAAGCTGAGAGATTATGGAGCCCGAGGGGCTCCTGATCTTGTGGTAGAGGTGCTGTCTCCCTACACCAGTAAAAAGGATCTGAATGACAAGTTCAGGCTTTATGAGTATCATCGAGTTGCCGAGTACTGGGTGGTTGATCCCTCCGGCAGCATAGACAAATCCCCTGTGGGCCCGTATGCTTGCCTATGCGCACTATTGCTTTGCTCTATTATTATCGTGTACTGCATGTGTTGAAGCAGGATAATCCCCTGTCGCTGCTGTCCATGGCTCTTTTATTCGGGGCATTCTGCTGGGGAATAATCTGGTATGCTGCTTCTGGTCTTTCAGTAGAGGTATTGTATCTACTCATGGTCTGTATTCCACTGCCTTTTCTGTATAGCGCCAGTAGCGTTGTTGCGCTCAACACCCGGGAACAGCTTTTTGTGCATTCCTCTACCATGCGAATGTTATGGGCGGGGAGGCTTCTGAAATTGCGCCTGATTGCCCTGGGTTTCACCGGTGCCGGGGCATTGTTCTTTTTCTACTCTGCTGTCGCAGTTTCCTTCTGGCAGATTATTCAGCAGCTTATACTGTATGAATTGACGCTCCTTGTCTGGGCATTTCTTCCATCTATCAGCCGGGACACAGGCACGAACATCAAATCAAACACACGCCCCCCGGGCAAAAGCAGGATACAAGGTCCTGCCGTTATCTTTCTGTATCTCCTGCTAAGTGCTCTGTTTTATCTTGCAAAGAATACTGTTCCGATGATTCTATTGCTCGGTGCTGCCGCAGTTTCCGCTATTCTCCTGCTCGTGCTGTTCCTGCGAATGCCGACTGCAGTGATTCGCCTGTATGAGCAGAGCCGACAGGCAGAGATAGCAGCGCAATCGAAGGGAAGCAGAAGAATTTTCGGCAGACATGTTTCGATGAAGCATCTGAATATAGCTGGTATCAATCTGGCTGGAGCAGCAGCTGGAGTTGCTGCAGTACTCCTGATCTACCGCTATTCCCGCGAGGTGGAACTGCTGCCCTTTGTTGCCCTCATTCTGCTCAATGCCGTCTGGGCGCTGGTAGTCATTTCTGCTGCCGAGAATGAGAACTATGCCATGCCCGTTCTGGCGGGGGTCCGGCTCGGTCATTTTCTTGTACTCCGAGTGCAGGATTATCTGCCGGCAATCGGTTTACTGGCTGTTTCCTCTGCCATAGCGGGTTTTGTATGGGCTGGCTGGACAGGAATTACGGCTGCTGTCATGCCGGTGTTTATGACTGTGCTATCTATCTGTCTGTATATACGCTATGGATCACTGAGTCTCCCACGGCTTGTGCTGTGTGCAATAGCGTATGCAGGACTTGCTGCAATTATGTATTATTCCCTGCTCGCAGGGATTACTGTTCTGATATGTGCTGCTTTCCTTTCGAGAGGACAGTCAGTTCACTACTATAAAGAGAGGGCATTCGACAATGCTGAGTATTGAGAATCTAAGTTACCTGTATTCCAGCGGAGACGGCATCAACGGCATCGCGTTTTCCGCCAGCGGGGTTATTGGGGTTGTCGGTGAAAACGGTGCCGGAAAAACCACCTTGTTCAACTGTATTGCCGGGCTTTTAAGCGGTGCTGGCATTGTACGTCTCCATGACGAGGTATTTGATCCTGAAACGAGTCCGGTCTCCTACATGCCTGCCTTTGACTATTATTATTCCGATTTGAGCGGACGGCAGAACTGGGAAATTCTCGGGCGCATGTGCGGTCTGGAAAAGAAACACTACACACAGCATGAAGAACTGATTCATGACTTTGGACTTGATCCACACCTCGACAAACCTTTTTCAGCCTGCTCGACCGGGATCAGAAAAAAACTGCAGTTTGTCGGTAGTCTCTTCAGTCCTGCCAGACTCTGCATCTATGATGAACCGCATAACGGGGTTGATCTTGTTTCAAACCTGAAACTCAACCGTGAACTCAGGAAGCTTGCTGACAACGGTAAAATCGTGCTGTTCTCCAGTCATATAATGGAGAATGTCCAGACCGTGTCGGACAGCGTAATCTGGATACAGCAGGGCAGAGTACAGGAGCATTGCCACCCACCGTATACAGATCTCAGCCGGAGATTGATCGACCAAGGCTGATTATGAAATTCTCCTTCGTCAGTTACGCTTTTATTAAAAGGTAAAAATAAATCACCTGCGGATGGAAATAATCTGTTATAGTATATGAATGCGTCTGAAGAAAACTGTTTCAGCTGCTGCCGTCCTGCTTTGTTATACATCCTCAGCCACCGGTCTTTTGTTTGCCGCGGCGGATTCCCCGGCGGGACTCTATTATATTGAGACCATCAGTGTGTATCTGCTTGGACTTGTTCTCATGAGCGGCATACTATTGATCCTGAGAAGCAGATCCTCAATTCGAGGCTTGATACTGGTGAAAGTGATTCTGACGGCATTGCTGCTGTACACTGCTCCGGACAGGCTTCTGCTGATTCTCCCTGTGCTCGCGGCAGTATGTATTGAGCAAGCATTCTATCTCGGTCGAACCCTTGAGAGGATAGGCTTCCAGATTTTTACGGCGGTGATCCTTCTCTGGACCGGCAGTGGTGAAGCCCTGCTGGGAGTAAACACCTTTCTGCTTCATGCTGACGAAGTTTCTCCGCTGCTCAATGCAGCGGCCATGCTGAGTACCGCTTTGCTTGTTTCCTTTTTTTCACTCCTTCTGTCCGCCGCCCTGGACTCCTGTACTGTGTACCGGGAGCTGGCTGAGCGACAGGAACTCAGTCTGCAGAATCTGTCAGAGTTCAACCAGAAGTTGCAACGCTGGGCCCAGGAGGCTGATCAGCAGTCGGCTGAACGGGAACGCAATCGCATCAGCAGGGAACTGCATGACATCGCCGGGTATATGTTCACCAATCTGATAGCCCTTATGGATGCCGCAATGAGTACCGGGAAAAGCAATCCTTCACAGCTGGCTGATCTTCTTACCAGTGCCAGAAGGCAGGCTCAGGAGGGCCTCCAGGAAACCCGGGTTGCGCTTCGCAGGCAGCGGGCAGTGCAGCCGGAAAGCAGAAACAGTTCCCGGACCATTGCCAAAATCACCAGTATTTTTCAGGAAGTTACCGGTACCAGGGTCGAATTGCAGCTGGGTAATCTACCCCAACAACTTGATGCTGACCTCAGCAGAACCTTGTATCGTATAGTTCAGGAAAGCCTTACCAATGCTATCCGTCACGGCAAAGCGAGTCTGGTTCAGCTTCATTTCTGGATTCACAAGGACAATCTGATAATCAATATTCATGACAACGGAATCGGCAGTACCGAGATCACCAAGGGCATCGGTCTGGCCGGCATGGAAGAACGGGTATCCCGCCTGCAGGGTTCAATAGAGGCAGGAAATGCCGAGGAAGGTGGATTCCGACTACACATCCGCATTCCCTATGGCACGCAGATCGAATCAGAGCAAACGGGAAGTACAGGAGAATTATAAATGAACGCCAGAATTCTGATAGCTGACGACCAGCAGCTGTTTGCAGAAAGTCTCAGGACATTCATTACCAACTATGCCGATGACCTGGAGGTTGTGGGTCTGGCTATGGACGGGGCAGAGGCTGTAAAGCGTGCCTCCGAACTGCAGCCGGATATCATATTAATGGATGTTCATATGCCCGGCACCAATGGAGTGGAAGCAACCAGGCAGCTCAGAACGCTGCATCCTGAAATAAAGGTGATTATGCTTTCCACCTTCGATGAGGATGAGTACGTACGCCAGGCTTTGAGCTATGGTGCCTCGGGCTACCTGCTGAAGGATATTTCTCCAACCGAGCTTATCGCAAGCATTCGGGCCCTGCAGTCCGGTGTCCTGCAGATCAGCCCCCAGGTGGCTGCAAAACTGATTCAGGGTCTGCATGATGATTCCCGCTCCACCATGAAGAAAGTAGCCGAGGAATTCGAATGGTTCGAGAGCCTGACCAGGCGCGAGCGTGAGATCTTCACCCTTATAGCTACCGGCTATGACAATCTGCAGATTGCCGAGAAACTCTGTCTGGCTGAACAGACCGTCAGGAATCACGTCAGCATGATCTATTCCAAACTGGATGTCCATGATCGCTTCCAGATTATTCAGCTTGCCAACAAGATTCGCTACCATGAGTCCGATGGTTGAATACCGGTACATTTGTACCGGAAAAATCAATGAAAATCGGGATTTTTGTTTCTATCGGGCTGAAAGATACGGGGTTACCCTGATTGAAGAGTAAAACCCAAACAGGAGGAAGTTTTATGAGGAAGCTTACGATTCTGGTTCTTCTGCTGGCACTGCCGGCATTCGTTTTCGCTGGTGGACAGAGGGAGGCTGAAAACCGTCTGGTTATCAATTCCTACATGTCAGATGAAGCCCCGCAGCAGGCTTTTGCCAATCTGGTAGCCGATTTCGAGGCTAAAAATCCAGATATTACAGTAGAGGTCAACACCACTGCCCACGAGCAGTTCAAGACCGTTCTGCCGAACTGGCTGACCAGCCGGAATGCCCCGGATGTGGTTACCTGGTTTGCCGGCTATCGTATGCAGGCTTTTGCAGAACGCGGTTTGCTGGAACCCCTTGACGATGCATTCAGCGGCAATGAATTCAACGAGGCTTTTCCTGAGGCCTTCGTCAGAGCATCAAGCTATAATGACAGCATATACTTTCTGCCCCAGAGCTGGTATTGGTGGGCAGTTTACTACAACACCAAGGTTTTCGATGAGCTTGGCTTGAGCGTTCCTGAAACCTGGGATGAGTTTCTTGAGGTTTCCGAGGCTCTGAAGCAGGCAGGTATACAGCCGATTGCTATTGGTGCCCGTGACACATGGACCGCCGGTGGATGGTTCGGTGCCCTGAACTCTGCAATCAATGGTATGGACTATCATGAAGCCCTGACCACTGGCCGGGTACCTTATACTGATGCTGGAGTCCAGAAGGTATTCGAAACCTTTGCTGAGCTCAACACCAAGGGCTACATAATGGAAAATGCCACCAGCTACAGCTGGCAGGAAGCTGCAACACTGCTGTTCAATGAAGAAGCAGGCATGTACCTCATGGGGCAGTTTATTTACGACGTAGCTCCAGAAAATGTGCAGCAGAATCTCGATTTTTTCCGATTTCCGACAGTCGGTGATCATGGCTATGCAGTTGATACTCCTACTGACGGCTACATGATTCCAGCAAATGCCCGGAACAAGGAAGCTGCCAAACGCTTTATTGCATACCTTGCAACCGAAGAATCCCAGGCAATGTTTGCAACCGAGCTCGGCCGTCTGGCTGCCAATCAGAATGTTGCACCGCCGGATGCAAATGCTGCCCGCGGGCTGGAAATGGTTCAGGGTGCAGTTGGTGCGATGCAGTTCTACGATCGTGATGCACCGGAAGAAATGGCACAGCGCGGTATGAACGCAATTATCGAGGCCATGGAAAACCCGGACAGAATTCCACAGATTTTGCAGGCTCTGGATGCCGATCGGGAACGAATCCACGCAATGGATCCCTGATCCGCTTCATAGCTATTCATCGATGTCCCGGCTGTTGCCGGGACATCTGTAATCATCCAGGAGAAATACTATGATCAAACGGAGACTGCAGCTTTCACCGCTTACTCCACTCAAGTTTCTTGCGCTGCCGCTTGCAATGTATACGGTGTGGGTGCTCGCACCGATTGTACAGAGCATGGTCTTCAGCCTGACACACCGCAGTAGCATTTTGATAGAAAGCCGGTATGTCGGTCTTGCCAATTTTTTCCGATTGTTTCAGGACAGCATTTTCCATCTTGCATTGTGGAACAACCTGCAGTGGATGCTTGCTTTTATTCTGCTTCCGATTCCGATTGGTCTGGCTATAGCTATGTTTTTCAATCAGAATTACCCGGGAACGAAAGTCTTCAAGACCTTATTTTTTATTCCTATGACCCTGTCCTACGCGGTAATAGGTACGATCTGGGTCTGGATATATCATCCGAATGTCGGAGCTCTCAATACGGTTCTGAACTCGCTGGGACTCTCTCATTTAACCCGGCAGTGGCTCGGTGATCCGGCCTATATGACTCGGGCATTGATCGCGGTCGGTGTGTGGCGGCAGGTTCCCTATGTCATGATTCTCTATATTGCCGGACTCAAGAATGTGCCGGTCGAACTCATCGAGGCATCAATGATAGACGGGGCGAACTGGCTACAGCGTTTCCGGAACATCGTCATTCCAATGCTGAAGCCGGCTACTGTTGTGGCAATTACGATCTCGATTATTGACAGCTTACGCGCCTTCGACATTGTCTATGTCATGACCAACGCGCAGCCCAGGGCGGCCCAGGTTCTGGCCAGCTATATGTATACATCGAGTTTTCAGTACCAGGATTACGGCTATGGAAGTGCGATAGCGGTTATTCAGTTCCTGATTACCCTGGCCTTCATCCTGTTCTACGTGAACATAACCCTGAAAAATGAAGACCCATTATAGGAGGACTACCGTATGAGAACCGCTGATGATATTAAAAAAAAGCGGCAGCGTGATCTGCGAAAGCGGATGCTGGCAGCTGCCTTCTATATAGGTGCAACTATTCTGGTGCTTGTCTGGCTCATACCCGTTATTATTGCCGTGTTTACTGCTGGCAAGACCATGGATGAGCTCATGTCGACCCCGTATATGTGGGCCAGGCCGAAGACATGGACCTGGCAGAATTTTGTGCAGGCCTGGACGCGTGCGGGAATGTCGCGCTACATATTCAACAGTTTCATGATTACCATTCCCTCGGTCGCGGGGACGCTCATGATTTCAAGCCTCGGTGCATTTGCCCTGGCTTTCTACCGATTCAAACTGAATAAAAGCATACTGATTGTGTTCGTAGCTGGTATGCTGATTCCATTCCAGATGCTCATGATTCCCGTATTCAGGATGAGTGATCATCTTGATCTGATCAATACATACCGCGGCGTCAGTCTGTTTCATATTTCATTTCAACTCGGTTTCTGCGTGTATTTTCTCAGAAATTTTTTCAGGACACTTCCATACAGTCTGATTGAGGCTACCAGAATGGACGGTGCCCGGGATCTGACAATCTTCGTCAGAATCATTCTGCCTCTTGCGCTTCCCAGTCTGGCGGCGCTTTCTGTCCTGCAGTTTACCTGGATCTGGAACGATCTGCTCTGGTCACTGGTATTACTGAATCAGAACCGCGTTATGACGGTAACCCAGGGTCTTGCCAACATGCAGGGACAGTTTATAACCAACTATAATATTATTGCAGCCGGGTCGATTATTGCCGCAATTCCCCCGTTGATAGTATTTCTTTTATTCCAGAGATTCTTTATTTCCGGCTTGACAGTCGGGGCAGAAAAGGGTTAATTAAAAGTATTAATTAATTAAAGGCTGAACGAAGGGAGAGATTGTTAATGCAGAAAGTAAACGGACGATATAGCGTCTATGGCAATGAATTAAGCCGTAGTGAGTCTAAAAAATGTGATGCCTGGCAGAACATGTTCATTAAGAAATACAATTATGATCCAAATGAGACGTATAAGCTTTCGGTCACCGAAAATCAGTATCTGGGTAATGAGCTCGGATTGAAGAATATCGTCCGTGACGGAGACGGTACCGAAATTACTGCTGAAAATGCAGTAATCTGCAGCACGATCCGCATGGGATTCGGACATTACCGCATAGCCATGGCAGGAGCCAGCTGTGCTCAGGCCATGGGATATACACCGCTCTGGATGGATCTGCTGGGTATACCCGGGATCTCGTCGGACGTAATCAACTACTGTAACACCTGGTACAGCCGATTCTCCCGGAAATCACAGCGTAGCGAGTGGTTCAATACCCATGTCTGGGAGCCGGTGACAACAGGTGACCGATCAAATTTTCCCGGTATGAATGCCTTTCTGAACAAGTGGATTGTCGGTTGGCCATGGCGTTTTCTCAAGACCAACGTCAAGGATTACAAAATGAGCGAACTGTTCAGGGAACTATTTGGCGCGCTTCCCCAGGACATGCCGATTCTCACTGCTCATATGTGGAACTGTATGGGTGCGGTTGCCGGAGGTATGACGAACGTCGTTGACATGATGTTCGATAACTGGCCAATGGCATTTCAGCTCACCGAAGGAGCCAAGCACGCCGTACAGACCCCTTCGGGCTATTATGGATTCCGGGCAATGCGCGGGTTCGATCCGAAAAATAAAATCCTGAAGCCGGTTCCGCAGGACTCGCTATATTACGTGGGGCATCATGTGGATCATGAGCTCGTACATAATATTGAAGCCGATTGTGCTGCCCGTCTTGAGCGCATGAAAAACGGCGAACCACGTCGCTTCATGGTAACCATGGGTGGGGCAGGTGCCCAGCGTGAACTCTTCCTGGCAATCGTGAAGCACTGCATGCCGCTCATCGAGCAGAAGAAAATAACACTCTTTATCAACCTTGGTGATCATGCAGGAAACTGGGATTGGCTGAAAGCAGAGCTTGGTGATGATGTAGGCAAGGTTACGACCCACTTCGACTGGGAAGATACCAGAGCCTATGCAGATTCAATCCGTGACAAGCAGGCAGAAGGGCTGCATGTGTTCCTGCATGATAATATCTATCATGGCGTATATGCCACCAATTACCTGATGCGTGTCTGTGATGTTATGATTACCAAGCCAAGTGAGCTGGCATTCTATCCGATTCCCAAGATTTTCAATGCCCGTGTCGGTGGCCACGAAATGTGGGGAGCCGTACGTGGAGCAGAAATAGGTGACAGTACCTGTGAAACCAGAACCGTTGGTGAAACCCTGCAGGCGATTGACCTGCTGACCCACGAGGACGATTTGCTGCAGATGTACTGCGACAGCATCGTGCAGAACAAGGGAATCGGTATCTATGACGGTGCATACAAGGCCGTAGCACTGGCAACCGGAACCACTTTTGACCGTAGCAAGCTGAAATAGTACACGAGCTGAAATAGTTAAATAGAACTGCCGGAATATTCCGGCAGTTCTTTCTCAAAATGCCACAATTTGTGCAAGAAACTGTTTGACATTGCACAGGAGCGTACAATTAGTTATGCTTTTCCCATGAATATCGATTGCTCAGCAGTACCGCTGGTATGTCATTACCAGCCCATCGTTCATCTCGCTGATCAGAGCATATTCGGAGTCGAGGCATTGATCAGAGGTGTCTCTGCCAAAGATCCCGGGCACACCGCCAACAGCAGCATTATTCCGCCTCTGAAACTTTTTGGATCTGCGCGCAGTCCCGAAGAACGCCTTGAACTAGACCGTCGCTGTCGAGATACCATCTTCTCCAGTTCCTCCTCATTTATATGGGATGGGCATATTCCACTGCTGTTTGTAAATATTGATCTTGGCAATGTTCGCGAGGTGCCGGGGGCCTTCCGCTTTCTGCAGCAGCAGGTAGCCAATGCTGGTCTTTCTCCTGAGCAGATTGCGATCGAGATTGTAGAGTCGCGGGTCAGCAATGCAGATATTCTCACTGATTTTGTCAGTACCTACCGTGATGCCGGCTTTTTGATCGTGCTGGATGATTTCGGAGCAGACCACAGTAATCTGGATCGCATTCTCCTGGTCCGTCCCGACATAGTCAAAATCGACCGCAACCTTATTTCCGGTTTGGATACCGATCATTACCGGCAAGCCGTTTTTCAGGCAATAGTATCCCTGGCTCATAGAATCGGGTCTCTGGTTCTCGCCGAAGGAGTAGAGACCGAGGCAGAAAGCCGGATGTGTAGCCTGCTCGGAGCTGAACTGCAGCAGGGTTATAGTTTTGCCCGGCCGGGTTCCGACCCGAAGAAAATAAGTGTCGAGCTTCAAGGCCTGCTCGAAGATAGAAGCCGTGAACTCTGTAGTTGCCAACGGGAACTCCAGAATCAGCAGCAGCTTGCCAGTGAGGAATACCGGGAGACCGGTCTGGGAGTTATCAATCAGCTCAGGAAATACAGTATTGAGGACATTGATCTTGTGGCGGAGGAAGTCGTCGGTGCATATCCGCGGCTGGAATGTCTGTATTGCCTGAATCCCGAGGGGAAGCAGATAAGCAGCACGCTACATGGAAGTTCAGCTCTGGCACGGCATCCGGCGTTTCATCCTGCTGTCAAGGGAACCGATCACAGCCTGAAACCATATTTTCTGCAATTGAGATATGCCGATTTTACGGTAACTGAGCCATACATCTCTTTTGCCAGCGGGAAGAACTGCCGTACTGTTTCCATGCGCTGGTCTGACTGTAATCAAAATGAAGTAATTCTGTGCCTTGACTTTTCCCAATGAGTAATTCTCCGATTCTGGTACTTTTTTCTGATACCTGGCTACCAAGCCGAAATGGAGTCGTCACCTCTTTGTGTGAGCTGATCACGGGACTTGCGGATTCAGGTGTGCAGGTAATACTCGTCGCACCTGGTGATCCACGTCCAGGCAGTTACAACCCGCAGCCGGGGGTAACAATGTGCCCTGTGGCCTCGATTCCGCTGTCCAGAGATGGTGAATGGAGGTTTGCTGTTGTCAGTCGCAATAAGCGGAAGCAAATCCGGCAAATGCTGTCGGAGCTCAGTCTGAATCATCGGGTAATAATTCACAGTCACACGGAATTCAGTCTTGGGTGGACCGCCCGGGGTCTGGCTGCAGAGCTGAAACTGCCCTGGGTTCACAGCAGTCACACATACTGGCCTGCCTACCGGCATTACCTGCTGCCTGGGCTACGGCGTCTTCCGCTTGAGCACGCTATGCAGCGCTTTCTCCGGACCTGCGGCGTCTGTGTGACGCCTTCCCTCCGGGGAAAGAACTGGCTGACCGGGCTGATTCCTGAGACCTGCCGTCTGCAGATTGTGCCGAATGGCATAAAAACCGGGGCTCGCCCATCTGCTGATCAGACCGAAGCAGTCAGGAACAGCTGGAATATTCCTGCTCATGCACAACTGATATTGTATGCAGGGCGACTTGCTCCGGAAAAAAGAGTGATAGAACTTTGTCGGGCTCTGGCCGCTACCCTGGAGGCGCGGAATCTGCAATATCTGGAAGGAAAAGGGCAGGCCCTGTATCTGGCAATTGTCGGAGGAGGACCAACCAGTGCAGCCCTGAACCGCAGCATCCGGGAGCTTGGAGTTGACGAATGGGTCGTTGCCACTGGTTGGCTTGCTCGAGAGGAACTGCTCCCCTGGTACAATGCTGCAGATGTATTCTGCAGTATGTCACGCAGTGAAGTTCATCCGATTACCCAAATCGAAGCCGCAGCAGCAGGATTGCCGGCGGTTGTGCTGAATGATCCTGCTATGCGCAGCATAGTAATTCACAATCAGACCGGCATACTTGTTCAAGAGGATTCCAGATATGCCGAAGCTGTTTCCACACTTCTTGATGACCACGTTAGTCGCCGGAAAATGAAGCTTGCTGCTGAAATCCACTCGCGAAACTTCAGCCGGGAATCTCATGTTGAGGCACTGTGTGCAGTTTATTCCAGTCTTCCCTCGTAGCCCTTACCTGAATCATGCTATTTACATTGACGCCAGTACTTTCATATCCTACAATTCCAGTGCTACCAAGGGCTCAGCATACTAGCATACTAACTGGAGGCCATGTGAAGCAGAAATCTTGTTGTCGAAACATTGGACTGGTCTTGTTTTTAGTATTTCATACAGCCTACCTCTTTTCGCATACCCCTGTGCGAACGAACAAGCCGGAAGAACTCCGCGAATCGGTTATTGATTCTACATTTTCGTATCTTGGCACTCCTTATATTTTTGGTGGAACTCACTCATATGGTCTTGATTGCTCCGGACTGGTAAGTATTGTGTATTATGAAGCTTTGGGGCGTCGGATCCCCAGAACGGTGGCTCAATTACGGGAGTATGCAGTCGAGATTGAGCCTGAAGAGTTACTTCCCGGGGATCTTGTTTTCTATGACACTGCCGGGCTTTTGAGTCATGTTGGAATATATGCAGGAGATGGAAGGCTTATTCATGCCGCCAGTGATTACAATAGAACCGGTGTTGTTGTATCCCGTCTTGATAGAGAATATTACCAGCAGCGTTTTCACAGTGCGGGTAGGTTTCAGGGCGGCCTTGACAGAGAAGGCATGGAGTCAGTTGTTGATACTGCCTTTGGATTTGTAGGCACCCCATATGTACTTGGCGGTGCAAGTACATCCGGGGTTGATTGCTCGGGCCTGGTATATGCTGTATTCAGAGAAGCATCAGGAAAAACCCCTCCAAGAACCGTCAGAGATATAGCTGCCTCTGTCGACCAGGTGTCTATAGACGAGCTCCGCCCGGGTGATCTTCTTTTTTTTAGCACAGATGGTCCGCTCAGCCATGTCGGTATCTATATCGGGAAGAATCAGTTTATACATGCAGCCAGTGAAGCAATTAGAAATGGGGTTATCTATTCAGATATGAACGCACCTTACTACCGTGAGCGCTATCACTCGAGTGGTAGAATTCTTCCGGTTCAGGCAATTCCATGGATTATTATTCGTTTTATATTTGGTCTGGAGGCTGGTTTCAGGGATACTGAGATCCAACCCGGGCTTAGCAGTGGTGTGTCATTGTACTTCAACAATCTGGGACCTGTGGATCCTGGATTAGAGCTGCGGAGCATACAATCCTTTACCGGAGACAACCTATCCATTCCCTTATCGCTGAATCTTCTGTTGAATAACACTGGCTGGTTACGGTTTGGGTATGAGCTGCATCCTGACTACAGGAAAAACTATTTACTTGCGCAGGAGTATCCCGTAGTCCCGCAGTTCTACAGCACCGGTTTTCAGTTTTCAGTCGCATCTTTTCAGGGCAGATCAGTCGCCCTTGCTCTCGAAGGCAGTTATCATGCTCTTGATGTGGGACCTGATGCAGATGTTCTTGACTATCTCAGCCTTTTCAGGACCGGACTGTTTATTACCATGGAAGGGAAATTTTAATGAGAAAGTTACCAGGCGAGATGCTGAGAATAATAATTTCTCGATTTTTCGCAGCCTCGTGGATTATTATCGTTTTGTCTGTGATCGGGCTGTTTCTGTTCCCGACCATGACGGTTATTGCAGAGAGTAATGGAGATCAGGATGCGGCACAAAAATTCACGATAACTGTACATGCACATCCGGCAGGCGCCAGATTATTTGTGAATGATCAGGATTACGGGATTGTCCCTCAAACTCTGATGCTTGCTGGTGGTGAATATACGTTCCGGCTTGAGGCCCGTCGTCTTGTCCCCTTCCGCCAGAATGTACTCATCGCCCACCATGAAACCCTCAATTTCGAGTTGAGCCGTAAGGTCGGAACTGTTTTTTTTGATTCTGATCCCCCTGGTGCCCAGATAATAATCGATGGAATTGATTTTGGTTTTACACCACGGAGTGTGCGCTTGTATTACGGGCCACATGATATCCAGTACAAACATGAACAGTATGAGTGGCATACGCTTCAATTTGAAGTCTGGGATGATTTCACCATGAATCTTCCGTTCACCAATTTCCTGGAGCCTGCTTTCCTGACAATACCTGAAGATCCTGTATTTCCTGCAGGGGAAGATGTTATGCTGAATGGCGAAGTTATTGGAAAGACACCTATTGCACATTATCCAGTATACGGGAGTCCGTTACAGATATCGGTTAGCGGAATCAGTAAGGAGCTGGAATTTGAATCCGGTCAATCATACACGCTTGTACCGCGGACACCGATTCCTCCTGTTGCACCTGCAGGAAGTATTTCTCTGCCCGGCTATATTCATATTGACAAGCAACCTGAGGTTCTTCCGGAGGAACGAATCTCGGACAGGGAGGAGACCATACGATCCCTCAACAGGGAAGTGCTCGTGTTCGGCACCAGCGCTGCAATCCTGTCTGGTCTTGGCATCTTCGCAGTATCTCGCACTAGGAGCGAAAATATTCAGCTGTCGGCCGGGATTGGAGCAGGTGTCGGACTCTTTACCCAGTTGGTCGTTCTTGTTTCTTCCCGCCAGAAGGAAATCATTCCGGCCTTCACTCCGATTCCTCTGAAATCCAACGTCAGAAAAAATGAGCGAGCACTCCGCACATGGGAACGTCAGTCAGCTGCGGCCATACAGGCAAACAGCCAGTTGATAGAAGAAATGAACCAGGCCAGAGGAGAGTGGGATATCAATGTCGAGCCGGCCAGTTTTGATTGACATTTCAGAAGATTTTATCAAAAAATCTCTAATCGACTTGGAAGCGTCTACACCAACATGGCAGATCTGCCATGTTGGTGTAGTTACTCTCACGAGACATAGAGATTTTTGATTTTTTGAAACACAACTTTTTATGTACATGCGCACATCTTGAATTGCTGCTATACAACGCTTTTTTTGGCCAATTGAGGCACGGACAGACGATTTCAAATAAAGCGGGCAGGAGAAACCTGAAAGATTTCAGCCAGTTTATGTGCAGTCCGCTTGCTGATACCGCGCCTTCCCTTTTCCATTGCACTTATATTCTGCTTAACCATCTCTAGTTTTTCAGCAAGCTCTCTCTGACTCATTTCTGCCCGCCTGCGGTAACGCTTCAGGGTTGAGCCGGGTGAGCTGTTCTCTTTCATCTCCTGATACCATTCCGTGTCTGTGATATCCAGAGCTTGCTCATCATCAGCAATAATTTCGATATCCTGATAGTGCGACTTCAGAAAATGAATCAATTCTTCCGGAATGGAATCTCCGGAAATTTCAATATGGGGCTTTTTCACGACTGCCAGCATAATACACCTCCAGTACAAGCGTTTCGTCATCTAAAACCTTCCAGCAAGCTACCCAGCGATAACTGAGATGACAATGAAAGGTCTGCTTTTTTGAATCAAGCGGGCTGAAATTGGACCACCCTTTCTGGATCGGTCCGCCTTCTCTTAAATCTTCCACCAGATCAAAAAAATCGTTTTGCCGAGCTTTCGGCATCTTTTGTACATTTTTCAGAATCTTACTTTTGATTTTGACGGTGTACATAGTCTGATAGTAACCTGTTTATGGTTACTTGTCAACAAAGCAGGTCAATTTCCTGCAATTCAAGATGTGCGCCAAAATATTGCATCACACGAAGTGCTTACATGTCAAAAATCTCTAATCGACTTGGAAGCGTTTACACCAACATGGCAGATCTGCCATGTTGGTGTAGTTACTCTCACGAGACATAGAGATTTTTGATTTTTTGAAACACAACTTTTTATGTACATGCGCACATCTTGAATTGCTGGTCAATTTCAGCGAGTGCTCTTGCAAAATGTTATTTTGCATAAAACTCTAAAGATAATGTAAATATTAATAGATGCTTTTTCATTGTTGAATGGTGGATACTGCTCACTAATCTTACAATGACAATGTATAGCTCAGTGCTGCCCGCCAGAATGCCCAGCGAACTGGATCAGATGGGTTGAGACTACGGTCAAAAAGGCCTCGCTCGCGGTCAGCATCAGACCAGTTGGCACTGCGCTCCCACTGGACCAGGACAGCAAGGCTGTGACCCTGAGCGGGAGTAAAAGCTGCAAGTCCACCGAGTTCTACATTCCAGATATCGGATCCCCATCCTCCACTGGCTGCTGTCGAGCTGTCCCGATCGGTAATTGCGGTTCTCTGACTTAAAAGCACACCTACAATCTGTAATATAGGTACTGCATGCAGCTGATACCCAATAAAATGATCTGCATGGTACCTAAGTCCGTTCAGCTGATTCTTGCTGGCCATGTACTCCCAGGGGAGGTTCGAGGCTTTGCTGTACTGCTGATAGTGTGCACCATGGTAGCTTCGGAGCAGAATACTGCTCCAGTCTCCAGGTATGACTGCGCCGGTGTCAAACTGGAAGGCGGCGCCGCCATGAGTCTTGAGCACATAACCGTCAAAAGCACCAGTGCTGTAGCTGTTGTTTGCCGGATCCTGCAGTACTCCCAGTCCGTTTACATCCAGCGGAGCAAGATACCAGCCGCTACCGATGCTGGCCGAAGTTTCCAGTTCAAGAATTGCAAGCGGTGTAATGATTACCCGGGCACCGCCACTGACACTGACTGGATTAAGGACTGTATTCAGTCGCATATCGATATTGTTCCCGCTGGTGAGCAGTCCTGTTCCACCTAGGGGAAGCCTCCAGGCTGCCATATAGCTCAGTTGTGCCTCAAGTGTTGTTGCAGCATCGAAGGTAATACTCTGCCTGAACTGCAGACCTGCTTCGTCAGCTGTGGCAGGAGCCGCAGCGGCTATTATGAGTCCCAGAATAAACAGAAAGCCCGAGGCAGGTAATCTTGTGCTCTTCATTACTTAAACTCCTTCTGTGCTGATATCTTCTTTCAATGCAAGTGTCTGTAATATCTTCTTTTCATCATAACGAAGAAAGAGCAGGAATCCCAGAAAAAGCGCAATAAAAGCAATAATTGCTGTCAGACGTACTCCAGGGACTGTTGCTCCCACCACCAGCTCCTGGGCGAGTGCCTCTGCTTCACTGAGTCTGCTGACACTGCCGATTGCCAGGGTTGATACAATCGGAAAGATGAAAAGCGTCAGGGACTGACCAAGCTTGCTCATGAGAGTGCGGGCACCGAAGAAGATCGCAGCCTTGAAATTTCCATTCTCTATTCCATCCGCTTCAGCTATATCTGCGATGATTGCATTTGGCAGTATGCCGAAAACCGCTATCGGAAAAGCAGCAAATACGAGCAGCCCTATGCCCTGTATCATTGGTGGAATCGGACCAAGGCCCCAGAGTGACATCAGCAGAGAGGAAACCATGAAGAGGATAAAGGCGAGACTCAGCAGGCGTTTTTTACCTATCTTCTGAGCGATAATTCCTATGGGTACATAAAAGACAAAACTTGTAAGAAACATGATGGTCATAAGCAGGAAGGCGACCTCTTTGTCCAGATTCAGGAGCATGATTACGTAAAAGCTGATGCCGGTCTGAACGAATGTCATTGCCAGCCAGTAGCTTAGGTCAGAGAGTGCAAACAAGCGGAAGTTCCGGTTTTTCAGTGCCTGAATCAGGGCTTCAAATGCTCCTTCCTCCGAGACATGCCGTTCACAATAGCGGTTTTCATCGATAAACAGCACTGGCAGCATCATACAAACCAGAGCAACGAGGGCGAATATCCCAAGACTGATCTGCAAGGCCTGAGCGGATATGGCAGGTGTCAGAACAGCTCCACCCGAGAGTACTCCCTCAAATATTCCCTGTAGGGCATACGCGCTGTTACCGACCAGAAATCCCAGGGCCCAGGTAACAGAAATCATTGTACTTAACTGAAGCCGTTCATCAGGATTGTGTCCAAGCTCACTCAGCAGAGCAAAAAATGGCGTTACATACATTGTCATGAAAAAATAGAACAGGATTATCGAGATAAACAGCCAGATCGTATTGAGACTGTAGCTTTCGACTGATGGCGGCATGAATACAAGCACAGAAAGCAGCGCGAATGGGACTGCCCCGATAGCCATGTATTTCCTTCTGCGTCCCATTTTGGCACGTGAGCGGTCTGACCATCCGGCAATTAAAGGATCTGTTATACCATCGAAAATCCGGCTTATACCACCAATTATCCCGATTATTGCTGCTGCAGCAATGAAGACCGGAAACATAGGAGCAGTCTGTTCTGCACCAACCGGGGGACTGTAAAAGTAGACCAGCAGATTGGCTACGCCGAAGGATGCAAGCGACCAACCGAACTGGCCTATTGCATAGATCAATTTCTTACCGAAGGGCAATGAGGGGGCAACTGCAGTGTTCATTCCGTGTTTCTCCTTATTCCTCATAGTGTACCACAGATTCCTGAAATGAATAGAAAAACCTTTTAATTAATTAATTTTGGGTCTATACTTGCGAAATGAAAAAAGTTATTTCCCTTGGTGTAACGGGCTTGGTTCTGCTGATATTCCTGGTGTCCTGCACATTGGATGAAGCGGATATACTGCGGCTGAATCAGGACTGGAAGTATGCTTCAACTGATGCTGAAAGTACTGCGGCCGAAGCTGAAAATCTGCATTTTACTCCGCTTGAGGACAATGACCTTCAAAGTCTGGAGAGATTGATACCTGAAGGTGAGGGATTCCTGTGGCTCAAAACCAGTTTTCCGTCCCCATTTGATACCATTTCCGTACAGAATGAGTTGCTGTCAATATATCTGGGACGGATCACAATGGCAGATAAAAGTTACGTGAATACTGTCTCGATTGGCAGTACCGGCAGCTTTCCTCCCGATCTTTTTTCTGCATGGAATATGCACCGGGCTTACCATATTCCTGAACAGCTCCTCCAGGCTGATAACAGCCTCCTGATCAAGGTATATGTTGGAAATGAGGGATCGATAATAGATACTCCCTTTATCGGGACTAAGGCTGTTGTCGAACGGCACTGGAGAATGATGAGCTTTATATCGGGCTACCTGAATATGGGAATTTCAATGGTCATGCTGGTAATCAGCCTGTATCATATCTGGTTATTCGTGAAACGGACTCAGGAGCGCGAGAATCTGTATTTTGCACTTTTGAACATGTCGGGAGCAGTATATCTTCTGAATTTTTTTGTGATGTATCTCCCGGCCTATGAAAGCTGGACAATCAGTTTTCTGTTGTTCCAGAGAATAGTTGCTAATGGAATGCTGTATGTGCTGGCATACTTTACTATGGCTTTTGTGCGGGCATTTCTCAAGCGGAAAGATCATCATTTCCTGGAATGGTCGGCGGCTTTGCTGCTGGCAATTCCAATGTTTATGTCATTTCTGTTGCCGGACTATGCTGCCTTGCGTGAGTACCGGGCTGTGATGCTTTCTTTCTTACTACCGGTCCTGATTTATGTACTATACATGGCAGCTGATTCAGCCTGGAAAAAGAATCATGATGCAGTAATTCTTCTTATCGGGATTTCTCCACTGTTTCTGACAGCATTGGCTGATATTTTTCTGCAGAACTTTCTCAATCTGTATCATCTTCCCTATATCGGGGGCTTTGGATTTCCCCTGATGATTTTCTCTCTCCTTTTTATTCTGGCGGGCAGGTTCGCTGAAGCCCGAACCGAGGCCGAGGATCTGAACATCAATCTCGAGAAGAAGGTAGGGCAGCGCACAGAAGAGCTTCAGACTGCGAATACAACACTAGAGCAGACATTGTCGCAATTGCAGGCTGCCCAGGAAATTGCGGCAAAGGATATGGAAATGGCAGTGAGGGTTCAGCAGAGCTTTTACCCAAAAACTGCACCATCCATCGACAAGTGGTCCAGTGGATTGATTTTCCAGCCAGCCAGCGGTGTTGCCGGCGACTTATATGATTTTTTTCATACAGGTGAATCGTTGGAAGGGGCTGTTCTTTTTGATGTCTCAGGACATGGAATTTCCAGCGGCCTGGTTGCGATGCTTGCCAAAACTATTATCGCCCGCGGCTTTCTTGACGGAAGCCGGAAGAAGCTGAGCGAGATTATGCAGCAGATAAATGACAGTCTGATCGAGGAAAAAGGCGGCATAGAGAACTATATGACAGGACTGATGATCAGGATCGATGGTGATGTGGTGGAGCTGGTAAGTGCCGGGCATCCTGAGCTGATTCTATTCGATCCTGGGAGCGGGAGGAGTAAATTCATAGGTACGAGTGAAAGCCAGGGTTCAATAGTCGGAGTGCCAGGACTGCCCGTCGAGTTTCCGGTAATGAGGTTTCGTATGAAACAAGATACAATGCTTCTTGCATATTCTGATGCATTGAATGAAAGTTGTAATGAGGATGGTGTAGAGTTTGGTCAGGAAGGTATCACCAAGGCCCTGATGCTGTCTCCCCGCGGTATGAGCAGTCAGGAAACTGTTGAATATCTTTCCAACGAGCTGCAGGAGTTTATGGGTCCAGGAGCTGAACTGAAGGATGATTTGACCATTCTTGCATTACACTATGTAGTAACAGCACGTACAGAAGAACAAAGAATCAAACAGGAGGAGAGTGTATGAAGAAGATGTTATTAATGAGCCTTGTACTATGTACAGCCTTGCTCAGTGCAGTGGCCAATACAGGGCCGGTACTGGATCAGGCAGATGATTATCATGAAATGAAACAGCACAATGAAGTAATCGCACTGCTGGAATCGAATCTCGGTGGAGCTGCCGGCAGGACTGAACAGGCCGAAATTCTGTGGCGACTGTCAAGAGCTTATCTCGGTCTTGCTGATGAAAAGGATGATGCCGGTGCTGCAGATTCGGAAATTCTCTCTCTTTACGAGAAAGGTGAGGACTATGGAAAACGGGCCATGCAGGCAGATCCAGATAATCCCTGGGGATATTACTGGGCTTCAGCGAATATTGGAAAGTGGGGACAAAAGCGGGGGGTTCTGCAAAGCCTTTTCAAGGCTTCTGACATGAGGGATCTGCTTGTACGGGCAATCGATATTGATCCCGGGCACTCGGACTCCTACTTTGTTCTTGCCCAGCTTTATGCTGCAGTACCTGGTTTCGGATCATTCGGAAATAATGATTATGCCGTGAGTCTGGCGCGCCTTGCGGTTGATCTCGGACGTGAACAGGTCAGGAGCGGAGAGCGTGAAAACTATCCCTACGCTTTTTCTATTACGCTGGCAGAAAACCTGGAGAACCGTGGCTGGAATCAACGGCGCCGTGACCGCGATCAGTCCAACAAGCAGCGTGACTATAGTCGTGCTGAAACTCCCTTGAGGCGAGGCTGGTTCTATGAGGGCAGTCTGCAGATTCCGGCAATGTCAGATAATGAGGAAGCAAAGAAGGTTCTGGACGACATGATCCGTGAAATAGAACGCCTCCCGAATCCCCGGGCGCATGATCTTGATGATCTGAAGAAAGCCCGGGAGCTGCGTGCTTCATTATGAATAGTGTAGGGCTTATTCACTACAACGAGGAAGTATCTGTATACAGCCTGTCCTGCGGAAATTTCAGCTATCAGCTGCGGATCGGGGAGAGAGAGGATCTGATTCACTGCTACGTCGGGCCGCGACTGCGGGGTCCGACTGCCGATGGAAGCACCGCTGATGCGCCGTTTATCCGTCGCCGGCTTCCGGTGCCCTACGCCTGTACCAGTGACCCAGCTGATCCGTCCTCTTCATCTCAGGTTATCCCCAGTGAATGGCCGGGAAGCGGTGCTGGAGATTATCGGGTTCCAGCCTGGAGAATAGAATATTCCGACGGCAGCAGCAGCCGGTCTCTATCTGTGACAGATCACAGGATTGTGGATGGTCTGCCGGGTCCTGAGGGCCTGCCGTCAGTTCGGACAGCATCCGGGGATCGCAGTCTGGTAGTCAAGCTGCAGGACGATGCTCGTGAGGTTGAGATCTCCCTGTATTACGGAGTCTGCTCTGATCACAGTGCACTTATGCGCTGGTCATCGGTTCGAAATACTGGCAGCAGTTCCATAAGGATCAGGCAGCTTTCCAGTTTTTCTCTGGATTTACCGGATAACGATTGGCATTGTCTCAGTCTTCCCGGTGCCTGGGCACGTGAGCGCTGGCTGGAGCGTCTACCGCTGGGTAGGGGTTCATTTACAGCCGAAAGCCGGCGTGGGATTTCCGGTCACCAGATGAGCCCATGGATGGCGCTCGCTGCTCCGGATACATCGCAGGATACAGGTTCAGTACTGGCAGCAACCTTGCTGTACAGCAGCAGTTTCCGTCTGCAGGCCGAATGCAGTGACTATTTCCAGACCCGGTTTATGGGCGGTATTCAGCCAGATGGATTCTGCTGGTTACTTCAACCTGGCGAGGAATTCGACAGCCCGCAGGCAATATTGAGCTACACGACGGGAGGATTGAACGGATCCTCTGCTGTCATGCAGCAATTAATCAGGCAGCGTGTCGTTCACCCCGATTGGTCGGAGCGCCCCCGTCCTCCCTTGCTCAATTCCTGGGAGGGACTGTATTTCAACACAACCCAGCAGACGGTTTCTGAACTCTCTGCTGCGGCCGCAGATCTGGATGTCGAACTGTTTGTGCTTGATGACGGTTGGTTTCAGGGACGAAATGATGATACAAGTTCGCTCGGTGACTGGTATCCGGACAGACAGAAATTCCCTGAGGGGATTGCGTCTGCAGCTGAAAAGGTTCGTTCCCACGGTCTCAAGTTCGGCCTCTGGATTGAACCGGAAATGGTAAGTCCAGACAGTGAGCTGTACAGAAAACATCCTGAGTGGTGTCTGCAGGTTCCTCATGGAAAAATGCTGCAGTCGCGAAATCAGCTGGTACTGGATCTTGCAAACCCCGAGGTGGTCGATTATCTGGCCGATCTGTTTATCGGGCTTATTGGTTCTGCTTCCATCAGCTACATAAAATGGGATATGAATCGAAATCTTGCCGAAACAGGTTCAACCGTGTTTCCGCCTGAGCAGCAGGGTGAAATTACACATCGTTATATGCTCGGTGTATACAAGCTGGCTGACAGAATTACATCTGCATATCCGGATGTGCTGTTTGAAGGCTGTGCTGGAGGTGGTGGACGTTGTGATGCCGGTATGCTTTATTACTTTCCCCAGTACTGGACCAGTGACAACACCGATGCCCTTGAGCGTATGCGTATACAGTATGGGAGCAGTATGTTTCTGCCCCTGTCCTCCATGAGCGCACATATCTCGGCAGTGCCGAATCATCAACTGGGAAGAAGCAGCAGCATGGAATTCAGGGCGGCAGCAGCAATGACCGGTTCGTTTGGTCTGGAGTTCGATGCCAGGGATCTCAGCGGAGCTGAGCTTATCAGTCTGAAGCAGATTATCAGGCGTTGGCGGGCTTATCAGCCGCTACTGACCAGCGGAACATTGTCATGGATACTACCCCCTGATTGGGACAGCAGTTCTCCGGTCAGACCTGCAGCTGGAAACGCTGCCTGGAGTCCTATGCGGGAGGCCGCCTGGATGGTAAGTCGGCCGTTTCCAGGACACTCGCACAGCCAGGAATCTCGTGAACCGGAAGCCCTGGTCGTATATGTACAGATACTCACAGCACCAGCTGTTCCTCCAAGAAGGCTGCGTATACCCGGCCTCACAGATAACACCCTGTATCGCATACTTCTGCGTTACTGCATGCAGCCGGACAGCGAAGAGATTACAGAAGAATGGCAGAGTAGCGGTGAGGATCTGCGCTACAGAGGGATACAGATGCCCTATCTTCACGGAGATCACAGAATAGTGTATATTGAGATCAGTCGGTTGCAGACCGAATAGCTTGCAAACGACCTTTTTTTGGAGTATAAATACCCAGAAAATCAGTTGATTTCGAGAAATTTATACTGATTGCACCTACAAAGCCACTCGCCTTATGTGCTATAGTGGGCTACGAATAAAACTTTAAGGAGGATTCCTATGGGAATTAAGATTGGAATTAATGGTTTCGGCCGTATTGGCCGCATGGTTTTTCGCTCGATCGTGAAGAACTTCCCCGACGTTGAAGTAGTTGGTATCAATGACCTGCTGGACCCGGATTATCTCGCATACATGCTGAAATTTGACTCGGTTCATGGCCGTTTTGACGGCACAGTTTCTGTTGAAGGAAACAACATGATCGTGAACGGCAATAAGATTCGTCTGACTGCTGAGCGTGATCCTGCAAATCTCAAGTGGAACGAAGTCGGAGCAGAAATCGTAGTTGAATCTACCGGTTTCTTCCTGACTGATGACACTGCCCGCAAGCACATCGAAGCAGGAGCCAAAAAGGTAATCCTGTCAGCTCCTTCCAAGGATGCTACTCCGATGTTTGTATTTGGTGTAAATGATGACAAGTATGCAGGTGAAGACATTATCTCGAATGCATCTTGTACCACCAACTGTCTTGCACCGATTGCCAAGGTACTGAATGACACATTCGGCATCAAGCGCGGTCTCATGACTACTGTTCATGCTGCAACAGCAACCCAGAAGACCGTAGACGGACCTTCCATGAAAGACTGGAGAGGTGGCCGTGGTATTCTCGAGAATATTATTCCTTCCAGCACTGGTGCTGCCAAGGCTGTAGGCAAGGTTCTTCCTGAGCTGAACGGCAAGCTGACTGGTATGGCATTCCGTGTACCTACTTCAGACGTTTCTGTTGTCGACCTGACAGTAGAACTTGAAAAAGGTGCCAGCTATGATGACGTGAAAGCTGCAATGAAGAAGGCTTCCGAAGGTGCTCTCAAGGGCGTACTCGGCTACACAGAAGAAAAGGTTGTTTCTACCGATTTTCGCGGTGAAACCTGTACTTCTGTATTTGATGCAGAAGCTGGTATTCAGCTTGATGATACCTTTGTCAAGATTATTTCCTGGTATGATAATGAGTGGGGTTATTCCAACAAGACTGTTGAAATGATCCGCGTTATGGCAAAGAAATAAACGAGTCTAACGAGCTTTTTGCAAAATTACATTTTGCATGAGCATTCGCTACTAATGCGAGGAGGAAATTGCACGTAATTTTGCAATTTCCTCTAACTGATTCATCAAAAGCCGCCTCTACCGGGGCGGCTTTTTTGTTTGCCCAGCGAAGCGCAGGCAAACCCGGCTGAACCGGGCATGAATCAAATTCGATAGGCTATTCCCCAGTCTTCTCCTGTTCATTTATACTGGTAAATTGGGGGCGTTCCGTGATCGCAGCCTCGTATTCTTCCTCTGTAATACGGCCTCGAAGCAGCATAATCGACAGTATATGTTCCATTCGTATGAACCAACCATCGGTCACCCCACCAATCTCATAGTAATAATGGTACCTTCTCGGGGAGGGCAGTATACTGGCCAGCCAGACTGATTCGATCAGACTGAGCTCTGAAGGTTGCTTGTCAAAATAATACGCAGCGGCCCGATGGACGCCATAGATATCCGGACCGAATTCAGCTATGTTCAGGTAGATTTCCAGCTGCCGTTCCTTCGGAATTGCAGCAGCCTCTTCCATGAGTATTACCAGTATAAGCTCCTGTACTTTCCTGGACAGAACTCTGCTGTGGTCCAGAAATACATTTTTTACCAATTGCATGGAGATGGTGCTGCCGCCAAACATAACATCGCTTCGATTCAGATTTCGTATAAATGCAGAGCGAATTGCATTCCAGTTGATTCCTGAGTGTCGAAAAAATTCACCGTCTTCAGCTGTTATAACCGCGAGCGGCAGAGACTCTGCGATATCACGCATGCGCGTATAGATGTATGGATTATCGGAGTTTGTATTCGCATGATCCAGGAGGAGGGTAGTTGATTTTCGGGCTGATACAGGAGCAGCCCAAACATCTTCTGAGGCTGGTGCTGGCATACGTTGTTCTTCATTCTGGTGAGACAGCATTACCGGAATATTAACGCTTTGTATTTTCCCACTGACAGGATCACTTATCTGATGTTGAAAAGCATGGCGCAGCTTATAGATGTTGAGTTCATCTGGAATCGATTCAAGGTAAAAGTCAGTGAACCGTGGATCAGATTGCCAGAACATGCGCTTGTCACTGTCAAAAGGCAGCTCAAGGAACAGGTCCCATTCCAGACTTCCATGAATCTCGGCATTTCCGAGTTCGCCGATAATTGCAGCAGGAATGCTGTCAAGTATGTCCTGGAGTTTTGTTTCAGGAACCCTGAGATCAAGCTCGATAATATCGTTGCTGATCAATGGAAAGCTCAGATCAGCCGAAAGTGATCCGTATTGCAGAATCCCCTTGTCCACTCTGATTGCTGTACCAGGTGTATCTGCGGTGAAACTATAGAGTAGAGACTCGAGTATAATCGTCTCATCAGCTACCAAGGCGGCGTCGATTGTGGCTCCACTGAAGCCAAGGTTTCCTGAAAACTCTGCTGCGTCAGGGGAAATGAGAATATCCATGGATATCCCTGTAATCCTGGTACTGGAATTCTCAAGCTCGGCACCATCCAGACTGATTTTACCAGGTCTACTCAGGCTGGTGAAATTGCTCAGACTAAGTTGCGGAACCTTGATAGACAACTCACGGGAAAGAAGTTCTGCACTACATTCGTCGAGAATCAGTGATTCGATAGCTCTTCCTCGTGTGAGTATTTCTGAAGTATCGATGAGAACTCTGATTGATGCAATATGGGCATGTATAGAATATGTTTCAGAGAACAGGCTGATATCATTCAGTTTTACCAGGCTGCGTATACCATAGTCTATTTTGATTTCACCTACTTTTATCGAGATCTGGTAGCGCTCTTCAATTGCTGTCATCTGTCGATGTATGTATGATTCTATAAATCGCGGTATCAGTAAAATCAGTGTAAGTAGAATCAGCAGGATGATGACAGCCGCGACAGCACTGGATCGTAAGGCTCGCGTATTCATTGCACAGCACTATATGCGCCTGTATAAAAAAAATCCACCCGGCTGCGGTGAAGTCTTCTTAAGTAGTTCATTGACAGAGTAATATGAAGAGACATAAGCTTCAGGGCTATGATTGACTGGAAAGACAACGAGATCAGCAGCAAACAGGTAAGAAGATCCATGAGGATCAGCTATATCAGTGGACCTCTTGGAACTGTTTGGCTCATAACCGCAACTCCCCAACAGATACTGACTGTGTTTGTTCGGAATTATCTCGGAGCCAGTTCCACGCAGCTGGGAATGATGGTTGGAGTGATTAACCTGCTGGCCTTGCTTCATCTTGCATCGATCTGGTTTTACCGGACGTGCGGAGGTCGCAAGAAATCGTTTTTCATGCTCAGCACGCTTGTTCAGCGCAGCATGGCATTTGTGATGTCTGCGGCGTCTTTTCAGGTTGCCGCAGGTGGTAGTAGGAGTATGGGTATACTGCTTGTGCTTGCTGCAGCGATTGTTGCTGCCCTGGCAGGTAACATCAGTGGTTCGGGATGGTGGTCCTGGATGGCGGATCTGATTCCTGCAGATCGTCGGGCTGCTTTTTTTGGAAAACGATCTGCAATCAGTCAGCTGGTAAATATCAGCTTCTTCTTTTCTGCCACACTGGTGCTCGACTTGTATGCAGAGCAGGTCTTTATTGTGTACGGGATTTTGTTTGCTGTTGGAGGAAGTGCCGGGGTACTGGATATTCTACTGCATGCTTTTATTCCTGAACCGCAGCCTAAGCCCCGCAATAATGCTGATGGAAATATGAGCTGGAGAGAGTTTTTTCTTCCGGTCCGTGATCGGAACTTTCGCCGATTCTGTTTGATTCTTGGAATGTATCTTTTTTCCCTGAATCTGGCAGCCCCATTTCTTGCACCGTATACTACGGATCCTGCAGGAGGTGGAGCGCCTAATGTGTGGTTGGGGATAACTTTTGTAATCAGTCAACTCACCTGGGTCATGATGGTCCCGTTTTGGGGTATGTTGATGGATCGAATGGGAAAACGACCGGTAGTAATCATCGGTGGTTTGTTCATTTTATCGTGGACGGGGTACCTTTTTCTTGCTCCATCGAATTATGTGATTGTATTGCCATTAATAGCACTCAGCGGAGGATTACTCGCACCTGCGTTCTGGGAGGGAATCAGCCAGTTTATGCTTGATCTGTCTCCGGATGAGCACAGAACCAGCTATTCTGCCTGGTACTGGACGGCGTTCGGTGTCAGTGGTGCACTCAGTCCGTTACTGGGTGGTGTGTTCTATGATTTTCTCGCTAGTCATCCTCTGCAGTTTGGTGCATTACAGGCCAGCCCCTTTCAGACTGTGGTTGTTCTTGCAATTCTTATGGTTCTTTTCAGCCTCAGCCATATGGGGAGGATTGCAAGTCCCAGAGATAAAAGTGTCCGTGCAGTTATGAGTACTATCCTGAATCCAGGCGTTTTCCGGGCCGTATCCAACATCGGCATTCTGTCACGTCCAACACGGGCGGATGTCGTACAGAGGACGCTGCGAGGCAGCAGAGGTGGTGCTCTCGGACTTGGCTTTGCAGAAATCTGTATCCGGCTCGATGATCCGGATGCCCAGGTCAGAGAAGCCGCAGCCCAGGCTCTTGGCAGACTGGGAAGTGAGGAAGCACAGGATCAGCTGATTACTCGCCTGACCACCCCTGATTCGCTGTCTCGTCCGGTGATTGCACGGGTGCTTGGAAATTTCCATGACCTCGATTCGGCGCGGCTTGCAAAGCTGGTGCAGGCCCTGACTGCGGCCCTTGAAGATAGTAATGAAGATGTACAGGTTGAAGCCGCCTCTTCACTTGGGAGATTATCATGGCATGGGGCGTCAGCTCCATTGCTACGAAGTCTCAAGGAATCTCCCTCGCTCAGGGTCAGAATTTCATCTGCAGAGGCAGTAGGTAGACTTGGTGCTCAGGAGGCAGGTCTCGAGATTTTTGTTCTGATGCATCGAACAGATAACTGGATTCTTCGCAGACAGCTTGCAATTGCATTGGGCGATTTATTCGGGAAGCCGGGTGAAATCTATCATTATATGACTGGTGATCTGACGCGTAATATCCAGGCAGTATATGGGCTGGCAGAGAGCATTGAGAAGCGGCTTGGCAGACTTGCAAGGAAACAGGAAGGTAAGGCTGATGGACTCAGCCCTGATAAGCTTCAGCTGCTGCAACCCTGTCTCAAGCAGGCTGCTGTCCGTTATGATAGAGGGGATTACTGTACAGCCTTCGAAAAGGTTCAAATGGTATGGAACGAAATTCCTCAGGCAGTGAAGGCGCGGAGTCCCGGGATGATACATACCTACTGGGAGGCCGTAGTTTCGTTTATGGCTGAGGAAAACTGCCCCGGGGCACAGGATGTAGTACTCTCGCTGTACAGTCTTTACCGTCTATTGGAAGTGAGGGCTGTGCAGTAGTAGACACAGCCCTTGTTCTGACGTCCTTACCAACCATCAAGGGAGCAAATGACAGCCGCGCAGGCTTCAAGAAATTCTGCATCTGCTGTCTTGAAGCGGGATTTCAGCGGACTGTCTATGTCCAGTACTCCCAACAATCTGCCATCTCTGAGTAATGGGACTACTATCTCGGAGCTGCTCCTGCTGTCACAGGCGATGTGACCCTGGAATGCATGAACATCGTCAACCAGAATTGTTTTCTGCTTTTCCGCTGCTGTCCCGCAGACACCCTTTCCTATAGGTATCCTGAGGCAGGCTGGCTGCCCCTGGAAAGGTCCTAGTACCAGCTGTGAGCTGGATTCCTCCCATACATAAAATCCTGCCCAGTTGATGTCAGGGAGGGCCTGATTCAAAAGGGCAGATATATTGGCAAGGTTGGCGATCAGGTTTGATTCGCCTTTGATCAACTCGTTAAGCTGTCGAAGTATCAGATTATATTCCGGTGTTGTTTTGTTCATCAGATAGTAAAACTGCCGTTTCGAATAATGGCATATTCCTTACCGTCACGCCCGATACCTGTAACATCTACATCAGGACCGCCAATCATAAAATCAGTATGAACCATGCTCACATTACATCCTGCTTTTTTTAGCTGCTCGGGATTCTTCAGGTCATCTGCGTTCGACAGGCAGAATGGGTAGCCTGCGCCAAGGGCAATATGGCAGCTGGCATTCTCATCGTAAAGGATACTGTTGAACAGTAAGCCACTCTGATATATGGGGCTTGTGGCATCGACCAGTGCGAGCTCTCCAAGAAAACGTGCTCCTTCATCTATATCGAAATATTTCTCGAGAATATCGCATCCTTCATCAGCACCAAAATCGCTTACCTTGCCGTCTGTAAACTCAAACCAGGCACCTTGAACCAGGGTTTCCAGTACCTTGACTGGTTTGGTGCATTTAACTCTTCCGCTGGTGCGGCGGAAATCAGGTGTGGTGAAAATTTCCTCGGTTGGGAGATTAGGCTCGAACCAGGTGCCGTCTGGAGTCTTGGAGGGACCACCTGCCCAGATCGCAGTTGCCGCCAGCGCTACCGTAAGATCCGTGCCGGGACCGTTGAAGCGAATGGCATCCAGCTGCATGGCATTCAGCTTCTCGCCTCTGTCTTTAAGAATGCGGCCCAGTCTCTTCCATTCAGCAACCGGATCAGCGGTATCCAGTCTGAGAATTTTAACCATCTCTGCCCATAGTCGCTCGGTGCGTTCTGCATCCAGTACAGGATCGATTCCTGCATCAGGACCCCCAAAGGTTTTGGCAGCCCAGCGAGGTCCGGGAGCTGCTATTACCAGCCACTGATGTTTATGACGCATCATTTTGTCACGAAGTACCGAAAGCGCGCCACGCTGTGCCTTGGTGATCTGTCCAAGCTTGGTAGAATCCACACCTTTGAGTACATCGAGTTCTTCTGTTGAATCTATTCGAATTCGGGCCCAATCTTCTGCTATCTGCAGGTTCCCATCACTGATAACAGTGTTTGGAACATAACTCAATGAGTCTTCTGGTCCATGTTCGATGCGATAGCGTGTTAACTGATTGTCTGTGACACGGATTTCGACATATTTTGCACCTTCACTGTAAGCTGCTTTAGCTATCTCACGGGCAATATCATAGGTATGAACACCGGTAGAGATGAGAAGACACTGACGTTCTTTTAACGCTACTCCGGCTTTTACTACAAGCTCTGCATATTTATCTAAATATTTCATCATGGGTGAATTATAGCAGATGATAAAAAAATCGTCATGGTGAGTGTGCGGGGATTTTAAATAAAAATGAACACGGCGGGATTCGAACCCACGACCTTCGGCTCCGGAGGCCGACGCTCTATCCAGCTGAGCTACGTGTCCAGTGGATGAAATAATAGAGGATTTTCTTTACATGGTCCACTCTTTCATGGCTATTTTTCATTTTTAAATGTATACTGCGCGTATGAACGCTGTAACAGGAATCGATGCAGCCGGAGGCGGCTGGGTAATTGCCACCATAAGTGAGCAGAAAGACTGGGATATTGATTTTGTGGTAAGTCCTCGTGACAGCCGCATGCATTCCCATGAAATTTATATTCCGTCAAAGCTCGTGGAATACATTGTACGCAGCACTTTGACTTTTATTGATATGCCTGTCGGACTGGTTTCTGGTGATTTGATCAGAGAAAATAATATTGATCCTGAAATGGCTCAACACAGAGAGTTTGCTGTAAGAAGAATGCTTGTACAGAAACTCCCTAAGAGTGCACGCTCTATTGCCTCGATTTTCCCGGTTCCGGTGGCTGAAGCAGTATACACGGAAGATTATGCAAAAGCACGAGAAGTTAATAAAGAGATAATCGGGAAATCAATCAGTAAACAATCCTGGAACCTTGTATACCGCATCAAGCAGATTCAGGCAGTAATTGAGTTGCTGCCGGGAATTGTCGGCAATCTGCTTGAATCCCATCCTGAAACCATTTTCAGGTTGTTGTATAGCCGGTACAGCGATGTACCTCTTCCGTCTAAATCCAGTCAGGAGGGAATTGACGCCAGGCTGAACATGCTTGAGGATCAGCTTCCCGGGGCCCGTGATGCTTTTAATATTACATGGGATCATCTGGACAGAGGAACGCGCATCCAGAAGGATGATATCCTGGATGCGATGATACTTGCGGTTGATGCCATGCATTCAGCTGAAAAGGGATTGGTATATACAGCGATATTGGGTGATGGTGAAGTCGAGGAACTTCCGATGGAACTGCATAAATTTCCAGCCCGTGAGCTCGGCGGCAGCATTCACAGCCGTCGGAAGGATAAGCTTCTCAGGGCCGACTTCGCGGATGCAATACCACGTGGCGTGCGGGATGTTCCTCTCTGTATCGTCTATTACCCCCTGGATTTGAGCAGCGCTTCACGGTAGAGATTTTCTCTCTGGTACAACATATCCAATGGAACCTGATACGCCTGTTCCAGCTTGTCACGCTGCAGCATTTCCTCGGTTGGGCCGATCTCATGTCCATCTTTTTTGTGGAACAGAATTACCTGATCAGAGAATTTACGTGTTAGATGCAGTTCATGTGCAGAGTACAGCAGGTTGATTTTCTGGTCACGGACAAAATCCTGCAGAAATCTGAAAACCCTCTCTTTGCGGGCTTCTTCCAGGGCAAAAACAGGCTCATCCATAATCAGCAGCGGGGATCCGTATAACAAGCTGAAGCCGATAATTGTACGCTGTAATGCTCCCTTACTGAGCTCCTGGGTTTTGTAGCCCAGCTCTTTTTCCAGTTCCAGGCTTTTTATAATCAATTGCAGCAAGTCTGCAGGTTTTTCTTCCCGATAACCATGAGCGTAAATAAACTCGAAAAGGTCTCCGATTGATTCATCGGTTTCAAATTCCATGTTCTGATACACAAACGAAATAAGGGCGTTACGCTGTTCTTCGAGCTCTGTCTGAACTGTTGAGTTTCTGAAAACTGAAGTATTTGTGCCCATGGTACTGACATTTCCGTTATCCGGAAATAATCTTGCTCCAGCCAGAAGGAGAAAAGTTGACTTTCCTGTTCCATTCTGACCGACCAGGCTGGTAATCCCGGCAGGAACATCGATGCTCAGATCTCTGAATACCTCTGAGGGTGCATCATCCTCAGCAAGCGGAGGGTAGGTGTATGAAACATTTGAAAACTGTATGATATTCATGTTCTGTATACTAACCGTACTCGGTGCTAGAGGCAAGCTTGATTTTTATGATAAATTGTAGGCATTGATATGGAAATGTGTCTCCTGATCGTTTATGCTTTGCATCATGCTTCGTAATTTCCAGATTCCGGAAAAGTTAGATCTTTCTCAGAAAGCAGGATTGGTATTCGCTGGGTTCTTTTTACTCCTGGGCTGGATAGATATCGCATACGAATTTGCTCAGCGCAACGTGTTTGTGCTGGATGTGGCATATCCTCTCTGGCTGATCGGTCTTTTTTTCCTGTCTACCGTGATTTTTATTTCCTCAGCTGCCCGAATCGTGCAGGTTTTCAGTATGATGTTTACTTCGGTGTGGCTAATTACTGCCTATGGGGGCATGCGCAGCGACGGAATATGGATGCTGGTTTTTACGTTTATGCTGGCAGAAACCTATGGGCTTATGAAGAAGCAGCGTTTCCTGAAATCAATAGCCGCGATATTTTTGCTCATGGCTTTACTTGAATATCGTTCTATCCTGCAATACGGGCAGGTTTTCAGAACTGCAGGTGCCTACTGGTATGTTATTTTATATTCGATATTTCTTATTGTGCGGCTACAGTTTCTGAATAATAAGCTCGTTAATGATTATGCTGCAAAAACTGCACAGATAGATGCTGATACCGTATTTATTGAGGTTGGTCAAAATACCAGCGGACTTGTACATGATCTTAAAAACGATATCTGCCGCATAAGTTATCCCAGACAGCATGCTCAGAGGCATCTCAGGAAATTGTCGGAGTCTGCAGCCCCTGAATATCTTCCTGCACTCAGGCGAATAAATGAGTACCTCAGTGAGGCTGCAGAAGGTGAAGAGAAACTTCAGCATAGTCTGCACGTTGTCCGCAGGATTCCATCCGGTTTTGTTCGTTCCGATGCCCGATGGATAGATATGGATGAGTATTTACGTGATCTATGCACTTTTCTGATGTTTCGCCGGGAATTCCGGCATTCTGTGCAGATTATTATTCAGGGGAATGAAGATCTACGATGGTATGGAGCCGAATCTGATCTGGCTGCTATCTGTAAGAATCTGATTGAAAACGCATGTCAGGCCAACCTTCATTCGACAGATCCGCATATAGTACGCATTGCTCTCAGACGCAGTAAAGATGCTGATGCCTGGAATGCTGTGGAAATTGAGATCCGAAATGATGGGGAAATCCCATGGATCCGGGGTTCATGTGATCTTAAGGACCCGGAGGTATTTGCTATAGGAAAATCAAGCAAGTCTGATGGAAGCGGCTATGGCATGGTCAATGTCAGAAGAGCTCTCGGGAAGACTAAAGGATACGGAACCCTGTACTCAGGGGGGGGATGTGTGCGCGTTGTTGTCAGGCTTCCGGTGAGGGCGGAGCAGGACGTGAGCCGAAAATCCGGGATCCAAGACGGACAATCGTTGCACCTTCGGCGATAGCCAGGTCATAGTCCCCGCTCATTCCCATTGAGAGTTCCGGGAACTTACAGCCGCAGCGCTCCTGGGCTCTGTCTCTGATGATCCTCAGGTCCGCAAAACTTTTACGAACCGCATCACGATCCTCACTGAATAATCCGATGGTCATAAAGCCCCGCAGTGCAAGCATCGGCAGTTCATGGACGATGTCCACAAGCTGCAGTGCATCTGCCGGATCAACACCGAATTTGCTTTGCTCGCCGGAAGTATTGACCTGAACGAGTACCGGAAAGGGGACAGGTGCGTTCATGGGGGCCTGTTCAAGTGCTTTATTCAGCTTGAAGGCCAGGCTCTCGCGATCAAGTGAATGAAGCATACTGGCAAAAGTCAGAAGATCCTTGATTTTGTTTGACTGCAGATGACCGATGAAGTGCTGTCTTGCACAGGGCTTCGGTTTGTTGTTATCCATTAAATTGGTTTCTTGTCTACAGATGTAATTCCTGAGTTCTGGTAACTTTCGGATAGCTTCCTGTACCCGGTTTTCTGCAATCAAACCGGCACCGGCTTCAATTGCCTCAATTATGCGGTTCGCCTCTACCGTCTTGGTAGCCAGAAGAATCCGTACTTCTTCCGGATTCCGCCCGGCAGCCTCTGCGGCAGCTGCAATCTCCTGGTGTGCCTGATTGTATGCGATGGCTGTATCTGGAATCTGCTTTTCACTGTTCATTTTGGATCCTTCATCTATTGATCTTTCTTCTTCTTTGAATAGTCAACCATAGTCTGGATAAGATCTGCACGACTGCTGCAGCCAAGCATTCTCTCACGGGCTTCAGCCAGGTTCAGAACCGAAGAGATTTCTGCCAGAATCTGCAGATGCGGACCGGGATTGTGTTCCGGGCTGATTATCAGGAAAAAAATTCTGCTTGGCTCTCCATCCAGAGCCTGGAAGTCAATTCCGTCCGGTGCCAGGCCTATGGCAATCCGGAAACGGTCGGTACCACTGCAGCGTGCATGGGGAATGGCAATTCCATGCTGCATGCCGGTGCTTATTATTTCTTCTCTGGCAAAGACTGCCTTTTCGACATCCCTGCGTTGTGCCAGTGGTTCATCAGCTTCAATAAGATCAAGCAGCTCCAGGATAACGTCTTTCTTCTCGCGAGCTTTCAGGTTCATGCTGATTGAGGGAACCTGAAGGTAGTGATACCAGTCAATGCCTCCCCGCTGCTCACCGCTCATGAGCTTACTCTGAAGATCCTGTGGAGCGGTAAAATTCTGCAGCCGCGTTACCAGAAATCTCAGGTTCACAATCGACTCGTGTACCAGGTTGTTGATGAAGTTCGTATCAGATTTCTGACTGGTGAACTGCAAACCTCGCTCCCCGACCTGCATTGACAGAAACATATCATCCTTTCTGATCTGATATATGTAGTCCCGATGATCTCCGAGGTGGATAAAAAAGTCCTCGGTCTGCAATGATTTCAGAATCTCTGAACTCAGGACTTCGGTAATACCGCTTGAACCGAAGTCGAATGTGGTACTGACTGAACTATCTTCTTTCAGATGGCCGCTCGTACCTTTGGCGGGGTTATTCAGGGCTTTGCTCAACAGAGGAGGAGCAACTACTGTTGAAACAAGCGTCATAAGAACACCTATTCCGAAGAGCTCCTGAGACAGAATTCCTGAACTTATTCCGATTCCGGCAATTATCAGTACTACTTCACCACGGGGAACCATGCCAAGACCGATTCGCAGACTGCCAATGTTGGTAAAGCGCAGGAAACGGGCGGGGAGTGCGCTGCCTATGAGCTTACCGAGAACTCCGACAGCTGCAAAAGCCAGACCAAAACCGATTACTGACGGATTGGCAAATGCCCTGACGTTGACCAGCATTCCCATGACGACGAAGAAAACCGGAACGAAGAATCGCTGCAGTGGTTCCATCTGTTCCTGGAGCATGTAGTTTATATCGGTATTGGATAGTGAGAGTCCCATTACATACGCACCGATAATCATTGCCAGACCGGCTGCTTCAAATATACCTGCCAGTAGTAGAGCCAGTCCGAAAGCAAGTACTGCGATCTGACTAGGAGACTTCAGCAGCTTCAGCATCCGGCTGATCTGTCTTGCAAAAAGCACGCCGAGGAAAGTGAATCCAAGCCACATACCGAATGCCTGGCCGGCTATGCCAAGAATCGATCCCCAATTAAAATCTGAACTGCCGGGAGCCTGAAGAATCCCTGCAATACCTATAATTACTGCAACCAGAATAATGCCTATAACATCATCGATTACTGCTGCTGAAAGGATCGTTACTCCTTCCGGTGAATCCAGTTTCCGATTTTCTGAAAGGACCCGGGCGGTAATACCAACCGATGTCGGTACACAGAGCAGCCCCAGGAAAAGAGCCTGGGGATTCAGCCAGCCGCCGCCCATCCACAGTACAGTGATCAGGTACCCGCTTCCAAATGCCAGAAAGATTCCTCCAATGCCAACTATGCTCCCCTTGAATGCAAAGCGGAGAAAAAGCTTCATATCGGTCTCGAGACCGCTCAGGAAAAGCAGGATTATGGAGGCGATTGTAGCAATGCCGTAAAGCTCCGGTGAAACAGGAATTTCACCCGGATAGAGGGGGAAAATTCCATGTGGCAGCATCGGCAGAGGCAAGGCACCAAGCAGATATGGACCGATCAGAATACCAGCCGCGATCTCACCAAGTACACCGGGAAGTTTCAGCTTACGGGCAATATTTCCGGCCCAATGTGCAGCAAAAAGAATCAAGGCCAGTTCGACTACCAGATATGTCATGCGATGTGTCATAGCATATAGTAGCGTTCTTTTCCTTTTTATATCAACTCGCTATACTGTGATATATGGAGAATGATGAGGAGAAAAAACCTCGTGATTATCGGCTTCTCGTGCTGCGATTGGCCGGGCTTTTTATGCTCATTCCGGTATAAATCTTAATAGACATTACTGGATCTGAAGGAGATCGATTATGATTGTTGAACCTGAAAATCATCCCTCCCGGGATATTATTGGAACACTTGGTTCGCAGCTTGCCGGCAGGAAAATTGTACTTGCGATCTGCGGCAGTGTGGCAGCGGTTCGTTGCGTGGATATAGCAAGATTACTCATGAGGCATGGGGCAGAGGTTATTCCCGTCATGAGTCAGGCAGCCTGCGAGCTGATTTCCCCTGATCTTATGGAGTGGGCTACTGGTTACAAACCTGTTACACGACTCACCGGAGCCATTGAACATGTTGCACTCGCCGGAAATGTACCCGATCCCTGCGATCTGGTGCTGGTAGCGCCGGCAACTGCCAATACAATCAGCAAGATTGCGGTCGGCATTGACGACACTCCAGTCACTACAGTCGTCACAACAGCCCTTGGTCAGGGAATTCCGGTCTATATTGTGCCTGCCATGCATGAGCCTATGTATCGTCATGCAATTGTCGGCCGTAATATCCAGTCACTCAATGACGCTGGAATACCCGTATTCGTACCTCCGGTAAGCGAAGGAAAAGCCAAAATCCCCGGTCCCGAGACCATAGTCGCCATGGTACGCAGTCTTCTGCATTTCAAGGGCACACGTCCCCTGAAGGGCAAGCGGGTACTCATTACTGCGGGGCGCACCGTAGAATACCTTGATCCTGTCCGGATTATTTCCAATAACAGCACTGGCAGAATGGGTAATGCGCTGGCACTCGTAGCATCAGCCCTTGGAGCTGAGGTTATTCTTGTACAAGGCAAAGTCAGCGTCAGCCCTCCGGAAACCGTATCGGTCCGCAGTATTTCGACGGCTGCCGAGATGATGTCGGCTGTTCATGAGGAACTTGCTGCTGCTCCGGTTGACCTGTTGATTGCCGCTGCCGCTGTCGGTGACTGGCAGGCAGCTGAAAAATCGGAACGAAAAATCTCCACCAGTCAGCCAGGCGGTTATTCAGTTGATCTTGTCCCGACTCCCAAGATTATCGACGGAATCAAAAATCGTTCTCCGGCAACACGTCTGATTGCTTTCCGAGCCCAGGCTGGTCTAAGCGATCAGGAACTCTATGACGATGCATTTGCACGCCTGAAAAAAGCATCAGCTGAAATGATAGTTGCTAATGACACCGCCCGTGAAGGAGTCGGCTTCGAACACAATACCAATGCGGTACGTATAGTTCATGCTGACGGCAGTCTGGTTGATCTCGCCCTGGACGATAAGCTCGGCATAGCGATAGGGATTTTTTCTGAATATTTCAAAAAACATGTTTAAGTTTTCCAGCCTTGCACCGATACAGTAATTAAGGGCGGCAACGCCCTGTGAAACGGTATGCGCCGACGTCCAGGCATACCGTTTTTTTTTTGCCCGAGTGCCAACCCTGCCGCAGGGGCTGCCCCCGGCACCTTCATTATCAGTGTAGTCGCCATTTTCGCTTTATTATCTGCATGCTCCATGCCGGGGTCGGCGAGCTCCGGGGTCCGGCTATCGCCTCCCGTCCCTGCGGGACCGCCTCCGGCGCCCTGCGCATGCCTCAGCTAAGAGTATGCCAATGTAGCCTCTCGTGATTAGTAATAATCGTATTTGCAAGAATTTGATGCGATTTGAGGCTGTGGTCTTGTAGAGTCAGTTAGGAAGGAAGTACTTTCAGTCGCCGGGTTAATTACATGAGTAGTGGGCAATCAAGGTGCTAAGCAGATTTTGGTAATTATTTGCCACTGTGTAGTGATTGTAATATCATCATTATTAGACTTTTTTAAATTCAACTGATAATGAAAATTAAAAAATTTTATTTGTTGACTTTTCCGGGGGGGGAGGTATTCTGGGTGCAGGAGCTGGAGCTGCAATTGGACTTGCAGTTGGAGCTGGTGTCTCAGTATATGAAAAAGTCACAAAGGGTACTACAAACCTGGATAAAAACTTGAGTCGGTATGGAACGGCCGGGGCGGTTATTGGAGGTGTTTTCGGTCCTTGATTGTGCTATTTACATGAGGAGATTGAAATATAATTGCCAATCTCCTCTTAACAAAAGTATTTATACATCAATTTTGAGAAATAGGAGATATTATGTTGGACAGCACGGAAAAAATTGGCTTCAATATTTACAAACTGTCATCATTTAGAGCTTTTTTATTAACAATTGGTTATTTTATTACAACAAAAATTGCTTTTATTTTCATATTTTGTTTTATATTCATTTTCATATTCAGTAATTTTGGAGTTTATTTCATCACCAAATATGTTGATTTCCCACAATCTGCCGTTTTTACTGAGTACTTAGTATATTTGTTATTCTTATTACCGCTAGCCTTAATCTACCGGGGAAATCGCGAGGGCTTTCGAAAGCATGCAAATCGCTATTATTCAATGAAGTTATCTGATCGAGAGAAAGCTGAGACCGGATTCATTGAGATGTAAAGGATTTTGTAATTTGGGGTTATGAATATATTTTCGGTTGCCTATCTATCAGGAAAATGTCTGAACTTTTTGCAATTTCCTCGTCTAATAGTCGTTTTCTCGTTTCAATGATATTCGGGTAGAAGCTGTCCCTGTCCGACAGGCAAACTGCATTGAGCGTAATTTTTACCCAGGGTCGTTCCAGCTACCCGGCTGCTGCCAAGGCTGAGGTGCTCCGGCATCTTGCCAACAGCAGTCGGTCATGACCCCTGTGCGGGGGTCTTTTTTTGTCATTTGTCCGGCTTGAACATCAGCAAGCCTCAGACTATACTTTCCTTATGGTAAGCGAGCAGATAATGTCCGACATAATATCTACCATTGTCAATTTGACTTCGCCAAAGAAAATCATTCTGTTTGGCAGCTATGCTCGCAAGACCATGCTCGCCGAACGTGGAAGCCTTCCCATGCTTGAACAAACCATCATAAAAGAGGGGCATACCCTGTATGCAGCGTAAGTGGAAATCGCGTTGAGTTCTCGCCTGTAACGAAGTACAATAAGCATATTGGAGTGCTGTGATGCCAACAATTGCCATGTTTTACGGAATAATTGTCCGCATGTATTATGCTCCCAAGGAGCGGAGCATCCGCCGCCGCATTTTCATGTTTACTACGGTGAGCATTGAGCTACAGTAGATATTCGAACGAGCGAGATTATCCAGGGGGATTTGCCGAGCAAGCAGACCAAACTCGTGCTTGCGTGGGCAGAGCTGCACCAGGAAGAGCTTATGGCAGACTGGAATCTGGTTATGAATGGGGAAGAACCATTCAAGATTCAACCACTGCAGTAACGGAGGATTGTGAGTATGTTTCCATCAGTAAACAAAGTTGAACCGAAATCAGACTATGTTTTATCCGTCACATTTGATAACGGAGAACAAGGAACCCTGGATATGAAGCCCTATCTCGATTTTGGGCTTTTTAAGCGACTGAGAGATGAAACTGCTTTCAGGCAGGTGAAAGTTGCCTTTGATACTATCGAGTGGGATGCTGGTGTCGATCTGGATCCTGAGTTCGTGTACAGCAAAGCCCAACTATGAGAAAACCTGTAGAAAATCCCCGGAAAAACCTGCCAAACACACGGAAATCCTGCCAAAGCTGCATGAACACTTTCGGCTAAGTGTCAACTGTGTAGGAATTTAGCTGATCCCTGCCAAAAAACTTTCGTCCAGGCATACCGTTTTTTTTATGCCCGAATGGAATCCGCGTTGAGTTTTCGCTGATAGAGAAGTATACTCACTGAGATGGAACAGCAAACCAAGACAGTCAAAATATATTCATCTTTTGCAGAAGAAGCAGAAGCGGAATACCAGCGCAGGTCTGAGCAGTCTCCGCAAGATCGGATTCATGAGTTCGCCATCCTTCAGGAACGCTGTTGGGGTGAAAAATGGACTCATCAGGCAATGTCTCGTGTAGTTTCTTTTGAAAAGGTTCCTTGGTAACATGGTTTTTACCAAGGATATGAAGGACATAATCGAGCTGTTCGAAAAACACCAGGTTCAATACGCCTTGGTTGGCGATTTTGCCGTTATTTACTATGGCTATGTTCGAACCACACATGACATTGATTTTCTTCTTTTTCCATCTGAAGAGAATGCCTCAAGGGTAATGAAAGTTCTGACAGAATTTGGATTCGGGGACGCGGGAATACCGGAAGAATATTTTACAAAAGAAGGTTCTGCTATTCATATTGGCGTAGAACCCAACAGGATAGACTTTATTACAATGCTGAAAGGTATTTCAAACGACGAAATTTTCAAGCGTGTTGAACGAGTCGATTTCGAAGGCACGAAGCTGAACATTATATCTCGAAAAGATTTACTGCAAAGCAAAAAAGCATCGGAACGATTGAAAGATCTCGCAGATGCTGAAGAACTTGGAAAGCTGAAGAAACCGGGTGGTGCTCAACTATGAAAAAACCCAGGAAAAACCAGCGAAACACACGGAAATCCTGCTAAAACTACAAACAAAGAAACCGCAGGATTTTTGCTCTCAGGAGGAGGAAAGATGAGATCTATGGCGCCGAGTAGACTTTTACTGCTCTTTTTCTGTCTGCTCGCCGCTGTGTCAGCATGTACATCTGAAATCAGCTATAGCACTCCAGCTGCCTGGCTTGTCAGCGATGGCAGTAATGAGCTTTTTCTGCTTGGGTCCATTCATTATGGTATACCTGAAATGTATCCGCTGCATCCTCTGGTTGAAACTGCGTATGAAAATGCAGATGTTGTGGTTTTTGAGGCTCATCAGTATTCTGATGAAGAAGCCTATCAATATATGCTTGGGGTTTATGAATTACTGTATGAATATGGCCGGTATTGGGGAAGGCCCCGCTCAATATTTCATGATATTCCTGATTATCTATACGATGCTCTTGCTGAATACTTTGCTGCAGATGAATCATGGCAGGGATGGTATTTTTATATGTATAAGCCCTGGGCTTTAGCCTGGTTATTGATGGAAAACGATCAGGAACCTGCTGGCGATTCAAAATTCGAACTCGGAATTGAACATTATTTTGCTGTTAAGGCAGTTAATGATCACAAGGTTATTCTGTCGCTCGAAGGGCCTACGCAGCGCATTGAGTACTATGAACTATTGTTTCAGTTATTTGATGGGACTGACATATACCGGGAGATCGCTATTGATTACATGAAGGAATATCTGGATATTGCTGATTCTTCAGGCGATCTTCTGTCACATTCCGGGATTGTTTCCCGGACACTGTTTGATGCGTGGATTTCCGGGGACATAGACATGCTTCATGAATTAATCGATGACTTGCTATGGCTTCTCGATGAGCCGGTAGGTATCAATGACATCGATGCCTACGAACATGCTATCAAGGAGTATTTCCATATCCTGATTGAATATCGCAATCATATGTGGCTTCCACAGATTGAAGCTATGATCCGCGACGAGCAGCAGTACTTCGTTGCTGTTGGTGCTGCTCACTTCCCAGGTGAGCAGGGTTTAATCTCCCTGCTCGAAGATGCGGGGTATACAGTACACCGGCTGAGCTATGACTGTAGTCTTCAGTAGATAGGAAGCATCTACTTCAGTATAACTGATCCGAGATCTGTTTCCGGATGGTTTCGGTAAGCGTGCCATCACTCACGGAAATCTTCATCGGTTCAAGGAAATTAACTCTAATACTTTTATTTCTGTTTCGCGGGGTGATCATGGTGATTATGGCAGCCCTGCCGCTGCGGGTTGCAGCATCTTCTGCCTTGTTGACCCAGGGCCGCAGAAACCAGGGTACATGATACACATTGTCGATTGCTGCCGGCAGAATAGTCAGTGGAATACCAGCACGCATGCAGCGCCGGGCGATGCTGTCGGCAACCGGGATCCATGGTTTCAAGCCGGAATTACCAGCCTCTCTGACTGTTTCTGTTCTGTTTCCTGGTTCATCCTCTATCTCGCCGGCTGGAAATACTGCCAGCATTCCCCCTTTCTGCAAATGACGGATTCCCGCCTGCAGTGCCTGTGCCTTTGATGCAATCGAATCATTCATAATGATGCAATGAGCGAGAAGATGCGTTTTGTCTGCCAGGAGTTCCCGTTGTTTGACTATTACCCGTACATCACTGCGGGGTAGCATCTCCAGCAGAGCCAGAAAATCCCCCAGACCGGGATGATTACAGAGTACCAGGAGCGGGCCCTGCTTTACTGATTCAGGCACAGGGGAGGTCTGGCTGGGGGCATAGTATCTGTGTAGTATCCAGATCAATGCACTTCGAAATCCCCGGGCCCGAACGCGGTCGTCCAGGCGGTATAACTGCACCGACAGGCGAAGACTTCCTGCAAGGACTGCCGGGGCAAGGACTACCTTCAGCACAGTCGAAGTGAGGTTCAGAAACTGGTAGGACTCGATAAAATTGATTTTCACGGTACGAGTAAAGCGCTGGATCCGGCCGTACAGGATCGGTGCAACACTTGTCATGTTTTTTAGCAATCTTCCTCCACGGACGCGGTTTATTTTACTACCTTAAAAGTAATCAATTCACGTGAGGAACTGCAATGAAAAAGAGATTTAATTCACAGATCCGGCTGGTCGTAATTCTGTCTGTTGTTATTCTACTGCTGTCAGCATGCACCAGGTCATCCAATGAGGAAGGTGTTAATGTTACTCTTGGTTATAACTCCTTCCTATCTGATTCATTTACTGATGCACCTGCACCGATCGAAGTAATTCAGGCAGAGTTAGCCGAACGTTACCCGGAGATCAATCTTGAGTACCAGGTAATGCCGCAGGATATGCTTGATTCATTGATTATCTGGATGTCCAGCAGGGATCAGACAGTGGATATCTACGGCATTGATGTTCCCTGGGTCAGCCAGTTCGGGCGCGCCGGCTGGGCGGAACCCTTGAATGATCTTGTTCCGGGACTTGATCAACAAATCAGCACAGCTGGTCTGGAAATTTTTTCGTATGAGGATGATTATCTGGCGGTGCCGTTTTGGGGCGGTGTTGCCGGCCTGTATTACCGCAGTGATCTGCTGGAGGAATACGGGTATGCCCCTCCTGCAACTGTCGATGATATGATTGAAATAATTGTGGGTATTCGCGCTGAACAGCCGGAGCTGGCTGGTTTGCTCTGGCCGGGTGAGCGTGAGGAATCCCTGAATATGTTTTTCGCCACCTTGTTGTACGCCTTTGGAGGAGAATACAACGATGCCGAGGGACGTTATGCCCTGGACTCACCTGCGGGTGCAAAAGCCCTGCAGTTTATGATAGACAGTATTGCAAATGGCTGGTCTCCCCGTGGGCTGACAAGCTGGAACCGTCTTGAGTCACGGCAGCGTTTTGTTGCGGGCGATGCAATTTTCAGTTGGGATAATCATGACATTATAACCTGGCTGGATGATCCCGAGCGATCCGGGGTTGTCGGAGTCTGGGAGTTTATTCCGTTTCCGGCCAATCCAGGTGGACGCTCAGTAGCGATAACCGGAGGGTTCGGTTTTGCTGCTAATCCCTACAGTGAACAGCTGGACGCAGCAGCCAAGGTTCTGGAGGTGATGGCCGGACCTCAGGTTCAGAAGGGCTTTGCACTGGCCTGGGGACCGGTACAGCATGCCGTGGGTCTCTACGATGATCCCCGGGTGCAGGAGTACAATCCAAATGTGAATCGACTTGAGCCAGTGCTGCAGAAAGCGCTCAATCGTCCACCAAGTCGGAACTACGCTGAGTTCTCGGATATTATGTTGCAGGAGCTGCATTCCGCAATTACCGGCACTCGATCTGCAACAGACGCTTTGAGTTCCCTGAACAGACGGGCCCAGGCGCTTGAAGACCGATAGGTCTGTTATGAGAGGAATGAAGCAGGCTAATGTGCATGGGCTGCTGTTGGTGCTCCCGGCATTCCTTGCAGTAGCGGTGTTCTATTATCTTCCCCTGCTGCAGAACGCGGTATTCTCACTGTTTGATCTTGAGTTCAGTACCGAGCTGACCGTGCAGGCTTTTGTTGGACTGCAGCAGTATCTACGTGCAGTCAGTGACCCTCAGTTGGTGCAGGTTCTCATGTTCACTCTTGGCTTTACCACGGTGGTGGTTTTTCTGGATCTCTGTATTGGAATGCTGCTGGCACAAGCCAGTTTTGCAGTTCATCCCAAAACCCGCTGGCTACTGCGCAGCATGATTCTGGTTCCATGGGCAATACCTCCCGTAATTCAGGCGGCAATGTGGCGCTGGCTGCTGAATTCTGATGTCGGACCGATTGCAGATCTTCTCGTTCGTATGGGTATTGTACAGGAAGCGCCGCTTTTCCTGGCTGAGGCTGTCCCAGCCATGGCGAGCCTGGCTCTGGTATACAGCTGGAAAGGTGCCAGTATTGCTGCATTCTTTTTCATGGGTGGGTTGGCAATGATACCTTTCGAATATCATGAAGCCGCAAAAATTGATGGCGCTGGGTCCATTCGCCGTTTTTTCCGCATCACAATGCCGCTTCTTATGCCGACGGTTTTTGTTGCACTACTGTATCGTAGCCAGGATGCCTTACGTGTGTTTGACATTGTCTATGGTTTGACCGGTGGTGGCCCCGGGACAGCTACTGATACCTTGAGTACTTTTGCCTACACTGCATTTTTTCGCTATGCCCAGTACGGACGTGCCTCCGCTTACTCTATTCTGACATTCCTTCTGGTAGCCCTGCTTGGAATTCCTCTCATACGCCGGACCGCATCCCGTTTTGAGTTCAGGATGCAGGCATGAAACGCAACAGAGATCGATACAGAAAACCAGGGGAATTACTGCAGGTACTGCGGACAATTACCATTCTGCTAATCGTTGGATTGTGGACACTGGGGCCATTGGCGTGGATAGTAATAACTTCAATCAAACCTGCAGGAACAGAGTACCGCATCCCCGTGGAATACTGGTCAGCCCGGCCGACCATAGAGAATTTTCAGACCGTTCTCGGACCGCGATTTGAAATACAGCGGGCTATCGTGAACAGCATGATTGTTTCTTCCAGTGCCATGCTGCTAACCTTGTGTTTATCCACGATGGCAGCCTATGCAATTGCCCGCCTGCGATTCCGCTGGCATATGCATAGTTTACTAGTTCTTCAGCTTGCCGGTATGGTTCCGCCAATTGCGGTTATTGCGCCCACATTTCTGATTTTGCGCTCATTGGGTTTGCTGCAGACGTATGCTGCCATGATACTGCCCAACATGGCATACGGCATTCCGCTGGCAAGCTATCTTATTGCCAGTTACTTCCATACAGTTCCCTTTGAACTGGAAGATGCTGCAAGAATTGATGGTGCAGGGAGTTTGAGAACTCTGTTTTCTGTCATATTGCCCGTTGCGGCTCCTGGCATGGTAGCCGCAGGTATATTGGTATTCCTTGGTTCATGGGGAGAGTTTATGCTTGCTAATACCGTGAGTCTGGGATCAGCTGCAGTGCGAACCGCGCCGGTAGCAATTATGACCTTAAGCAAGGCATTCCAGCTGCAGTGGAGCTGGGTCGCAGCAGGAATTCTGCTGACGCTACTGCCGCTTCTTGCGGCGGCAATGATATTCCAGCGCCTGATCGTACAAGGCTTTGCCAGCAGCAGCCCACGGTGATTTAGCAAGTATCAATGTGATGTTTTCCGGCTAATCTATAGACTGGCATCAAGTACAGCTGCATTCGGGATCAGAGTGTGATCCGTCAGCCTGTATATTGTGCCGGTTTCCGGATCAGTAACAATTGCCACGGAAGAGGTTTCACTGCCGGAGCAGATTCCCGTGGGGACAGTGTAGAACGGAACCTTGCGCCGAAGTAAGCCTGGTTTTCGCAGCAGGCGGAGGAAGGGTGTAAGCGGTTGTGAAATTCGTGCAGTTACGGCCTTGCCGCAGCTCATGCAGGATTCTCCTCCAAAGGCAATAATGCCCTCGCAGTTGGAATATCTGTACAGTTCAGCCGCTTCCTCAACATTATTGATTGTTGCTTCCCTGTCGGTATCCGGATATACATAACAGCTTATTCCCTGATTCAGTAGTCCTGATAGTAATTCCTCCAGAATTCCCAGTTCAAGTTGAATCCGGTCTGTAATGATCAGCATAATACGCTGACCATGGATGCGAATATACTCCGGAAGTTGAAAGATAGAACCGGCACCTTCTATCAGTACCGGGAAATTCCAGGAGCGGAGCTTATCAGGAATTTCTTTGATTCGTTGGATGTTGTTTCCGTTATTCATGCTGAACCTGTGCATATGATCCTCCCTGCAATCTATACAAGTACTGTAGCTGCTTATGAATTTTATGTAAAATCATTTCACTGGACAAAAAGGTATGACTGTCGGCTAACTGTACAAGTGTCGAAAAATGTCGATAATCTCAGGAGAGGGCAGATGGGTAATATGGACAAGAAAAATCAGGACATTCGGATACTGCGGTCCCGGATGTATCTCAAACGGGCACTGCAGGAGCTATTGTGGAATCAACGCCTTGAAGACGTACGGGTTCAGGATATCTGTTCCAGGGCTATGGTTCACAGGACGACTTTCTATACTCATTATCAGGACAAATATCATTTATTTCATGACATCCTGAAGGATATAAGCGATGAGATTAATGGTAATGATCTGGTTCCGGGTGAAGGACTTCCATCGCGTACCTTATACCTATCTGCAGCAGAACGAGCAATCGCATACGTGAGCCGTCATCGTCAGCATCTCCGTGATACCCTGCGCAGCAATAAGGATTCCATGGCCTATTTCATGATTTATAATGCTGTGCAGGATTATATTACCAATCTGTTGAAAATGTATCAGCGGGTAAATACCTATCTGCTGCCTCTGGATGTGATTTCTCGTTTTACAACGGCTGGATTAACCGGTCTTGTGTTCTACTGGGTTGAAAGTGACGCCCCCTATACGAAAGAAGAAATGGGAAGGATGCTGCAGACCATAATCACCCGGAACCAGTACGTAGCCAGACGGAAGACTCAATAATCAATCCTCTGCCGTAATTTGCCTGGATAGGTCCTGTAGAGCCTTTTTCAGCCCTTCCTCATATACGGGATGGTAGTAAGGCTTGTCCAGCATTTCATCGACAGTCATTTTCTGTTCCACACACCAGGATAGCAGATGGGCAAGGTTTTCAGCATGCGGGCCGAGTATTTCTGCCCCGAGCAAACGACCGTCCACCTTGTCACCATAAACCTTCAGCAAGCCGCGGTCTGTGGCCATCATTCTGGCGCGAGGATCAGTACTCCAGTCGTGAGATCCTGCAGTTGCTGAATCCGGTAGAGTACTGTGGGAATTGCCGACAATTGCAATCTGCGGATCAGTGAAGACAATACTCAACGGCGTGTACCGTTGAACTGACTGGACGTCAGGAAATAGAGCAGCGTTTTTTCCGGCAGTTTTACCTTCATGTGAAGCTTCGTGCAGCAAGGGCTTTGAACTATTTACGTCCCCCGCAATAAAAATACTGGAAGTCCCGCATTGCATGGTTTTCGGATCATAGACAGGAATCCCCCTGGAGTCCAATTCCAGCCCGCTTTTATCCAGATTCAGGTTTTCAAGATTCGGGACTCGTCCGGTAGCAGCCAGCACATATGAAAAACGTTCTTCACGTGGTGATTTCTCAAGATTTCCGTCAGATGATCTGGCGAAAAATGAAATTATTACGTCATCTCCGTCCCTATGGACTGATTCAACCCTTGCATCCGTATCCAGAGGGAACTCCGAGCCGAAAATCTGCTCCGCATTACTTTTTACCTCGGGATCCGTCAAGGGGCCGAGCAGTCCTTGAACACCAAACATTCTTATGCGTACTCCCAGACGGTGTAGTGCCTGACCAAGTTCCAGCCCTATTATACCAGGGCCAAAGACAGCAACAGACTTCGGCAGGCTTTCCCACTCGAAAATATCGTCATTGAAAACCAGTCGGTCACCGAGGTCTTCGAACATCGATAAACGAGCTGGCCGGGATCCGCTGGCAATAATAATAGATCCGGCATGTACTCTGGTATGACCGCCAACAACAAGAGTGTTGGAGTCTTCGAATTCTGCGTAGCCGATCAAGCGCTGGTCCTCAGGAATATTTTCAGTCATTTTGACCACGCCGCCAGTGAACTGATCACGCATGCTGCGTACACGGTCCATAAGTTTTTTTCCATCTATATGTGACTCTGCAGAAATACCGAATTCTGATGCCTTGTTGATTCCATGTGCAGCATCAGCCGCAGCAATCAGCAATTTGCTCGGCATGCAACCTACACTGGCACAGGTTGTCCCATAATTCCCACCCTCGATGAGCTGAACCGAGGCTCCATTCCTGATTGCAGCCGAATGGGCGGTTAGGCCGGCTGTACCTGCTCCGATAATTGCAACATCTGTATTTATTTCTCTCATACTTTATAAGGTAGTTTAAAATGCTCCTAACGTCACTCCGACTTCACTTGAGGACAGCTACCTGAGGGTCGCGTAAAATACATGTTCTGTGATATGTTTCCAGCAGGAATGAGGAGGACCGTGTGAACAAAACTGATGTTTCAGAACCTGTATTGATTTTGGATACGAGTCTTCGGGATGGAATGCAGGGGATCGAAATCAATTATAGTCTGGAAGATAAACTTGAGATAGCCAGGGTCCTGGATGAGTTGGGTATTGATTATATAGAAGGCGGATTTCCACTCGCCAATGAGAAGGAAGCTGCTTTTTTCGAACAGTGTAAACGCATGCAGTTCAAGCACTCAAGGATTGTGGCATTTGGCAGTACCAGGCGTCCATTCGGAAAGGCACGTAATGATGCCCATATACGTGCACTTGTAGAGGCGGAAACGCCTACTGTGGTTGTTGTCGGCAAAACCTGGAAAGCTCATGTCGATCATGTGCTCAATACAAGTCCTGAAGAGAATCTGGCAATGATTCATGATTCTATCAGCTATCTGAAGGCAGAGGGCAGGGAAGTGCTTTTTGATCTGGAGCATTTTTTCGATGGATACAAGGATGATCCAGATTATGCGCTGTCAGTGCTTAAAACAGCCAGCGATGCCGGCGCAGATGTCCTTTGCCTGTGCGACACCAATGGAGGTACCCTCCCTTCGGAAGTTTCAGAGATATACTGCAGCCTTGGCACGCAGAGTCTTGCTTCACTTGGAGGTCATTTTCACAATGATTGTGGAACGGCGGTGGCGAACAGCCTTGCTGCAGTTGACGCAGGAGCTGTGCACATTCAGGGAACGATCAACGGCTGGGGTGAGCGTTGTGGAAATGCAAACCTCTGTGTAATAATGCCGAACCTCAGCCTTAAAATGGCCAGGAAAATCAATGCGGCTTCCCGCCTGGAGACCCTGACTACCATCTCCCGTTTTGTTGCAGAAAAAGCGAATATAATTCCTGACAAACGTCAGCCCTATGTCGGTGTTGCCGCATTCAGCCATAAAGCCGGGCAGCATGCAGATGTTATACTGAAAGCTCCGGAACTTATGGAGCATGTAGATGGAGCTCTTGTTGGAAACAGCAGACAGATTATACTGTCCGAGCTGGCCGGGAAATCAACTATTGTAGAAAAACTGAAAAAATATGGAAGTTTTGACAAGAGTGATCACAGGGTGTCTGAACTGATCAGGGTGCTCAAGGAGAAAGAGAACCAGGGTTATGAGTATGAAGCTGCTGAGGGTAGTTTTGACCTTATCCTGAGAAGGGTCCTGGAATTATACAGACCCTTGGTACTCCTGAAAAACTACCATCTGGAATCCTATAAAACCGGTGATGCACAGTCGAAAACAGTCGGCCGGATGTTTCTTGAGGATCAGCAGCGAGAGGTCATGGGGGCTGCGGTAGGTATCGGTCCGGTTCAGACCCTCGACAGGGCCCTCAGGGACGGGCTTGAGCCGCATTATCCCTTTCTGGATCAGCTTCGATTGATAGACTACCGGGTCCGTGTTCTGAACCCGGAGTCGGCATCAGGAGCCAAGGTACGGGTTTTTATCACCTCTTCCAACGGTATCGAAGACTGGACTACAGTCGGTGTGAATGAAAATATAATCGAGGCTTCCTGGGAAGCCCTCGTTGACTCATTCGAGTATTACTACAATAACCACTACGATGAAGTAGAAAACTCATAGTCCGGAGCGTAGTGGGGTTGATCTCTTGAAATCTGCCGATTATTCATCGGCAGGACGGTAGACCCGCACCCAGTCAACCTCCATGCGCCAGGGCATGCTGTCTCTGTCTATTCCCTGTGCTCCGCCCCAGTTGCCGCCGACTGCAATGTTCAGTATCAGATAGAATGGTTTGTCGAAAGGCCAGGTCCAGTAATCGGTATGGTCGTTTTCATATACGAATACAGTCTGGTCGTCATCTATATACCAGCGGATTTTATCCGGCGTCCATTCGATGCCATAGGTATAAAACTCTTCACTGGCATCAGGAAGCATTATAGTTCCGGTTTTGTGTGTTCCCGAAGGATGATTATAGGCAGCTGTATGAATCGAGAAATGTATTCTACCAGGATCATGACCGACGTGCTCCATAATATCTATTTCTCCTGAATCCGGCCATCCAACACCGTATCCACGTCTGTCGACTGGCATCATCCAGATCGCCGGCCAGCTGCCGACTCCCTGTGGAAGTCTGGCTCGGACCTCGATCCGGCCGTAGAGCATTTCCTTGCGATCCAGGGTCATGAGCCGGGCGCTGGTATACGGCCAGCCGCCGCGCCATTCCTGATGTGCCTCGAGAACCAGAACACCATTCTCAATCCGTGAGTTTTTGGGTTCGTTGGTGTAGTTCTGCAGCTCATTGTTTCCTGAAGTGCCTCCACCGATTGAATGGCGCCAGATATCCCTGTTGATTTCTCGGCCGGAAAAATTATCATACCAATCCAGGACATAGCCATCGTATTCCGGTATTACCTCTGTTGCACATGAGCCTAGAATCCAGAGAGTCACAATAAGCAGGATCAGAAAACTTCCTGCACGAACATTACTTACTATCTTGTTGGTTGGTTTTGAAAACATACCAAGCAGTGTAGCATTGAATTTTCAGTCTGTACACATTGCTGTCAATACGCTGATTTCTGCATGTCGCCACTTGTTTTCCGGTGAAATAGTGCATATTATCCCCCAATGAAAACTGTAATTAATCATCGGAAAACTGTTGCATTGCTGCTGTTATATATGAGTGTGGGACTGGTGGCAGGTATTGGTGCTATAGTGTTTCAGCAGTTGCTGTCGTTTCTGAATATCTACTTAATGGAAGGTCTGACGGGGTACACCGAGATAAAAATTGTACAGGGTATCAGGCGGGTCAGCCTTTTGTGGGAGACTCCGAGCCTTCGTATCTGGCTCTTTCCGGTGATCGCTGGTCTTGGAGGTCTGGTAACCGGGCTTATAGTTACCCGTTTCGCACCTGAAGCGGCTGGGCACGGAACCGACGAGGTAATTCATGCCTACCACCATAAACAGGGAGAGGTCCAGCTCCGGGTCAGTATCGTGAAAATGATAGCCTCGGCTATTACCCTCGGGTCAGGGGGCTCAGGGGGAAAAGAAGGCCCTATAGCCCAGATTGGTGCAGGTTTCGGATCCTTTATCTGTACCAGAGTCAGTTATTTCAGGGCTTATCGAAAGGAAATTATGCTTGCCGGTATGGCTGCTGGTATAGCCGCAATTTTCCGGGCTCCACTGGCAGGTGCTATTTTTGCTGCAGAGATTCTGCATTCGGATACCCATTATGATGGTCGGGTGCTGGTTCCTGCAGTTATAGCATCTTCAGTCAGTTATGGGATATATGCCCTGTTTTTCGGATTCATGCCGGTAATTGTCGTTCCGGAATTCAGCTACCAGTTTTCTCTACTACATCTCATACCCTATACAATAATTGGTCTGCTCTCAGCACTGGCAGCCATAATTTTTGTCAAGGTTTTTTATGGCATCCGCGATCTTTTTAGCAGGATCAGCTTGCCGGCATACATCAAGCCTGCCATTGGCGGGGTTCTGACAGGACTGGTGGCGATTATGATTCCGGAAGCCTTTGGCGAGGGATCATTTCATCTGCAGAGAATTATTAACGGTGACATCGCATTGCTCATGTTGCTGGTTGTACTTTTCGCCAAGGTAATCACCACATCGTTCTCAATTGGGTCAGGCGGCTCAGGAGGGATTTTCGGGCCCTCACTCTTTATCGGAGCGACCCTGGGCGGGCTTATCGGGGCTGCATATGCCTACATGTTCCCTGCCACCACAATTCCAGCAATAGTATTTGTTCTGCTTGGCATGGTTGCATTTTTCGCCGGGGCAGCCAATGCACCATTTTCCACGGTTATAATCGTTGCGGAAATGACCCGAACCTTTACACTTCTGGTCCCGTTTCTGTGGGTTTCAATGTTCGGCTATATATTTTCCCAACGATGGAATATTTATGAAAAGCAGGTTCCGATACAGCATAATATACTCGAGATTGTTGAGAACGGAACTGACAATGAAAATCCCGATGAAACATAGGCAGCCTCAAGGAATGAAGGCAGGCATGTCAGGACAGCTGCTGTACTGACATGCCTGCACTGGCTAGTTTCTTTTCAGGGTTGATTTTACCCGAATTCCCTGTCCACCGATTTTCTTTCCGTTCAGTGAGTGAACTGCCTTTTTTGCCTCGGTAATATCGGGCATTTCAACGAAGCCAAAGCCTTTCGACTTGCCAGTGGCTGTATCCATTACAATGTTCAGTGAGCTTATTGTGCCGAAGGGAGAAAACAAATTCCTGAGTTCTGTCTCGCTTATATTGCGAGGCAGGTTGCGTACGAGAATATTCATGCGAGCTATATTATCTGATTCTTCAGTAAATTGATATAGTGCTCTGTGCTTATTGCGGATGATCCTGTTGCCTGATATTATGCTGCATGCATTCATTTCGATATATATCAAACGATACCGATTTCCGTGCCTGGAGGGCGTCTCTTCCTGAAGATAGTACGGCAGTTGCGGTGGACATCGAGGCAGAATTCAATCTGCATATATATGGTGAACACTTTTGTCTGCTCCAGGTGTTTGACGGAAAAGAGGCCGCTGCGATCGATCCGCAGGGCGTTTCAATCGAATTGATCAAGGATTTTTTTGAGGACAGAAGTCTGGAAAAAATTACCTACGACAGTGCCAGTGACCGTGTGTTGCTCTACAAGAATCATTCAATCCTCATGAACAATCTGATTGACCTCCGGCCTGCTGTAGATTTGCTTGAATTCAATAAACAGGGTCTGGGTGCTGTACTTGAAACAGTGCTTGGAATCACCCCGGAGCGGGGTAAAAAGCGTTTTCAGCAATATAACTGGACACGCCGGCCAATTCACCCGGAAGCTCTGCAGTATGCTATCGATGATGTACGGCATCTTTATTGTCTGCGACGAGAGCTTTTTCTGCAGCTGGAGAAGAAGGGACTGATGGAGCAGTACTCCGAGGAAAACTCACGGCTTCAGGATGGCGTTCCGGTAACCGATCGTAAACCGGGTATGCTCCGCAGCGGGCGTTTTAAAAAGCTGAAGCCGCATCAGCAGAATCTGCTTGAAAAGCTCTACAGGGAACGCGAGCAGGTAGCAAGCCAGGTTAATCTTCCTCCAAATACCGTGTTTCCTAATAATGGATTATTTGCTCTGGTCTGCGGTCAATATGATGTGCTGAATGCGCAACCTTCAAGAAATATGCCCAGGACGGCTTATGAGCAGCTGATCAACAGGTTAAGACAAATGCTCAGCTAATAGTGCCAGGAGTAAATCGCAGGTTCTCGAGTTGCAGATATTCTATAATTCAGTCATGGTCTTCACTTGATATGTCGGTTGCGTTCTCGACTGCTTCATTTTTAAGAATTCTCCAGCTCAGCCAGAACAAGGCTGAGACAAAAGGGATAGCGGCCAGGGCCCATATGTTGAGTCCTGCAAGCCCGAGCAGAAAGATTCTAAGCAGATTTCCTCCGTCCAGAAAACTGGTGATCTCACCGCTGTAACCGGGAACGGTAAAGTTCACCTCTGCTGCCAGCTCTGTCAGCATGGGGGCAATGGCCCCGGCAGTGTACAGAATACCGACCAGACAGGGTATTCCAATCAGCACCGAGCGAATTACATTACCCCTGCAGGCCACTGTGATCATTGCTATCATACCCATCATGTTGGCAAGATCGCCTATGGGCAGAAAGCGCATTCCAGGCAGAATCAGAGCCAGCACCAGGGCTATTGGAATCAGGATAATTCCGGATACGATGACGGATGTTTTGCCTACAATAACGGCTACATCCAATCCGATTGCGGCATCCTTCAGGCCCGGTAGACGCTTTGCAAGGAATGCAGTCATCCCGTCGGATACAATCATGAGTCCTTCTCCGAGCATACCTGCCATCTTGGGAAGAATAGCTACAACAGCGGCGATTTTGACTGCCAGCTCAAGCAGATTACGGAGTTCGTAGCCCCCGGATATTCCCAGGAGAATTCCGATTATAAAACCGATTATCATTGGTTCTCCAAGGATTCCTATTTTTTTCCGGATTGCGTCGGGATCTGCATTCAGATTTCTGATCCATGGGATCATGTCAATCAGTTTGTTTCCTGCCAGACCGATGGGGTAATAAGTCAGTGCCGACAATGTGGAGATGGTTACCCCAGCCGGACTGCCGAAATCAGTCAGTTGTTTGCGGGCACCGTCAGCAAGCTTCAGGGTGATTATTTCAGCTATCAGGGCAAATGCAATTGCAGCAGTAGTACTGCCGCTTACCTGGTAGACAAGAGCCGCCATAAAAATAAAGTGCCAGAAATTCCACAGATCTATATTTACCGTTTTGGTCCAGCCAGCAGTCAACATGATTATATTTACCACAAGGATCAGAGGAATCAGGACTGCCGCCAATGGGTATGCCCAGGTAATTGCAGCAAGGGGTGGCCATCCAACATCAAGGGCCGGGTATTCAAGACCGGTTCGCAGCGCGAGGGCTTCTATGGCAGGGGCCAGGGCCAGAACGAAAAAATCAAAGACCATAAATATGCCGACAAAACCTACCGCAATGGTAATGCTGGCCAGAAAAGCACGACTTAGCCGTATACCAAGTACAAGAGCGAGAATGAAAATGAATAAGGGAAGCATGGTATATGCCTGGAAGGATAGAATATACTCTACGGCGCTGATTATTGTCTGCATCTGCAGAGTCTATACAATTAAGTCCTGTTTGTTGAGTACTTTTTCGATTACTATTTCTGCAGAAAAACGAATTCTCCATTCCAGCTGTCAGGGGGAGGGTTCGTCAGATAGGTTCTACAACGTTCGGCGAGTAGTCGGCTTGCCTGATCTTCCGGAAATTTTTTCAGAAGAGAGCAGAAGGCGGCTTCAGCAGCTGACCAGTCCCGCTGGAAATAGAGCTGCAGCGATGCTTCATAAGAACTGCGCAGGCTGCTCAGATTCTCGTCAATCTGATCGCTGTATCCCATCACCTCATAGATATCCACGGATTTTGCCTTTCCCTTTACACTGACTCTGTCGATCTGTCTGGCAAAGATTTTTCCATGGCATGCATCAAGGCAGTCAGAAGAGATCAGGATACTTGTCCCATAGATACCGCATAATGATTCCAGCCTGCTGGCTACATTTACCGGATCTCCGGTGACGGTATAATTCAGTCTTGATTCAGAACCCATGTTGCCGATTACTACAGATCCGGTGTTGACGCCGATCTTCACCCGGAATGCGGGGAGTCCTGCTGCTGTCCATTCTTCTCTTAAACCGTACAGCCGTTCCTGGATTCTCAGGGCTGCACAGCAGGCCTTGTATCCATGATCATCCACACTGTTAGGCGCATTCCAGAATGCCATGAGTGCATCACCAATATATTTGTCTACGGTTCCATGTTCATCAAGAATTATCTCGCTGATTCTACCCATGAAATCACCAAGATGCTGGACCAGGGTACCGGCGGTCATATTCTCGGAATGTCCGGTAAAATTGATGATATCCGCGAAGAGAATGCTTGCTGATTTCTCTTCACCTCCCAGTTCTGCCTCAATCCCTCGGGATAGGAGTGATCTGACCAGATCTGCTGGAACGAATTTTCTGAATGAGCGGAGTCCGGATTTCATATTTTCGAATGCCTGCTGCAGGCGTTCGATTTCGGCAAAGGTTGTGTCTACATCGACTGCATCATTCAGATCGAAAGCCTGGATTTTTGCGGCTTCACCAACCAGATCCAGCAAGGGTCTGGTGATCTTTCTGGAGAAAATAATGGAGAGACTCAGGGTTCCTGCAAGGGTTACGAGTGTCAGTACTATACTCATAAAGAGAAAAGCGCGCTTGTCGGAGAGAAAGTCGTCCTCTGGAACAACGATGCCAGCGTACCAGTTCAGCCCTCTTTGACTGGAGAGGGGGGCAAACGCTGCGAGCAATGCCTCATTTGCCTGGAATTGCAGGATTGTGCTGTCAGCGTTTTTATCCTCCTGGAAATGCAGGAATTCTATAAATGCTGTTTCAACATCACTCGTGGAAATAACGCCTGGATCACTGATACGTGTCAATGAATCAATAAGGCCAGCTTGATCAAGCAGGAATGCCTGTCCTCGCTGGCCAACCTGCAGCTCAGACAGGAAATCGGCTATGTCCTCTACGAATATGTCTGCACCAGCAGCCGCAATAAAGTTTCCGTTCCTGTCCAGGACTGGTGTTGATACCGTAATTCCAGGCCGCTGTGATGCAGAGAAAATATAGACTTGAGTCCAGTTGACAGTGTTTTGTTCAGCGCTCTGCTGGTACCAGGGTCGGAGGCGCGGATCATAACTGTAGTCCGGCAGTGCCTCTATACGCTCGGTCCCATGTTCGCGGTATACTCTTCTGTTAATCTCCTGCCCGTTTCTCCGTTCAACAAGCAGTGTGCTTATGGAACCATCCGGTTCCCGCGTATTCATCCAGAAATTACCCCGCTCATCTCCTATATAGAGATTCACTACATGATCCTGCAGACCAAAGTGTGGAGCCGACAGTCGGAAAAAGAGATCTCCAAATTCCTCGTTATCCATGTCGCTATCTATGTACTCCGGAAGGATACTGCTGTAGTACAGTACCAGATCTTCAACCGGACCGAAATAGTTTTCGGTGTTCTCGAGTACCAGGGCGCGGATCTTATCTATGTAGTCACGGGCAACCGTGCTCAGGATTCTCTGTGATCCAACAAAGTGGAAGCTGAAAATCAGCAATCCAGTCACAAATACCATTACAGAATAGAAAATAGGCAATGTGAGTCGGATATGCCATTTTCTTTTTTTGGGCTTACGCAATATATTCACCTGCGTATACTATAGACGCACAGGTCTCTCAGGTCAACGCAGACTTGCCCTGCTCATTCTGTGAGCATACGATTCTGTTTTTTCCCCTGTCTTTGGCTCGGTAGAGCATGTGATCGGCAACCTTGATAATGTCATAGACATTCCCGGTTACTAACGGTGATTCGCCATGCAGACCTATACTGGCAGTTACCTGTATCTCCTGGTTCCCGTACAGAACTGACTTATCGCAGATCAGCCTTCTGAGTTTCTCTGCTGCAACACAGGCTTTGTCCTGACTTGTCTCCGACAACCAGATGCTGATCTCCTCGCCTCCGTAGCGTCCAATAATGTCGATCTCACGCATATTATATTTTAGTCTTGAAGAAACTTCCCTGAGCACTGTGTCACCGGCGAGGTGGCCGTAAGTATCGTTTACCTGCTTGAAATTATCCAGATCGAGCAGAATCAGGCTCCCGGGATGTGAAAAACGGATACCCTGCTTGATAGCAATGCGTACCTTGTTCTCCCAATGCTTACGGTTCAGCAGACCTGTCAGTCCGTCGATGCTTGCTTCCTGTTCAAGGATTTTCATAGCAGCATGCTGTTCTGTCATATCCAGCAGAGAGCGTAAGGTGCCTCTCCTGACACCTGACTGATCCTTGAATACAGTGGTGTTGTAGGCATAAATCCTGCCGTTCAGCAGCAGCTCTTTTATTGTTGCTCTCCCGTTATCCCGGATGATGACTTCACTTTCTTTCTGGCTGGAGAGCAGTGAGTTCCAGCTTTGACCGATGGCATTATGTTTGGATATCGAGAAAAGTGTGCAGGCAGCCAAATTCATATCGATAAGCAGATGCTCTCTGTTAAAGATCAATACTGGAGAAGAGCTTGTATCAAAATAATAGGTTTTTGCGTGACTGAGATCGTTTATAAGGCGGTCGGCAAATATCCCGGCAGCAAACAGGGGACTGACCAGAGAAATGACAATTGGTATGGGGTCCTGCCTGGCAGCTGCATCTACGAAAATCAGATTGCCGAAGTATGCCAGAGCGAGTACTATGATTCCAGTAAGCATCAGGATCAGATCCTTTCGGATCATGCCCCTGTATCTACGGATTGCATGTACTGCAAAGCCTGCGCTCAACACAAAGCCCAGCACTACATGGGCAGTATTCAGATACCAGCCAAAGCCGGGATACACCCTGCCCACCAGCAGAAATGGTCCGTTTTCCAGATATTCCTTGCCGGAATAGTATATATGCGCATATGGATACGACCACTGACTGAGCAAGATGATGAACGCGGGCAGCAGGAGAAGAAGAAACCAGCGTGGAAAACTCTTGTTTTCCGGATAATAAGCAGTATGAAAGGTCAACATGCTGAGACTTACCGGAAGAAAGGAAACACCTGCATACTGAAAGCGGGACCAGAAATCAGCCCCGGCAATGCTGTACTGAATCAGAGACTGTGAATAGCCGAAAACATACAGAAAGGTTGCGAGCACAAGCGCAAAATATAAACGTGCTCGGTAACTATGCTGCAGCTGGCGGCCGATTTTCAACATTGCAGAAAACGCTACAAAACATCCGAGGATAGCCAGATACAATAACGGCAATGTATTCATATACACAGTATAGGCAGATACAGCTGGGGCTGCAAATCATTGCGGTTCTTGTTTATGGCAGTGCAGAGCTTACTCATGATGGTATCAATTTACGTACTTCCTCGGCAATTATACCCAGGGCTTCATCAATCATTTCCGGATCACCGGCGAAGTTCATCCGGAAGCATTGATTTCTATGCTGCCAGGAATCAATACTGCGTGTTCTATTATCTATTCCATAAAAGAAATACTTGCCCGGTACTATTATGACATTTCGTTTCTTGAGTATCTGATACAGCTCGAAGGTGTCTATGTCGGGATGATCGAACCAGACCCACAGGAACAGTGCCCCCTCGCTGCGGTGTACCCGCCAGGGCAGTCCACCGAAATGCCGCTTCATCGATTCCTGCGCTGATATTGATCGCTGTGAATAGAAAGGTTTAATGATTTCTCTGCTGATCTCAAGCAGCTCACCGCTTTCCAGCATCGGTCCGGTAATCAGCTGACCCAGGGTCCCGTTGGACAGTGAAGTTATGGCGTTAACGGCTGATACAGCTTCGATCAGTTCGGGACGGGCAACGAGTATGCCGGTCCGGGTAGACGGCAGACCGATTTTTGAAAGGCTCAAACCAAGGATAATATTGGGGTTCCAGATTGGCGTGGCATTGTTGAAAATAATATTCGGAAAGGGGGTTCCATATGCATTGTCTATCATGAGAGGAATGCCGTTGTCTTTCGCTAGACGATCCAGACGCTGGATTTCTTCATCGGTCAGCACGTTTCCGGTCGGATTTGTTGGTCTTGAGACACAGATTGCACCGATATCCGGGCTGATTTCCAGTGAATCAAAGTCCACCTGGTATTTGAACTCATGCTCTCCGGTCATGGTGATAACAGGCCGCTGAGAAACAAAGTGATCCTCGCCGATCCCCTGATCAGCGTATCCAATATATTCAGGAGTAAAGGGCAGGAGGATTTTGTTGTGTCCTACGCTGGTATCATGCCCTGGCAGTGCAAGTTGGCTTACTCCCTGGCCTCGCTCGGCGTCCAGACGTCCGCTGAGGAGGTTGAATAGAATAAAGAAGGCTGTCTGACTACCGTTTGTTACGCCGATATTCTCTGGCCCTACATCCCAGCCGTATTCCTTGCGAAGCAGAGCAGCCATCGATTCCAGAAAGATCTGCTTCCCCTGGGGAGTATCATAATTACCAATTCCGCGTTCGAACTCATCTCCGTTTGCGAGAATTTCTTGCATACGGCGGCGCCAGACAGCGTTTACTTCTGGAATGACTCCCGGGTTACCGCCGCCCAGCATGAACTTCTTCCCGGGACTCTGCATTGCCTTGCCGAGGTCATCCATCAGTTCGAGGATACCGCTTCGTGCTGTAAGCTTATGACCGAAATCTGACCAATTCATATCACCAAGTGTAGCATGTACTGTTTCAGCATGTCAGCCGGGGTAATATTATATCCTGCTTGTCTATTACCTACAGAGCTTTCTGCCAGGAAGGTGTTCGGCACATTCCATGCTCGATTTCCACAGCTACCGGTACTGCCCTATGCAGAAATCCCGCGCTCAGACGGGCAAGCTGTTCAGAGCATAGTTCCAGGGAATTACGTATCAGTCTGTGGTCATAGCCGCTGTCTCCGAGATCGGAGATCAGAGTCAAAGAGACAAGCCGTGAAATTATTCTCCCGAAATCAACCTGTTTCCTTTGCGGAAGCTCATTATCCTGTTCAATGACAATATTCAGGGCTTTTTTAACTGAATCAGAAACCAGTTCGAGGCTGTGTTTGGTGAGACCGTGAAGTTTCAGAGCAGCGGGAAGGCTTTTTTCACTGGCACTTTTCATGAATTTCAGGAATGCAGCTGCAATCTGATGATAAATCACATCGTTTGATCCTTCGAATATCTGGAAAGGCCGACTGTCAGTGACTCCTCGCCCTGCCACACTGTCCTGTCGGTAACCCTGGGCACCTTTCAGCTGGAGCAGTGACTGAGCAGAATCCTGCATCATGTCACTAAGCAGACTTTTGTTGATATTGGCTATCATTCCTTCCTGAACCAGATCGAAGCTGATTGAGGAATGACGGGCTGCGTATCGGCAGAAAGCAGCAGCCGTGGTGCTGCCTGCCTGTATTTCAGATAGACGCAGCTGAACCTGATCGTAGTTCTCGATCGTCTGTCCACCAACCGAACGGCTTCGGCAATGAGTCAGGGCTTCATCATACATTCGCTTTATGAATCCAGCTGCAAGTCCAGGAAAACGCATTCGGCTTCTATGCAGCAGATCCTGAAGCAGACGCAGGCCGCTGTTGATTGGATTGAATTTACTGTCTGCCGGGAGTTCAAGATCAAGTTTGTTGCGACCGTATGGAATGGAGTACAGACCGAGATTCGGGTAGTATTCCTCAACCTTGATCAGCTCCCCGGGCTGTGCTGAGTCTGCGACAAAAAAACTTATGTCGCGTTGAAGACTTCCGTTTTCCTTCTGCCCCCTGGCTGTCACCAGCCAGAAGTCCGCCCAGCCACTGAGTCCGGCCCAGTGTTTGGTGCCCTTGATAAAATAAGGGCCCTTGCCGGTAAAACTTGTCTGCATGCTCAGGGCATCGGTACCGTAATCCGGTTCGGTAATCATCAGGCCACCGAGACTTCCTGCACCGGTAAATCTCGGGAAAACCCTGTCCTTGAGAGAGGCCTGTCCATATTTTGCCAGAGGTTCAAGAAAAAGTGCCCCGTTGATTCCGAGAATAAGTCCTAAAGGCAGGCTCTGATAGGATGTTTTTTCCAGTACAGCGAGGATTTCATGTGGGCGTGCTCCGCGACCGCCATGTGATTCCGGAATTGATGCCAGTTGCGGACCAGCTGATAGAAGTTCCTGGAACACATATGGAGGAATACCCCGCTGTAAACCGATCTGATCAAGGTCGGCACGTTCGCCGAAGAGGTGATGAAGCTTGTCGGCATATTGTTCCTGATATTCAGTGTCGCTCATTGTTTGTAGAGAGTTATGTGAACTCTTTGTATAATTCATGATTAAAACGCTAATCATTTGGTGATCGGATGTCAATCATTCAGGAGGTGAAACAATAAAAAAACGCTGCAGATATATTCTGCAGCGTCTGATTCATGAATTTATGTCTGAATACTTAAAGTAGAGAAAACACTGTTACCAGGATTTTCTGCCCTTGTTTCCGCCGGGGCCGGATGCACCATGGAAAGGCTTGGCCGCCTTCTTGCGTCCATTGCTGCCTTGATTATAGCGATTGCCGGATTCTTCCCTGGTAAACATTTCTGCAATACTGGTCTGGGCATTGTATTCGCCAGGCCTATCGCTGCGGTTAAAATCCCGTTGATTACCTCGATTTCCTCTGTTGTCTGAAGGAGACGAATCACGGTGGTGTCCGCCAGCTGGAGCTGCGGCGCGTTTACCGGGTTTCCATCCCTCATTCTGACTGCGGCTACTGCCTGGTCCCCGGCTGTCGGGGCCCTGGCCTGTGCGTGCTGGACCTCGTCCCGGACCTCTGGATGGGCCCCTGCCTGGTCCGCGTCCTCCGTTGCCACCTGATGATCGGCCTCCACCGGCCCGACCTGCACGAGCTGCTGGTGGCTCAAGATGGAAAGGGTGATCCCGGTTTACATCAATCTGTGTTCCGAGGAGCTGTTCTATTGCCCGGAAATCCCGGAGTTCATCCCTGGAGCATAATGCTATTGCTGTACCTTCTGTCCCTGCACGTCCTGTTCGGCCGATGCGGTGTATGTAGGATTCTGCCTCGTTCGGAATTTCGTAATTGATTACATGTGAAACATCGTCAACATCGATTCCCCGGGCAGCAACGTCTGTAGCTACCAGTGCCTGAATCTTTCCTTTTTTAAAGCTTTCAAGTGCCCGCTGGCGTTGACCTTGAGTGCGGTCACCATGAATAGCATCTGAAGGGATGTTCAGTTTGCTCAGTTGTTTGGCCAGCTTGGCCGCTCTGTGCTTGGTCTTGGTGAACACAATGACCCGGAACATAGCCAGATCCTGGATCAGCTGTGGCAGATATTCTGCTTTGCTTTCCCTGTCCATATGCATAACAGACTGCTGTATCCTGTCTACAGTTACTTCTGCAGGAGTAATCGCTACGCGCTCGGGGTCTGTAAGGAGCTCGTTGGCAAGTTTTTCAATTGCTCTGGGCATGGTAGCTGAAAAAAGAACTGTCTGCCGGCGCTTAACTGCCATTGCAGCAATTTTCTCGACATCGGGGATGAATCCCATGTCAAGCATTCGGTCTGCTTCATCGAGAATCAGAATCTGCACTTCGGAGAGGTCGATACGGCCTTCATCGATGAAATCCATGAGACGACCAGGGGTAGCTGCCAGAATATCCGGGTTGGTCATCAGCTTGGTAGCCTGTCCGGGTTTCGGAGCTCCTCCGTAAATTACACCGTGACGGATTTGAGAACCTGAAGAATACTCTCGAATACTTTCGCCGATCTGAATTGCAAGTTCACGTGTAGGTGCCAGAATGAGAGCTTGAGGTGTTGCTGCAGCCACCGGGTCACCTGCCGGTCTGCGGCTGTCACGGCCTCCGCTGTTGCGTCCGTTGCGTCGAGCGCCCTGAGAGCGGTCGTTGTTGCGGCTGCTGCCGCCCCTGGAAGCATTTGATGTATTAAAAACACCGGATTCTATGATCTGGTGAAGAACCGGAAGTACAAAAGCAGCGGTCTTGCCGGTGCCTGTCTGAGCTGTTCCGAGAAGATCTCTGCCGTTCATAATGCCGGGAATTGCCTGAGCCTGAATCGGAGTGGGCGTGGTATAGCCCTGCTTCTCTACGGCCTTCAGAATAGCATCAGCTAGACCGAGGTCGCTAAAAGTGTGAGATGTCATAAAAAAACTGTCCTTGATGTGAAACTCTTCCCGCGAGGGGTCGCACGTGATTATATATTGCGGAGAAAGAACGCGACTTCACGCAGCCCGTTGGTGAATGACTATATGGTATGTACTACCAACTCGTGTCAGACGGGATCACCCCGGGTCTATCGCCGATGCCAGATAATCACATGAATCATCAATCGCGTCAATAGGTCCTGAGTCGTTAGAAAACATCACAATATTATGGCGTATCTGTTTTTCCTGCCATGATATAACAGAGATGTTATATGCCTGAGTATATAATCCACAGATGTTGCTGCTAAGTAGTGGCAGGAAAAAAACTTGTTCTCGGGCTATTGTGATGTTTTCTAACGACTCAATAATAGATGCCTGTATATTGTTTATTCTCCGAATAATCTTGCAAATCCTGCATTATATATTATAGTGAATTATATATCGATAGTTTTTCATCGTATGCTGCCGCAGCCAGATAGTAAATTAATGCAGCGCGTACGGTATTGTCCGCTGCTGCATCTGGAGGGCTTATGTCGGTGCAGTTAGAGACAGTGGATTCCACGAGGGTTGATCTATCTCCCCTGAATGATTTTATTTCCGGAAATGCCGGTACCAGGGGGATTCTCATTCCCGTTCTGCAGTTTGCGCAGGAGCATTACGGATACCTGCCTGAAGCTGTGCTTCACCATGTTTCCAGATCTCTTCAGATACCCTACAGCGAGGTGACCGGTGTAGTCGGGTTTTACTCATACTTTTCAACGATTCCGAAAGGAAAGAATACCATACGTGTCTGTCTTGGAACTGCCTGCTATGTCCGTGGTGGACGCGCGGTCGAGCAAGCATTTGAACATGAACTGGAAATATCGGATGGCGGTACTACAGAAGACCGGTGTTTTTCTCTGCAGACAGGCCGTTGTTTCGGTGCTTGTGGACTGGCTCCGGTGGTAATGGTCAATGATAATACACATCAGCGCGTCTCATCGGCAGGGATCAAGGATATATGCCGTCAGTATCGGGAGAACAAGGAGACTGACCATGAGTGAGCGTACCAGAATAAGCAATCTAAAATCATGGAATGATATGCTGACCACATCATGTGAGCTCGAAAAATTCAGTGGGGGAGAAATCAGGGTGTGCTGCGGAGGGGGATGCATTGCTTCAGGTTCCGAATCTGTCCTGGAATATCTGACGCAGGAAGTCAATCGTAGAGCAATGAATGTCCGGGTGCTGCAGACTGGCTGTCTGGGGCCTTGTGCCAGGGGGCCCGTTGCAGCCTTTGTTCGGGGAGGCAGGAGCGCTGACAACAGGGATAATGAGATGAAGAATGCTGCCCCTTTGGTGTTTGAGGGATTGAATCAGAAAATAGTGTCAGAAATTCTTGATGACTGGGATAGCAGCAGCAGCCTGCCGGTATCTAAAAATCATCCAGCCATCTGGAACGGTGCTGCCGGGTTTTTCCGGGAACAGAGAAAGATAGCACTGCGTTCCTGCGGGCTTACGGATCCGGACAGGATTGAGTCAGCAATTGCAAACGGTGCGTATTCCGCTCTGGTTAAACTTCTGCTGGAAACAGCTTCTGAGAATCAATCTTCAATCGTATTGAATGATTTGAAGGAGTCCGGCCTCCGAGGTCGTGGGGGCGCAGGATTTCCAACCTGGAGAAAATGGGAGGCGGCACTCAAACAAAGCGGGTATCCTAAATATGTGATCTGTAATGCAGATGAGGGAGATCCAGGTGCCTTTATGGACCGCAGTATTATAGAAGGAGCCGCACATGATCTAATTGAGGGTATGCTGATAGCCGGATTGACTACAGGATCTGATGCCGGCTTTATTTATGTACGCGCAGAGTACCCACTTGCCGTTGAGCGTCTGAATCGTGCGATCCAGCAGGCTGGAGAGCTTGGTCTGATCGGTACACATATTCTTGGTAGCAGTTTTTCATTCAACCTGGAAATCCGCAAGGGATCCGGTGCTTTCGTTTGCGGGGAAGAAACTGCCTTGATGAATTCTATAGAGGGCCGGCGGGGTGAACCCAGACCTAGACCACCATTCCCTGCTGAAAAGGGGCTCTGGGGCTGCCCCAGTCTGCTGAATAATGTTGAGACATATGCATCGGTGCCTTGCATAGTTGGTATGGGAGCCGCTGCTTATCTGGAGCTGGTGCACGGCAGTAGTCTGCCGGAAGGCAGCAGGGGAACCAAGGTTTTTGCACTTGCGGGATCAATCAGGAATTCAGGTCTGGTGGAAGTGCCAATAGGAACCAGATTAGGGGAGCTTATTTATGATATTGGAGGGGGAATCATTAGTGATAAGCCCTTCAAGGCAGCTCAGATTGGTGGACCATCTGGTGGCTGCATACCGAGGGAACACCTGGATGTGGCACTTGATTATGAATCACTGACGGAGCTTGGTGCTATTATGGGATCCGGTGGCCTTATTGTTATGGATGAGGAAACCTGTATGGTGGACGTAGCCAGATTTTTTCTTGAGTTTGTTCAGGAGGAATCCTGTGGAAAATGTGCACCCTGCAGAGTAGGCACCAAACGGATGCTGGAAATACTGGAGCGCATATGCGACGGTCAGGGCTGTATGCAGGATCTTGAGACCCTTGAGCGTCTGGGAAGACAGATTCAGGAGACTGCCCTTTGCGGGCTTGGACAGACAGCCCCTAATCCGGTGCTGTCTACATTACGCCACTTCCGCCATGAGTATGAACAACATATTCTCAGCCACCACTGTGCAGCAGGAGTCTGTCCGGGACTTGTGAGAGCGCCTTGTCAGAGTGCCTGTCCGGCAGGGGTAGATGTGCCTGGATTTGTGGCTCTGGTCAAGGAACAACGATATGCCGATGCACTGAAGCTTCACCGGGAGCGGAATCCCTTCGCCGCAGTATGTGCAAGGGTCTGCTTTCATACCTGTGAGGAGCATTGCCGCCGCAGTTCAATTGATTCGCCGGTGGCAATCCGTGCCGTAAAGCGATTCATGGTAGATCAGGAGGTCACAATTCAGCACCCTGAAGTTCTTTTAAACCCCCGGAATGCAGAACGGAAAATCGCCATTGTAGGTGCAGGGCCTGCAGGATTATCCTGTGCTTATTTCCTGGCCAGGCTGGGATATGCACCAAAGATATTTGAAGCAGAAGAACGACCGGGCGGGATGCTGGTTCAGACTATTCCTGCATATCGTCTCCCGAGGGAGATACTGGCCCGGGAAATTCGTATGATTGAGCAGCTGGGAGTTGAAATCATTACGGGTAAAAAGCTTGGGCAGGATTTCACTCTCAGCTCCTTGCGTGAAGAAGCTTATGAAGCGGTTTTTCTGGGGATTGGTGCCCCGGGCTCCACGCGTTTAGGAATTCCGGGAGAGGATCTGGAAGGAGTGGATCATGCAGTGGACTTTCTCCGGCAGTATAATATCCGCGGTTCAGCACCGGTTGCAAAAGAACTTGTGATTATTGGCGGGGGCAATGCTGCTGTGGACGCAGCCCGTACTGCAGTTCGGCTGGGAGCGGAACAGGTGACGATTGTGTACAGGCGTACGCGCGGTCAGATGCCTGCGTATGCAGAGGAGCTTGATGCAGCGGAGGAAGAAGGTATTGTAATCCGCGGACTGATGCAGCCTGTAGAATTGCTTTCAGACGGCAACGGTAGAGTGTGTGCCGTCCGTTGTATGCCGATGGAGCTTGGCGGATTCGACAGATCCGGGCGACGCCGTCCGACCGATGCCGGACGCAGTGCTATAGAGATTTCCTGTTCCCAGGTTATCGCAGCTGTCGGTCAGCAACCCTCCGAGCGCAGCCTGTACGACAATAAGACTGCAGATGCTGTGCTTGATGACTACGGATATATAAAGGTGGATCCAGCCTCCGGATTGAGCCGGCTGGACTGGCTGTTTGCTGGTGGAGATTGTGTCACCGGACCGGCATCCGTTGTGGCAGCCATTGGAGCCGGTGAGCGAGCAGCAGTTGGAATAGACCGCTATTTTACAGGAGAGAATCACGCCTTTTGGCGGGTCGACCGTGAAGTGGATGTTGTATTTGACCCGGATGCCGCACCAGTGAAGCAGGGAAGGGAGGCCTTGAAGACCCTGGATGTACAGCGGCGCATGAACAGCTTTGAAGAGGTTGAATTACCTTGGCATGAATCTGTTGCCTTGATACAGGCGGCACGATGTCTGCGCTGTGAGTACGGCAAGTGCCGCAGTGATAAAGCATCCCGGGAGGCCGTATATGTATAATCTTACAATTGACGGAATAGAGGTCAGTGTCGAACCAGGTGCAACCATTCTTGATGCATCAAAAAAAGCAGGTGTGGTTATTCCCACGCTCTGTAATATGGAAACCCATCAGCCTCTGGGGGCATGCAGGGTATGTATGGTTGAGGTTGAAGGAGCAAAAAGCCTGCTTGCAGCCTGTGCTGCTCCGGTAGTTGATGGTATGAAGGTGAAAACAACCACCAGGCGGGTCAGAACGGCCAGAACAATGGTAGTAGATCTGCTGTTGAGTGAGCATAACGGCGAATGCGGAACCTGCTTCCGGAACGGTGAATGCGAGTTGCAGAGCATTGCTGCTGGACTCGGGCTTGACCGGGATACGATTACGGGACCAAAGCTTCCCTCATATACAGATAACAGCACCTCCGCGATAGTCCGCTACACCGGAAAGTGTATCAAGTGCCGGCGCTGTGTCCGTGTTTGTCATGGAATCCAGGGGGTAGGTGCCTTGTACCCACAGGGAAGAGGGTTCGGGACTACAATCGGTCCGGCTTTCGGCGGTGATCTCTCAACAGTGGCCTGTGTGCAGTGTGGTCAGTGTGCGGCCGTTTGTCCCGTGGGGGCTATAATGGAGTCATCTCATATAGACAGGGTCTGGGACGCCCTTGATAATCCGGATCTGCATGTTGTAGTGCAGACTGCACCGGCAATACGGGCAGCAATAGGAGAGTGTTTCGGGCTGCCTCCGGGAACCCGGGTCACGGGTAAAATGGTTCAGGCTCTCAGAAGACTTGGTTTTGATGCAGTCTTTGATACCAACTTCACAGCGGACCTTACAATTATGGAAGAGGGAACTGAACTGCTTCAACGATTACAGCAATTCCTTGCTGAAGGGAAGGATGTGCCTTTACCCCTTATAACCAGCTGTTCACCCGGCTGGATTAATTTTGCTGAACAGAATTTCCCCCAGATTTTGCCAATGATTTCTTCATGTAAGTCTCCCCAACAGATGTTCGGCACACTGGCAAAGACCTATTATGCCAGCGAGAAAGGAATTGATCCCGAAAAAATATATGTTGTTTCGATTATGCCCTGTACTGCAAAGAAATATGAGTCAGAGCGGCCGGAAATGAGATCTTCAGGTTATCAGGATGTAGATGCAGTTCTCACGACAAGGGAGCTGGCACATATGATTCAACAGGCAGGAATCAGTTTTACCAGACTCCAGGATTCCAGGATGGATGATCCATTGGGGATATCCAGCGGTGCTGCTGATATATTCGGAAATAGCGGTGGTGTAATGGAAGCTGCTCTCAGGACAGTGCATGAATTAGTTACAGGAGAAGCCCTGCCCGGTCCAGAAGGACGGCTCGAATTCCACCCTGTCCGGGGGCTGGAAGGTATAAAGGAAGCCAGACTCAAACTGGGAAAAGTTCTTCCGGAATGGAAATTCCTGGAAGATGCAGAACTTTCGATAGCCGTTGCCAGCGGACTGGGAAATGCTGCCGAATTGCTGAGGCGTATAGAATCCGGGGAGCAGACGTATCATTTCGTGGAGATCATGTGCTGTCCGGGTGGTTGTATCGGCGGCGGCGGGCAACCCAGGCCTGTGAGTGATGAGCTTAGATTGGCTCGCATCGCCGGCTTGTATGCGGAAGATGCCGGACGATCGTTCCGTAGTTCTCATCAGAATCCCGCGATTCAGACCCTGTATCGTGATTTTCTGGGCAGTCCCGGCAGTGATATGGCGCATCATCTGTTGCATACGCATTATCATCCTCAGTAGGCGCGCCTGCTATTCCGGCGGCTATCGGTCATTTTCTTTTATGACTTGCGGAAAGGCTGATCTATGAGTATGCTTAAGGTGGAGGCGTCGAATGTCTGACAATTTTCAGTCAATGCAGCTCGTTACTTTTCAGCTTGGTGAAGAGCAGTACGGAATTGACATCATGGATGTAGAAGGTATCGTGAAGGTTGAGGAAGTCCGCGCAATACCAAATTCACCGGCGTATGTTGAAGGTATTTTCAACCTCCGGGGCTCGATCATTCCTGTGATTAATCTGCACCGGAGATTCCATCTTAAAAAAGCAGATCTTAGTGAAGAAGATGAGTTATTGAGCGGTTTTGTCATTATTCAAATCGATGATATGCTGCTCGCTGTTATTATAGACCGTGTAAACCGGGTAGTTCGTGTTGAGGGCAAGGATATTCAGCCCCCGCCGCAGATGATCAGTGGAATCGGTGCTGAATACATTCAAGGTGTGGTGAATAGGGATGAAGAAGGATACCTGATCATTCTTGATATACGGCGCTTATTCAACTCACGTGAATTACGAGCGATCGGTGATTTTTCCGCTGTATAGTGGATAATGCAGAATTGTTTGCAAATAGCTCTAATTATTTCCTGAAAGGAAAACTGATACTATGAAAATACCTCTTTTTCGTCCGGCAATTAACCGCAAAGATATGCAGGCGGTTCTCGAAACCATGGTTGACGATACTCTGGGACCTGGACAGATATCCGAGCAGTTTGTGCTTGCTCTGCTTGATTTTTTTGATCTTGAAGGTGGTTTGGCTTTTCGGGAATTCCGTAGAACGATTGAGGTTCTTTACACCGCATTGAGCCTGAAGGAAAATGAAGGAATTCTGCTTTCACCACTGTTGCCGCGAGCCTATGCCGAGGTATTGCTGAGCAGCGGTATTCCCTTTGGCTGGGTAGATGTTGATCCCAAAAACGGTACTGTAAATCCCGAAAGCCTTGAGTCTGCTCTCGCCATGGATCGGGACTTCACTCCGGTCGTTCTGATCTGTGACACATGTCTTGGTTACGTGCCTCAGATCGAGCAGTTGTCTTCTCTTATTCCAGGCCTTGTGCTTGATATAAGCAGGGGTGCGGGTTCACGTCTGGGTGATGAGCTGGCCGGGGCGCAGGCTGATTTTCTCGTTCTTTCTCTTGAAGAAGAGGACATGCTGACAACCGGAGGCGGAGCAGCCGTCCTCGGCAAGGGTCGGAAGCAGGCCAGTGCTCTGAATCAAGCTTCTTCCACTTTGCTTCGAGAGGTATATCTCTCGGACCTGAATGCCGCTCTTGGCGTTACACAGTTGAAGGAATTGCCGAACCGGCTGCAGAGACGCCAGGAAATAGCTGAGATTCTTCACAGGGCAGTGCAGCAGTCCCGTCATCGTCTGCTTGTGCAGTCAGGTGATGCCGAACAGGTTTACTTTGGATTACCATTGATAGTAGAGACCGGCCGTAAGGAAGTAGAGGCATATGCCAAAAAGAAAGGCGTCGAGACCAGGCCGGCTTTCGAGGGATCAATTATTGATGCCTATGGTATTGAGGAAAGTGAAGAACCCGAAGAGCTTCAGCAAATTCTGTGTCCAGTTGCAGCTGTGCCGAATGCAGCTGGCTTGTGGAGACGCTGTCTCTTGTTTCCGCTGTATCCAAGCCTCCCCCGGCCGCAGATTCAGGAGCTTTCAAAAATACTTGTCAGTTTACCCTGAGCTGCAGGAGTAGCAGTATTTCCTGCAGTCCTCATTACTTTTAATGAATTTCTGGTTTTATTTTGCATATCTGACTGTCTATTCAAGCTTTACAGCACATGATTGTGTAAGTATAGTTAGGACAATGCAGAAAAAAATTCGCTCGGTTCTGGTAATGGCAAATATGCACAAGATGGCAGCCGAAGGGCTGATATCTGAAATAGTGTCTCGCCTTGAGGCCAAAAACATTCAGGTTCATGTGCGCCGCTTCAGTGGTGATGCAGATATCAACCATATTCCTGAGGCCGACCTTGCCATTAGTCTTGGTGGTGATGGAACGGTATTGTACTGCGTCAGATTGCTGGCGGGTCGTTCTGTGCCCATTCTCCCGGTGAATCTCGGCAGCTTCGGTTTTATAACCGAGGTAGCAGAGGATGAGTGGTATGATGTGTTCTCTGCATTTGAATCCGGGGAGGTTGAAGCAGGAGAGCGGCTTATCCTGCAGGCTGAGGTCTATCGCAACGGTGAACTCTACTGCAGTCATATCGGGTTGAATGATGCCGTAATCACCAAAGCAGGAATTTCCAATCTGATTTCTGTGAAGGTGGAACTTGATAGCGGTGACCTCGGCAGGTACCGGGCAGATGGTATTCTGGTTGCTACACCGACAGGTTCAACAGCCTATTCTATTGCTGCAGGAGGTCCGATTTTGTATCCGGAAATGCAGGCCCTCATCCTGAACCCGATTTGCCCTTTTGCTCTTTCGCATCGTCCAATCGTATTGCCACCGGACGAAGTCGTGACTATTCGAATTGACGAGACCCAAAGGGCGGATCTTATACTGACGGTTGATGGTCAGACCGTTGTTGCTCTGCGCCTGGGTGATCGTGTCGTAATACGAAGGGCAGCCCATAATGCAGGAATTTTGAGAAGTTCAAGGCGTTCATTTTATGACGTGCTACGGGCGAAACTGAACTGGTCGGGAGGACCGGATGATTGAAGAGATATCCATTCAGAATTTTGCACTCATAGACCGGCTTTCTATCCGCTTCAGCCGCGGTATGACAGCGCTTTCAGGTGAAACGGGAGCTGGTAAGTCCATACTTGCCGGAGCTCTTGGTCTACTGCATGGCGAACGGGCTGAAGTTGAATCCATTCGTTCCGGCTGCCAGGAGGCGGTTGTTTCTGGTGTATTCCGCTGTTCAGAAGAGGGGATAGTTGCTGATTGGTTGAAGGAGCGGGATATCGAGCTGGAGGATGGTCAGCTTTTCCTTCGCAGAACCATCAAACGTACTGGCCGGGGTTCGATCTATATTCAATCTGTTCCGATGCCCTTGAAAGAACTGGCAGAGCTCGGATCCCTTTTATTCGACATGCACGGACAGCATGAGCATCAGAGTCTGTTTCAGGAAGAAAATCATCGGAAAATTCTGGATTCATTCGGACGGCTGGATGATCGGGTAGCAGGGTATCATACAGATTTTCTGGATTTGACCAGACTCAGGAAAAAACGCAGTTCGATTGTTTCTGATGAACAGGCAAGGCAGAGAGAGGCAGACATGCTCAATTTTGCCTTGAAGGAGATAGAGGCCGCAAAACTGCAGCCGAATGAAGATGATGAGCTGCAGGCTGAGAGAAGTACACTGACTCAGTATGAAAAACTCTATAGCAGTCTCGACACAGCCTATGCCGGTGCAGCCGAAAGCAGGGGAGGGGCCCTTGCTCAGCTACGGACCGCGAGGGCTGCGCTGGATGCAGCTGCTGGCATTGATCCTCAACTGGCTGATTATTCGAAGCGGCTTGAAGAAGCTTTTTTTGAAATTGAGGATATTGCAGAGGGGCTTGGAGATTATCATCGCGGTCTCCTGTTTGATCCCAAACGGCTGGAAGCAATCGAGGACAGACTCGCAGAGATCCGCAGACTGCAGAAAAAATACGGGGCATCCCTGACGGATGTGCTGCAGTATGCCGAAGACGCCAGGGAAACCCTGGACGCCCTGGAACACTCGGAAGAGGAGCTGGAAAAACTTGATGCCGAGCTGAGGGATCGGGAGCGGAATCTGCTTCAGGCAGCACGGCAGCTGAGTGAGCTGCGCCGCGAGCATGCCGAGGTTCTGAGCCGTAAAATCCAGGAGACGCTCGCAACTCTTGGTATGCCGAAGGTTGAATTTGAAATTCGGGTTGATGCCAAGACATCGGAGAACGGAAAACCTGTCTGCGGCCCGTTTGGACAGGACAGCGTCGTGTTCCGCATCTCGGCGAATCCGGGTGAACCTACGAAGCCGCTTGCTTCTGTAGCATCCGGAGGAGAGGTCAGTAGAATCATGCTCTCCATAAAAAGCGTTCTGGCAGAGACCGACCCCATTGAAACATTGATTTTTGATGAGATAGATACCGGCATCGGTGGCGAGGTAGCGCTTTCTGTCGGCCTGCATCTGCAGAAATTGTCGACAATGAAGCAGATTTTTTGCATAACACACCTTGCTTCTGTCGCTGTTCGAGCCGATAATCAACTGGTAGTATTGAAAGAACAGAAAGAAGATCGAACTGTAACTCGTGTAAATGAGATTGACGAGAGTCAGAGGGTCGAGGAAATAGCCAGAATGCTGGCAGGTGATCGCAATGCTGAAGTGTCCCGCAGTCATGCCGAGGAATTGCTGAGGAGATACGGAAGCAGTAGAATAGCATAGTATGAGAAGGAGACTGCATGGCCAAGGTCAGTACCCAGGCGAAAAATGAGTTCTTCGAAGTAATCAAGCTGTATAAGCAGCAGATTGAATTGATAGAACAGCGTGAAAAAAATATCCTGAAGGTTATCGGTTCAGACGAGACTGGTGATCGATACAAGAAATTCACACTTGCTGAAGAACGCCTGCATCTGGCTTCCTATTTTCTGGTATTAAATCAAATCAGTCTTGCTCTTCTGAATCTCAAGAATGACACTTATCTGAACGATGCCCGGAAGTGCTGTTATCAAAGTATTATCTACCTTGAGGAAATAGTAAGCGACTGGATAGATGCACCTCTGAGCGACTACGATGAATATCAGGATAAAATTGACGGTCTTGAAGACAGTGCACGATATGAAATGATTATCAAACTTGGTTTTGCAATCGACTGCGTCAAGGAAGATTTTGGAGACAATTCCAAATGGAAATGGTCATTCGTTGAGCTGGATGGACGCTTTGCAACGGTTGCAAAAAATCTGCTAAACTTGAAAACTCTGGTAGCAGGTCTTGATCCGCGGGTAGAAGGTTATGAAGTAAGAGTCAAGCATCTGAGGATAGTCAAGGAAAGGCTGAATCAGGCTGCCGACCGCTACCGTGAAAAATATGAGTTGTCGACCTCTCGAATAGATGATTTCAAGGTTGCTATTCAATATCTGATGGCGCTTCGCCGCCTTCACATGCAGCTTGGTGAGAACGACGATGCCGAAAAGGTGAAGAAAAAAATCGATGTTTGGAAGAACAAAATGGACGCGGACGAGAAGGCTTCGGAGTCACGCAGATAGAACGCACAGCGAAGTAAAGAAACTACTTCGTAGAATAATGGATACAGCCGGATTATTACTGACCGGTATTATACTTTCTCTTGTTATCCCGGGCTTTGCCGGGAGCGATGTGATGCTACAGCCTCTGTGGACTACCCGGCTGGATTCTGCTCAGACCCAGTCCCCGGTAAATGTAGGCTTCTCCCGGGAAGCCGCTGAACTTATTCCTCTCTGGCAGGCTCCGGGACTGTATTATCTTGATCCCGGGAATGGAAATCTTGTTGGTCAGTACAGCTACCCCGAGGGAGGAGCCTTCAGTAGAGAACTTCATGGGTCTGCCCGCAGCAGAAACGGAGTCTTCGATCTGTATCATCCAGACGGCAGAATGGCTATCAGTATTCAATCAGACGGCAGGCTTCTGTTTCGGGGAAAACGCCCTTTTATAGCGGGTCGGTTTCTTGACCGCATTGATGCATACTCGAGAGATGGGCGGCTATTGTGGCAGCGGGGTTTTAGTGATGTGATTACTGCTTTGGAGGCATCCGAGTTATACACCGTTGTTGGAAGCTCAGATGGCCAGGTCCTGCTCATAGACAATGATGGTATGACCGGAATCCTCCGTAATCCTGACGGGAATCCCGTGGCTGCCGCAGCTATAGATGCTGATTTGATATTTCTTGTTATCGGAGGAACGAACCCTGTGCTGGAAATCAGGAATCTTTCCAGCCCTGAGCAACTTTCGGATGCAATGTCGCTGCCGGGGGGGAGAGCGTTAACAGGGCCTGTAGAAATGGAACTCAGTGCAGAAAGTCTGTATATTCATGATTATTCTCTTTTAGTGGGCAGGCACGGAGAAGTCCGTCAGCTGCCTGACGGTGCGGTATTCCAGGAGCTTTACGGCCACCCGGTACACCTTATGTTATGGCGCGACCTGGCAGAGTATTCTCCCGGGGATAGTGATCCGGGAAAGATGTTCGAGCTTCGCAATAACCGCGGAGGTGTCTACATGAGAAGTTCGGCCCCTGCAGTGGCGGGAGCAACTGCTCACAATGGAAATATTCTACTCTGGAATAATGAAAATGCAGTACTGTACGGTTTTCGTACTGAACCTGTCGAGCAGAGTAATCGGAATATGACCGGGAGTGGAAAATGAAATCGACAGCAATGATTGTACTGCTGATTCTGCTGACTTTTTCCATTTATTTGTCTGCTGCCTCTGAAGATCCAGAATGGACTGAGCCACAGCGTATATTTTCTTTTTTCCTTGATTTGAGTGACTCAGGTGAGCTGATTAGCGGTGTGCTCCGTGAGCCGTCGGATGATTTCTTTTTGTTCTATGAAGGAGAAACCGTCTATGAGTACATTGACTCCGGCAACCGCGCGAATTCTCTCTTTTCAGGCTCTGTTAGAATAATGGAGCATCCTCGTTCCTTCAGATCTCTTCAGCAGCAGCTGCCGAATGCACATTTTACTGCATTAATCGATCCGCAGAACAGGAAGCGGATTAATCCAGCCTTGATTCTGTCTCTTACCAGCCTTCCCGAGCAAAGCAGTGTTGCTCGTCTGGATTCTCTCGTCTGGCATGCAGGGCATAAGGGTGCCAGTATTGAAGTTGTAATTCATTCTCGCTATGGACGTCCGGGAGCTGTAAGAAACCGGCCCCCTGCCAGGGTTGTTCTCCGCCTGCCTGAGGAGGACAAGGAGCTGTTTCATTTTGATTTTTTGGGTGGAGCTGTGCATGACGTTGCTGGACTCGTCTATCAGCGTACCGAAAGCGGCTTCCGATTCGAATACGAAGGATTCTATCCTGAACAGATTCTGGAATTCACCGTGCTCAGTCCCGGCGGTAGAAGACAGGTGCATTCTCTTGTACTGCCGGCATTTGGAACTGATTGATCAACTTCCATGTAACCTTCTGTTTCTTCCTGACCCATCTTGTGGCTTGACAGGAAGCAAGAAAAAATCCTACGATCTTTTTAAATGGAGGTATTACATGACTCGTGAGCGATTAGAAAGCCTCTCTGATGATGTTCTTACAGCCCTCGCAGAGGAGTTTGAGGTGGATTGGTCCGAGGACGATGGACGCCAGCTGCTGATCGATTCCCTGCTTGAGGCATATGAAGATATTCGCAGCGAACGTGATGCCGCAAATAATAATCTGGTGCGGGTTCAGGAGAAGAAGTATGATATACAGGAGGAGATCGTCTCTGACCATCTGCTCAGTACTATCGAACTTCCAAACCGGTATAATGAGTCACGTGTTACCTTGCTCCTTCGCGATCCTGCCTGGGCATATTGTTACTGGGATATAAACGATTATCATATGCAGAAGATGTCAGAACAGTATGAAAAGCCTGTTACTGGTCTGATAATTCGGGTCGTCGAACTGGCCTGTTGTGATGATGAGGGGGGAACTGTGATCGACAGTTTCGATGTCCCGGTGTCAATGGATGACCGTAACTGGTACATCAATCTGCCTAATAGGGATACATTCTATCGGGTCCGGCTTATTCTTCAGCTGGAGGATAACGAGGTCCTGATTTCTACATCCAATACCATTCAGGTTCCGGTCGGTTTCCTGAGTTCTAATGGTAAGGATGATGCCAATGCCGATGCATTGATCGCTATTTCGGGAATTGAGAATCTTGGTGTGTCTTCGTTTGGAGCTAGTGTGCCTAAGCGCATACGGAACTACTCCGATCAGTATTTTCTGGATTAAACGGTCCGTCGTGTGGTCCGAAATGAGAGTGTAATGATGGGAAAGATCATATTTGTTTTACATGCTCACCTGCCGTTTGTGCGGCATCCTGAGTATTCCCGCTTTCTGGAAGAGGACTGGCTCTTCGAAGCAGTTTCTGAGACTTATTTACCGCTGCTTCGGGTGCTTCGTTCGCTTCATGAGGATAATATTCCCATGAAGCTGGCAATCTCCATCTCTCCAACCCTGTCAGCAATGTTGGGCGATTCACTTCTGCAGGAACGCTACGTACAGCATGCAGACCGCCTGATCGAGCTTGCTGAACTGGAATGTGAACGAACCAGGCATGAACCAGAGTTTTATCACTTAGCAGAAATGTATCTCGATATCTTCCGGAAAAACAAGGAAGATTTCTGTGAGCTGTATGAGCATAATATTCTGCGTGGTTTTCAGGAATTCGCTGATGCCGGCAGGATTGAGCTCTTCACTACAACAGCAACGCATTCCTATCTCCCCTTGTATCAATCTTATCCTGAAACTATCGATGCGCAGGTTGCGATGGGAATTGATTCCCACACAAAAACCTTTGGTGCTGCCCCCAGGGGATTGTGGCTTCCTGAGTGCGGATACTTTGAGGGTCTGGACAGCTGTCTGCATAAACATGGTATTGAATACACTTTCACTGCGGCTCATGGTGTTCTTTTTTCTTCTGTTCTGCCAAAGTACGGTGTTTATTCCCCAGTGCGTACACCTGCCGGGGTTCTGGCTTTTCCGCGTGATCTCGCCTCTGCTAATGCAGTCTGGTCTTCAGATGTAGGGTACCCCGGGGATCCCCTGTATCGTGAATATTACCGCGATGTGGGTTTTGATCTTCCAATGGATTATATCAAGCCTTTTATTCATCCGGACGGCATCCGGATAAATACCGGCATGAAATACTACCGGATTACCAATCAGCAATCCAATCACAAGGAACCGTACCAGCCGGACCTTGCCGAGCAGAGAGTCCGGGAACACGCGCATAATTTTGTTAACCGCCAGGTACAGCAAATGCAGCTTGCCCAGAAGTTTATGGACCGTGAGCCGGTCATAACCTGCCCATACGATGCAGAATTGTTCGGGCACTGGTGGTTCGAAGGACCGCAATGGCTAGAGCAGGTGCTGCGCTTGATGGCTTCATCAGATGTCCCGGTTGAAACTGCATTCCCTGGTGATTTTCTCAGATCCAGTGGCGAGTATCAGAATCTTCAGCCGGCATACAGCTCCTGGGGCAACAAGGGTTACAGTGAGGTGTGGCTGGATGGATCCAACGACTGGATATACAGACACATACACAAGGCCATTGAGCGAATGCATGAGCTGGTAGCAAGGTTTCCCAACGAGGATGGAATCAAGGAACGAGCCCTTAATCAGGCTGCCCGTGAATTACTTCTTGTGCAGTCGTCTGACTGGCCGTTTATTATGCGTACCGGTACCACTGTTTCCTATGCTGTCAGCAGAATCAAGGAGCATCTTGCCAGCTTCACCCAGATATATGATTCACTCGGCCGGGGTAATCTGAGTACTGACTGGCTTACCAGACTGGAAAAGAAAAATAATGTATTTCCCGATATCGATTACCGTGCCTTTGCCGGCAGCGTATCGCTGGTACAGTTTTCCGACAAGGAAATGCATCAGATAAAACCTTATTAATGAGAGCTTTTTGCAAAATTACATTTTGCATGAGCATTCGTAAGGCCCTTCCATAATCCAAAAGGCTGTCTGCTGATATTGCGGACAGCCTTTATCTTTCTATTGCCATCATGTTAATTCCTGATCTCCTGTCTGCGTTCATTTTATAGCGTCTATCTAAACATCTGTTTACCACATCGTGTATTTTCCTCTGGAATTAAATTCATATATTCTGTCGCCTAGGTTGACAACTCGGCTGGAAAGCATAGTATAGAGTATGTTAGTGGGAGAAAGTGGAATTTAATGGGGTGATGTGGTGGTTTTGATATGTTGACGGGGGATTACAGAAATACCCTTGACGAAAAAGGTCGTCTTCTCGTTCCGTCTCGTATCCGTACAGAACTGCCCGGATCCAGCCTTGTTCTGACCCAAGGGATAGAACAATGCATCTGGATGCTTCCGCCTGAAAACTGGAAGCGTCTGTCTGACTCAATTATGGGTTCTACTTCACCTTTTAACGCTCAGGCCAGACTGATTCAGCGCAGAATTATTGCGCCGGCTCAGGAGGTGGAGATTGACAAGGCCGGGAGAATAACTATCCCGCCGTCACTCCGTGAATATGCGCGGCTTAAGAAGGATACTGTCATACTGGGAATAGCGCAGTATCTGGAGATCTGGGATGCAGACGAGTATCGTTTGTACCTGGATGATAAAGAAGCTGAATTTAAGAGTGCTGCTGAAGGACTGGGAGAGCTCCTCCCGTTTTCTTAGGCATGAAAAAGAGGGGATTCATGCAAACGTACTATCATCGGTCAGTTATGGCCGACCAGGTGCTGGAATATCTGGCGCCTGACAATCAGTCTCAACTGATCATTGATGGTACCCTGGGAGAGGGGGGGCATTCAGCAGCCTTTCTGGAGCGGTTTACGGATCTGCAGTTAGCTGGTCTGGAGACTGATCCTTCGATTCTTGCACGGGCGGAGCAGCGACTTGCTCCGTACAGTGGTCGGGTGCGCTTGTATAATACCTGGTTTGATGATTTTTTCGGGTCCTACCCATTGGACCAGCGTCCCGACCGTATCCTCCTGGATTTAGGCATCAGCGTGTTTCACTATCAGGCAGGTATCCGCGGTTTCAGCTTCAGGGCTGATGAACCGCTGGATATGCGTCTGCGCCCGGACCAGGGGGAATCCGCCCGTGACCTGCTTATGCTTCGCAGTGAGCGGGAAATTGCAGAAATTTTCTTTCAGTATGGTGAGGAGCGTTACGGAAGGCGTATTGCAAGAAGTATCGTTTCCGCACGTTCGAATCAGCCGCTTGAGACTGCTGCTGAGCTGGCAGAGCTTATTTTCCAGTCAGTGCCGGTCTCGTATAGGCATGGCCGCATTCACCCAGCCACCCGTTGTTTTCAGGCGCTGCGAATTGTGGTTAACGATGAATTAGGAAGACTTGAGCGTGTGCTTCCATCGGCTGTGCAGCAACTCAAGATAGGTGGGAAAATCGGAATAATCACATTTCACAGCCTGGAAGACAGAATGGTAAAACATTTTTTTCGTGACTGGGCCCGTAGTTCAGTACCTGCCCCGCAAAATCCTCGGGGTGCTGTAGATGTGCAGCCGGTACTGAGAATAGTAAACAGAAAGCCTATAACAGCCGATGAAGAAGAGATAAAGGCGAATCCGCCATCGAGGAGTGCCAAGTTGCGGGTTGTAGAAAAGATAGCTGAATTCCCGAGGTCTGCATGAAATCAAGGATAATCAGCGTTTTATTATTATGTATACCGGTTATGATGTTTGCATCCGCTTATCAGGCCTTCCGTTTTGTGCAACAGGAAAATCTGATCCGTGCGCTGGATCGTGAACAGCGTTCTCTGATCGAAGCCAATAAGCGCGCTGTGGCGGAAATTTCCATGTTGAAAAGTCCAGGCCGAATCCGCCAGATTGCTGGAGACAGCTCCGGGTATGCTGAGGGATATCCAGAAGAAATTATTTATATTCTCAGGACGGAGGCTTCCCGTGATTAGCACCGTTGGAATGCCGTTCACTCTCAGATCGGCTGCGGCAGGTATTGGAGGAGCGCTTCATCCTGCCTGTGATGAAACCCGTTACATTTCATCAGTTACAATAGACAGTCGGGAAGTCTCAGAGGGATCATTGTTTGTCCCACTACCCGGACGATATACTGATGGTCACTCATTTATCGCACAGGCCTTGCAGTCGGGTGCCGAGCTCGTGTTGGTATCCGAGGAACGGGCGGAAGAGGTATTTCAGGCATTAAGCAGGGAGCAGCAGTCAAGATTGCTCATTGTAGAGAGTCCTCTGGCGGCACTGCATAGGCTGGCGCGTTGGTATATAAGCAGAAATGACCGTCTGATCAAGATTGCGATCAGTGGAAGCAACGGGAAAACTACTACCAAAGAAATACTATATTCTATTCTCTCCCGGGAATCGACGGTATTCAAGACTCCGGGTAATCATAATTCTGTCATAGGTCTGCCGGTGGCGTCCTTTGCCTTGACTGCTGAACATCGTTATGCAGTTTTTGAACTGGCTATGAGTGAGCGGGGAGAAATGGCAGATCTTGCCAGAATTGTTTTTCCTGACATTGCTGTTCTTACAAACATCGGGACTGCCCACATCGGTAATATCGGCTCTCAGCAGGGAATTGCTGAGGAAAAAAAACAGATTTTTTCCTGTTTTTCCGGCAGGGAACGCGCTTTTCTGCATGAAGATGAACTGTATTATGATTTTCTCGCTGAAGGGGTGAATGGACAGGTGATACCTTTCGGACTACACCACACCCCTGGAATCCGGAATATTGAAGCGGCCGGACTCGAAGGCTTTCGTCTTTCGTGGAACGGCAAGGAAATTCTGTTTCCGCTGCCTGGTCGCCACAATATGCAGAATATGCTCGCTGCAGTCAGCGTTGCTATGGAACTGGGCTTGTCTCCTGAATCGGTAGAATACGGCATTGCAAATGTTGAGAGTCCTTTCGGCAGGAATCAGGTAATACAAGGCGAGGTTGGTATTATTCTGGATTGCTATAACGCTAATCCTGACAGCATGAGTGCATCTCTGGAGTTTTTCGCTTCTCTGGAGTGGGAAGGTCGGAAGGTCGCGGTTCTGGGCGATATGCTCGAACTTGGTGATGTCAGTCAGGAAGAACACGGGAAAATTGTAGAACAGGCAGATCTCTGCGGATTTGATGAAATTTTCTGGGTCGGTAAAGAGTTCGCTGCTGCAGTCGGTCATGGAAGAGCCGGAAACTGCGCTGATAGTGCAAAGGAAATAATTCCTGCAGTTCAGAAATATATAGGAAAAGGTGATCTGCTCCTGCTGAAAGCCAGTAGAGGGATTGGTCTTGAGACAATTTCTGAAGCTCTTGCTGGTTTCAGGAATATGGGAGAAGAAAAATGCTGAAAGAGTTGCTGTTTCCATTAACAGAGTATTTTACCCCGTTCAATATTTTTCAGTATATAACATTTCGCGCCGCGTACGGGGCTGTAACTTCACTTCTGATCAGTTTTCTTTTTGGCCCCAAGGTCATTGAACTGCTCAGGAAACTGAAATTCGGCGAAGAAATCCGTTCCGATGGTCCGGAAAGTCATCAGATAAAATCCGGCACTCCTACTATGGGTGGGGTTCTGATTATTCTTTCCATGCTGGTAGCAATTTTCTTCTGGATGGATCCGCGTAATCCTTTCACCTGGATTGCTGTAACCGCGATTGTCGGGTTTGGTGCGATAGGGTTTATTGATGATTTTCAGAAAATCAAACGTAAAGAGACGGGCGGGCTTTCGGCCTCAATGAAGCTTCTTGGCCAGTTTACTGTGGCTGCTGTTGTTTCTTTTCTGGTTTTTCGTCTGGGAGGTGAGGAGTCCTCGCTGTTGTACATGCCAATGGTCAAGCAACCTCTTCTGGATCTTGGAATTCTGTATGTGCCTTTCGGGATTTTCTGGCTGGTCGGCTTTTCCAACGCAGTTAACCTTACTGACGGACTCGACGGTCTAGCTACCGGTCTGGTTCTTCTGGTCGCTCTGACCTTTGGAATGCTTGCATATGTGGCGGGTCGTGTGGATTTCTCTGCCTATTTACAGATTCCGTATGTGCAGGGGGCCGGAGAAATCAGTATTCTGGCTATGGCCGTCGTCGGAGCCTGCGTCGGCTTTCTCTGGTATAACGGACATCCGGCTGAGGTCATGATGGGAGATACCGGCAGCCTCGCGTTGGGCGGTATTCTTGCAACTATGTCTCTGATGATTAAACATGAAATTCTGCTCATAGTTGTGGGAGGGGTTTTTGTAATCGAGACATTGTCAGTAATTATTCAGGTCGGAAGCTACAAATTAACGGGCAAGCGTGTATTCAAGATGGCGCCTCTGCATCACCATTTTGAACTTGAGGGTTGGGCGGAGAGCAAGGTTGTTCTCCGATTCTGGATTCTCGGAGGGCTTTTTGCGATTTTGAGCCTTTCAACCATGAAGATAAGATGAGGATCAGATACATAGTATGAGCAGTATTTTTGCCCTAGAAACAGTACCAGGCAGGCGGAGCGACAGAGCATTACTCATGTGCACACTTCTGTTGACAGGGGTAGGTCTTGCCATGCTGTTTTCGGTGTCATATTCCAGGGCGGACATTCTGTTCCAGAATCCCTTTCACTTTGTAAAACGTCAGAGCATAATGCTGGCTGCCGGTTTGGCAGGAGCGCTTGTGCTGGCACGGATTGACCTGAAGATTGTCGAGAAGCTGTCTCCTTTTGCATCGATGGCTGGTATTCTACTGTTACTGCTTACCTTGGTACCCTTTTTCGGAGAGACTTATCTAGGGGCCCAGCGCTGGATTGTACTGTTCGGACACTCATTCCAGCCCTCAGAGCTGACCAAGATAACTATGACCGTTCATCTTGCATTTCTGCTTGGCAGGAAGCAGAGTCGCCTGGATGATGTCAAGAATACAATTCTGCCTCCTCTTTTTATTGCCTTTATTGTGCCAATGATTATTGTCCTTCAGAACGACTTCTCTACGTCAATTCTGGTGCTGGTTATTGCGATCAGTATTTTCTTCCTGGCAGGTGTGAAAATCAGATATTTTATCAGCGTTCTGATAATGAGTATTCCGACCATCGGGATCGTCGTGCTTTCGAAAGAGCACCGTGTTAACAGAATCATTTCCTTTCTGGCACCAGACCTTGATCCGCAAGGTGCAGGATATCAGGTTCTGATGTCGAGATCCGCCTTGCAGACCGGAGGATTCTGGGGTCAGGGGATAGGGATGGGTCGCTACAAGTTCGGTCTCCTTCCAGAGGCTCACAGCGATTTTATTTTCGCTATAGTCGGGGAGGAGCTTGGTTTCCTCGGTGTTCTACTTGTATTAATTCTTTTTCTGTATCTGGCATACCGAGGATATCTAATCGCCAGAGATGCAGATGACGGTTTCGTCAGGCTCTGTGCTGCCGGTCTCACCATATCAATTCTGTTTCAGGCATTAATGAACATGGCAGTTGTGAGCGGGACGATCCCTGCAACCGGGATAACCCTTCCTTTTTTCTCATCGGGCGGCACGTCGGCAATGGTGACATTATGGATGTGCGGTCTGCTGATCAATCTATCCCGAAATATGGTATATGAACGAACAGAAGGGGGACTGCGTGGCTGATTATATCTATCATCAGCAGTCATCTCTTCAGAACCAGAGCCAGAATGGCGGCAGCAGGCGGCACCCTGGGTCTTCCGGCAACACGGGTCGATCAGGTGCTGGCGGTACTGTATTCAAGATAATCCGCAGATTGATTTTCATCCTGATTTTTGCTGGTTCGGCCTTTGTAGTTGCTGAACTCCTCTTTCAGCTGGTTCTTGCTCCCCGCTTGCTCATTACCTCAATAATTATTGAAGGTGATGTCCCGATGGAGCTGGAGCGAGTTCTTGAAATAGCCGGGATATCCGAAGGCAATCTGTATTTTTCTCTGGATACCAGCAGAATAGAAAGTTTGTTGGCAGCAGTTCCCAGAATAAAACAGGTACAGGTGGAAAAGGATTTTCCTTCTACGCTGAGAATCCGTATGTTTGACAGAACCCCTACAGCTATTGCTCAAGGTCGACTAAGCGGACGCAGGCTGCCAGTAGTTGCCGATGAGGATGGTGTGCTGTTTTCCTGGGGCGTTCCTGATGATTACAAGAGTCTGCCGGTGATTTCCGGTTTTGAGATTGAAGATATCGAACTCGGAATGCGGTTGCCCTCTCAGGTTCGTAGAGTACTGCGTGATCTTGAATCACTGAGGATGCGTCATCCGGTTCTCTATAATCTGATTTCAGAGGTGCTGGTAAAACCGGTGCATGAACACAAGCTTGATCTAATAGTTTATTTCACTCATGTGCCCGTGCCGGTACTTGTCGGTGAAGATCTCAAGGCTGACCGGCTTATGAGTATCATTCGTATTATGGATGTACTCGCAGTTCAGGGGCAGCTTGATGATGTTACCGAAATTGATTTTCGTGGAAATGATGTGGTATATACCAGAAAGGAGGGATAGGCTGTGACTAAAGATGATATTATCGTCGGCTTGGACATCGGAACAACCTCAGTTATCGCTGTAATTGCAGAGTTCAACGAGTATGATAATCTTGAAATAATCGGCATCGGAAAAGCTCCCTCACGTGGTTTGCGTAAAGGTGTAGTTATTAATATTGAGTCTACCCTGCAGTCCGTAGGGCTCGCTATCGAGCGGGCTGAACAGATGGCCGGCCGTGAGGTTTATTCGGTCTTTACCGGTATTGCCGGGGGACATATCGAGGGCTTGAACAGCCGTGGTGTTGTAGCCGTTACATCCCGCGACCGGGAAATTACCAAGGTAGACTATGAGCGGGTTCTGGAAGCAGCCAAGGCTGTTGTAATCCCGATGGACAGAGAGCTGCTGCATGTGATCCCCCAGGAATTCATTGTGGATGATCAGGGTGGAATCAAGGATCCTATTGATATGATAGGAGTCAGGCTTGAAGCAGAGGTCCATATTATTACCGGTTCTGTGACCAGTGCCCAGAATCTTGTGAAATGTGTGAACCGGGCCGGTTTCAAGGTAGAAGAGATTGTGCTTGAGTCTTTAGCTTCAGGAGAAGCCGTGCTGACACGGGATGAGATGGAGCTCGGAGTCCTGCTCATTGATCTGGGCGGAGGGACAACTGATGCCTTGCTTTACATAGACGGAGCGCCATATTTCACTACTGTGTTGCCCATCGGTGGCACTCAGGTTACAGGTGATCTGTCATATGTCCTGAAAACACCGGTTGAAGCTGCTGAAAAAATCAAGATTGAATCAGCTGTCTGTCATGAGATGCATGTTGATCTGGATACTCCGGTAATAATTCCGGCAGTGGGAGGCCGGCCTCCAGTGAGTATTTCCCAGTCAGACATCTGTGCAATTGTACAGCCGCGGATGGCCGAAATATTTACCCTGGTCCGCGACAAGGTAGTTGCGAAGGGCTACCATGATCGCTTCGCTGGCGGTGTAGTCCTGACAGGTGGCGGAGCATTAATGCATGGAGCTGTGGAACTGGCTCAGGAAGTGTTCGGAACGGCTGCACGGGTCGGTCAACCCGGGGCTTACGGAGAAGTCACCGATCAGTATCGAAGTGCAGAATATGCATCGGCAGTAGGATTGGTACTGCACGGATCAAAACGGTTTCAGCATCTGGATTCAGCTGCTGTTGTCAAGAAAGCTCCGTCAAACAGCCTGTTCAAAGGTCTGGGCGGATGGATACGTAATTTTTTCGAATAGAAAACAACAAGGAATGAAGATCATACAAATCATGGGAGGGGAGTATGAAATTAGACGTAGTCGACGAAATGAATGACTTTGCACCGGACAGTCCTACGGTCATCAAGGTAATTGGTGTCGGTGGTGGGGGCAGTAATGCTGTAAACCGGATGATTGAGGCAGGACTGAGGAATGTTCAGTTCATTGCTGTTAATACAGACCTGCAGGCCCTGCAGCGCTGCCGGGCTCCGCGCAAGATTCCTCTCGGCAGGAAGCTTACCGGTGGATTAGGTGCCGGCGGCAAGCCCGAGGTTGGTGAATCAGCTGCACAGGAAGACCGTGAAGCAATTTCAGAGGCAATTCGCGGGGCTGATATGCTGTTTATTACTGCCGGTATGGGTGGTGGAACCGGAACCGGAGCCGCTCCGATTATTGCCCAGATTGCAAGAGAACTTGGTGTTCTTTCTGTTGGTGTTGTTACCAAGCCTTTTGATTTTGAAGGCAAGCGCAAGGCACGGCTGGCGGTTGAGGGAATCGAGAAACTACGGGACCATGTAGACACCCTTATAATTATCCCTAATCAGCATCTGCTGCGGGTTGTCGACAGGAAAACTCCGTACAGTGAAGCCCTCTTGATGGCCGATGATGTGCTTCGTCAGGGTGTTCAGGGTATTTCCGATCTCATTACCGTGCCTGGCGATATAAATATCGACTTTGCAGATGTCAGAACGATTATGAGTGGTCAGGGTGATGCTCTGATGGGAATTGGTGTCGGCGAAGGAGATAACCGTGCCGTGGATGCGGCAACCAACGCAATCAACAATCCGCTGCTAGAGGATGCTCATATCGAGGGAGCTGGCGGGATTCTTGTGAATATCACCGGTGGATGCGATATGGGGCTGACCGAAGTCGAAGAGGTGGTGAATATTATTGCCAATACAGCGGACGGCGATGCACTGATTATTCACGGCACCTGTATCGACAAGAATATGGATGGCAGTATCAAGGTAACCGTTGTTGCTACCGGTTTTCTGAAGGAAGGGCTTGTTGAAGAGCCTGTAGAAGATGAAGAGATGTCTGCTCCTGCTGTGGAAGAAAAGAACCCCCAGGATGAGGTAATGACGCTGGACAGCTGGAACAGGCTGCTGTCATCCCGCAAAGGCGGGGGATCTCATCATGAAGATGAAGGTCAGTTGGAGCTGCCAACAATTGTACGTCTGAGAAAAGCATCAGGTGAATCGAGAATCTGATGAAAAATGATCTGCTGGTTACCCGTTTTCGTGATTATCTCCTGGTGGAGCTGCATCTTGCAGAGGCCACGGTGGAAACCTACCATCGTGAGTGTATGCGCTTTGCTGCTTACCTGAATGATCAGGAGAGCACTATGGAAAGCGCGGATCCCCAGACAGTCGTTGACTACCTTATCCTGCGGCAGGATGAGAGTGGTATAGACGCCAGAACCGTCGCCAAGGTTGTCTCCAGTTTGCGGTCCCTGTTTCAGTACTGCATTCTCGAGCGAGTACGTGATGATAATCCAGCGATGGTGGTAGAGCTGCCGAAGACCAGAATGCACCTTCCTGGAGTACTATCGGTGGAGGAAGTGGAGCTGATTCTGGATGCTATTGATGTGAGTGACCCACTCGGGCTCAGGGACAGGGCCTTGTTTGAACTGCTCTACTCCTGCGGTTTGAGGATATCCGAGGTTGTTGATCTTGAACTCTCACAGGTGTTTCTGCGGGAGAATATGGTGCGGGTGTACGGGAAAGGGCGCAAGGAGCGCATTGTTCCGATGGGCGGAGAAGCAAATTACTGGCTGAAGCGTTATCTGGATACAGGCCGTCCTGAGCTTGCATCGCCAGCCCAGCTCAGCGTTTTTGTCGGCCGGCGTGGTTCCGGGTTATCCAGAAAGGGAATCTGGAAGCGGTTCAAGGAATTGACGGCCAGATCCGGAATCGAGGCCAAGGTGCATACCCTCCGTCATAGTTTTGCTACACATTTACTTGAAGGGGGGGCTGATCTTCGAGCTGTACAGGAGTTGCTGGGACATTCTGATATCAGCACTACCCAGGTCTATACCCATATAGATACCGGAGCACTTCAGGAGATACACCGCAGGTGCCATCCGCGGTCCGGGGCGGAAGTTCCGGCTGAATCAATGAAATCTCAAGGAATTGATGGAGAATCACAGTATTGAGTAATGGAGGTCTGCAATGAAACAGTTTATTTCTTTTCTCTTGATTACTGTGATTACCGCATCCGTTCTCTCTCTCGCTTCATGTGATTCCCGTGATCCGATAGTTGATACCCTGATTGAAATGGAGGCTGATCTGCTTCCCGGTCAGCAGGTCAGTGATGCCAGAATGCGGGAAATCGAACGTGAGGTTGCCAGATACCGGGATATTGTTGATTCAAAGGTTCAGGCTAACGGCCAATTGATGATCTATTACCGAATGCTTGGTATCCGCTACATGGAACGTGAAATGTTTGGACCTGCCATGGATGCTCTGGAACAGGCTCTGGCAATTACGCCTGCAAATGCTCACCTGCACAGCCACTATGCGACAGCAGCGGCTCAGAGTGCGAAGGCCCGTTACAATCAGGCTGAGCGGCAGCAACTCTTCACTCTGGCAGAAAAAGCGTACCTGAGAGCGATCGAGCTTGATCCGAATCATGTAAATTCACTGTACGGCATAGCTGTGCTTCTGGGTTTCGAGCTGGAGCGGCTGGCAGATGCCCTGCCTCATCTCAATCATCTGATTACCATCAGAAGGAATCATATTGAAGCAAGATTTGTCAGGGCGTATGTTCATGCAGGATTGGGGAATATGAGTGAGGCTATGGCTGATTACGATGCAATCATGGATATCTCTCCGAACCCGGAATACAAGCGTCAGGCTGCAGATTTGAGGGCTCAGTTAAGCGGAGGCGGACTATGATAGAGCTCGCTATGGCTTTACAGCGTCTGGGTTTTCTGAACAGCCGTGACCAGGGATTGCTGCTGGATGTGCTGGGGTCTGTTGAAGATTTACGGACATTGACAGCCCGTGATCTGCTGAAGATTGCGGGAAGGCCATACAAAGGACAGTCTTTTGATCCGGAGCAGCTTCTCTGTCTCGTCCGCCGTGACCTCGATTCCTTTCCGGCTATGGGAATTCAGACCGTGTTTATATGGTCTGAAGAGTATCCTGCACTGCTGCGAGAGATTCCCGATCCGCCGATTCTATTGTACCTCAGGGGGCGGATTCCGCGCATTCCCTGTGTCAGCGTTGTCGGAACCCGCAAACCGACTACAGAGGGACGGCATGCAGCGTATCGCACAGGTTTTGAGCTGTCGAGGCTCGGATACGCCGTAGTCAGCGGACTTGCTCTGGGGATTGATGCCCAGGCTCATCTGGGTGCGGTTGAAGCAGGTGGAGAGAGTCTGGCTGTATTGGGAACCGGGATTGATAATATCAGTCCCAGATTCAACCGTCATATCGCAGCAAGGATGATAGAGCAGGAGGGTGGAATTATCAGTGAATTTCCTCCCGGCACACCGGGATCCAAATTCCGGTTTCCACAGCGGAACAGGATAATCGCCGGTTTATCGCCTCTGACAATTCTGGTGGAAGCTCCTCGTGGCAGTGGAGCGCTCATAACAGCTGAATTTGCCTACGAACAATCCGAAGTCATGGTTCATCGAAGTGGTTGTGAAAGCGTATTAGGAGATGGATGCAGGGAGCTGGTATGCAATGGTGCGCGAGTGTTTGACCGAATCAGTGATGTGCTGCTTCCTGTCGATGTTCTGGAGGATGTTCATGAGCGATAATGTAATTCATGATTTCCTGGAATACCAGCAGAGAATCCGTCATGTAAGTCCGTCTACGGTTGATGCCTACAGGAATGATCTGAATGATTTTCTGGCTCATATCAGTCTGAGGGAGCTTTCGCTGGAAGAGGTTGAACGGGAAGAGATCCGCTCGTGGATTGTTGCATCGAGAGGCAATAAACTCAGTGCCCGTACGGTAAACCGTAGACTGTCCAGCCTCCGGGCTCTGTTCAGATATCTGGTTCGTGAAAGAGGGTTCAGTCATAACCCGGTAGATGGATTGAGATCTGCAAAGCTTGAAAAACCACTGCCAAAAATGCTGCAGCAGGAAGATGTCAGGGTGCTGCTGGATATTCAGGGAAGCGATTTCGCCTCATGCAGGGACAGATGCCTCCTGGAAATTCTATATGCCAGCGGTTGCCGCATCAGCGAGTTGCTGCAGTCCGACATCAGTAGTCTTCAGCTGAAAACAGGCCGCCTGCAGGTGAGTGGGAAAGGCGGAAAGGACAGGCATGTTTTTCTGGGCGAACCTGCCAGAAAATCCATACAGGACTATATTGCAATGAGAAGTGAACGCCTCAGGCGACTCGGAATGACAAATCAGATGGCACTGATCATTAATCAGCGAGGAGGGCGCTTAACCCCCCGTGGAGCTGCAATCATTGTTGATCAGCGTGTGCGTGATGCGGAAATCCGGCAGCATGTGTCGCCGCATCAGCTGCGCCACAGCTTTGCAACCCACCTGCTTGAAAACGGTGCTGATATACGGGCTGTACAGGAGCTGCTTGGGCATGCGAGTCTGTCTGCAACGCAGGTGTATACTCATTTAGGGCTTGGAAAACTGCGTTCGGTCTATGCTGCGGCTCATCCGCATGGGCGGAGATCCCGCAGCAGACAGGAAAATCAAGAGGAGAATGTATGAAAGTACGGAGCACTACCGTAATTGCGGTGTTGCGGGACGGTAAGGTAGCAATGGCTGCTGACGGACAGGTAACACTGGGAAACAGCGTAATGAAGGGCAATGCCCGCAAGATAAGACGAATCTATGATGATAAAATACTGGTTGGATTTGCCGGAGCAACTGCAGATGCATTTACTTTATTCGAGCGCTTCGAAGGTCGGGTCAAGGAGTATGCCGGTGATCTGACACGGGCAGCTGTTGAGCTGGCCAAGGACTGGCGGACAGACAGAATGCTCAGAAGGCTTGAGGCTCTTCTGCTGGTTGCGGACAAGGAAAGGACACTACTAATCTCCGGAACAGGAGATATTATAGAGCCGGAGGATGGGGCTATCGCTATCGGCTCCGGTGGAAACTTTGCATATTCGGCAGCGCTTGCGCTGCTCAGAAATACGGAAATGACTGCGTCCGAAATCGCCAGGCAGAGTCTGGAAATTGCCGGTCAGATCTGTATCTATACAAATCAGAATATTATCCTGGAGGAATTGGGATGAAAATAAACATCGAGGAAATGACACCAGCAGAAATAGTATCCGAACTCGACAAGTTTATTATAGGTCAGCAGCAGGCGAAAAAGTCTGTGGCGCTGGCTTTGAGAAACCGGGTCAGACGTGAGCGTCTGCCTGATGAGCTTCGTGATGAGGTCTCCCCGAAGAATATTATCATGATCGGACCAACCGGGGTAGGAAAAACCGAGATCGCCAGACGGCTCTCAAAACTGACCGGTGCTCCATTTCTAAAAGTTGAAGCCACGAAGTATACCGAGGTCGGGTATGTTGGACGCGATGTCGAGTCTATGATCCGGGACCTTATGGCTTCCGGAGTTGCTATGGTAAAAACTGAACAGCAGGAAAGGGTACGGGAAGAAGCCGAGCAGCGCACAGAAGAGCTGCTGCTTGATTTGCTGCTTCCCGGGGTCAAGAAAACACCAAAAACTCCCGGTTCTACCGAGGCTGCAGATACAGTCAGTGAGACCCCTCGTGAAGTGGATGCCGGCAGCAGCACCAGAGAGAAGTTCCGAATCAAGCTTCGTAATGGTGACCTTGAAGACAAGGAAGTAGAGGTCGATGTTGCCAAACAGGGTTTTCCGGCAATAGAGATATTCTCAGGATCCAGTTTTGAGGAAATGGAGATGAATCTGGGTGGTCTGAGCAATATGTTCGGGGGCGGTCGTAAAAAGAAAAAAAGAACCACTGTCCAGCGTGCCCGTCAGATACTGCTTGCGGAAGAGATGGAAAAACTCGTGGATACCGATCAGGTTGCCGAGCAGGCCCGGAACAGGGTAGAGCAGATGGGAATCATTTTTATTGACGAGATTGACAAGATAGCCGCAAAGGAAAGTCGGTCGGGTGCTGATGTAAGTCGGGAAGGCGTTCAGCGTGATATTCTGCCGATTGTTGAGGGATCCCAGGTAAATACCAAATATGGAATGATAGATACCAGTCACATTCTGTTCATTGCAGCAGGTGCTTTTCATACTTCAAAACCAAGCGATCTCATACCGGAGCTGCAGGGGCGTTTTCCTCTGAGGGTTGAGCTTGAGCCACTGGACGCAGATGCGTTTTATCTGATACTTACCCAACCGCAGAATTCGCTGATCAGACAGTATACCGCACTGCTTGCCACTGAAGACGTCAAGCTTGAGTTCAGCGATGAGGCTATTCGGGAAATCTGCAGAATCGCTGCCGAGGTGAACAGCAGTTCTGAAAACATCGGTGCCCGCAGGCTGCATACCGTTATGGAGGTACTCCTTGAGGATGTCAGCTTTACAGCCACTGAATTGAAGGGACAGACAATACCAATTACGCCTGCGTACGTGCAGGAGAGGCTGGGCACGATTATTCAGGATCAGGACTTAAGTAGGTACATTCTTTAGTCGAAGATGAAAGGGTAGAAAAGGAGATATAACTGATATGTTCGGTAATACAAGCTTTGGAAAAAACATGGATATTCTGCATCGTACAATGGATGCAAATATGCTTCGGCAGTCAGTGATTGCGAACAATATTTCCAATGTTGATACTCCTGAATTCAAGCGTTCGGAGGTCAACTTCGAGACATCTCTGCGCAAGGCCCTTGAATCCGAAAAATACGAGAGCTTTCCCCAGCGTCTGACACATGAGCGGCATATTCCCTGGCATCGGCCGATGGATTACCGTGATGTCAAACCGAGAATGAATCTGGATTTTACCACATCAACCAAGAATAACGGCAATAATGTCGATATAGAAATGGAAGCAATGAATCTTCTGAATCAGCAGTTGTCATATCAATTGATGACAGAGAGCATCAATAATCAGTTTCGCCAGCTGAATATCGTACTGAGGTAAGGGGTAAAATATGGGAATGTTCAGAGCAATTAACACTGCAGCCAGCGGATTGAGTGCCCAGCGGCTGCGGCAGGATGTAATCGCGGATAATATTGCGAATGCGAGTACAACCAGGACCCCTGAGGGAGGACCCTACCGTCGCAGTCGTGTAATAGTACGGCCGAGGGTTGAGCAGCCGTACTGGCGTAGCCCTTTTATTCCCCAGGCACTGGATAACGGTGTGGGGAATGGGGTTCGGGTAACCGGAATCGAGAAAGATATGGATGCCGAGCTGCGGTTGGTTTATGACCCTACGCATCCTGACGCAATAAAGAGTGGCCCGAGAGAGGGCTACGTTGAAATGCCGAATGTTAATCTCGTTGAAGAGATGGTAGATATGATATCCGCATCACGGAGTTATGATGCCAACAGTCAGGTTATCAACGGGGCAAAGCAGATGTTTAACCGTGCGTTGAGCATCGGCCGCGCATAGTAAGGTATAAATACGGGAGGATTATACTATGGTAGTACAGGGAGGCAGTTTAAATCTGCAGCAGATTTTCGGAGATCAGTTTTCCTTATCCAGGACACATCAGGGGCATTTTGCGGCTCCTGGAGATAAAGTACAGGAAATCGGTGAAGAGAACTTTGGAAATATGCTCATGAAAAGCCTGAATGAGGTGAATAGCCTCCAGAATCAGGCCAACGATCTTGCCCTGACTGCAGCGTTGGCTCCGGACCAGGTCGAAGCCCATGATGTGACGATAGCTGCCGCCAAGGCTGAGTTAGCCCTGAACCTCACTAAAAATGTGGTTGATAGAGTAATACAGGGATATAAAGATATTATTAATCTACGCTAATATGTAGTAGTATTATGTAGAAGATTGGTGATTCACCATGACGTTCGTAGTTCTGGGAGGGGATATGAACGAATTTATGCAAAAAGCAGTTGCTCAAGTGAGGACTGTTTGGGGAAAATGGACTACTGTCCAGAAAATTATCTTTTTAGGAATAGGGGCGATTCTTGTAGTCGGCATTATTTTGCTGGCCGGACTCAGCTCATCCTCACCGTATGTCCCTTTGTTCAGTCAACCGGTCAGAAATCAGGCAGAGCTTGACCGCATCCGGAATAGACTGGATCAGGAAAATGTAATATCAAGCATCAGCACTGAAGGTGTAATCATGGTGCCGGATGCAGCGACTGCCCGGCGGATGAGAACCATCCTGACCCGCGAGGATCTCGTTCCTTCCGGAACCGACCCCTGGGAACTCTTTGATATTGACCGCTGGACACAAACCGATTTTGAACGGAATGTGAATCTACGCCGTGCGATTACCAGACAGCTGCAGGATCATATTCTATCTCTGGATGACATTGACTCAGTCAGTGTGATTCTGGAAATTCCGGAGCGGGAGCTTTTTGCTGAAGATCAGAAGGATATTACTGCCTCGGTAATCCTTACTCCAAAACCTGGATCGAATATAGCCGAAGACCGTCGGCAGATTGAAGGCATAGAAAAACTGATACAGTTCGCCGTTTCCGGTCTGCGGCCGGAAAATATTACTATAACAGACAGAAACGGAAGGGTTCTGAATGATTTTGTGAATCTTGCTGATTTCGACAGAATTGAACTTACAAGACGTGAGCTTGAGCTGGTTCGTAATCGGGAACGGGAATTCCGTACTGAAATTCAGCGGGCGCTTGCCGCAATATACACGTCAAGCCGATTTGTGGTTACCAATATCAATGTTGATATGGACATGGGAAAACGGACAGAAGAGACCGAGGAGTTTTTTCCTATCGAAATTCGGCCCAACAACCCCCGAACCCCATTTGATGACAGTGAAAGAGTTATGTCAGTAACCCGCAGTGTTCGCAGCTTCGATGAAAATTATCAGGGGACCGGATTTAATCCTGAAGGTCCTCCCGGGCAGGAAGGGCAGATGCCTCCCGGATATCGCGATCTTGAAGGTCTTGTTGGCCAATATAGCCGCAGTGAGCAGCAGGTAAATAACGAAATTAACCGGCGTTTCATTCAGGAAGAGAAAAGCCCTGAAATACGCAGGGTGACGGTGTCCGTAGCACTCGATGGTGTTTGGCGCAAGGTCTACGATGACCGCGGTAATATACAGATTGAGAATAATCGGGTAGTGCGCGAGTATATTCCAGTGGAAGCCGATGAACTTGCCAGAGCACGCGAGTTGATTGAAGCTGCTGTTGGCTTCCGTACTGATAGGGGAGACATAGTTACCGTTCAGCATATTCAGTTTGACCGAAGCTCCCAGTTTGAAGACGAGGATGCAGAATTCCTGAGACGGCAGCAGATACAGTCGCTTGTACTTTATGTTATGATTGGTATAGCAGTACTGCTGGTTTCATTTATTGCTTTCCGGCTTATATCCAGAGAGATCGAGCGCCGTCGCCGTCTGCGTGAAGAAGAGCTGGCTCGCCAGCATCAGGCAATGCGTGAAGCAGCACTCAGAAGTGCTGAGGAAGAAGGTACAGAGGTTGAGATGTCGGTTGAGGAACGGGCCCGGCTTGAGCTGCATGAACATGCTATTAACGTTGCACGTGAACACCCTGAAGATGTTGCCCAGCTTATCCGTACCTGGCTGATGGAGGAATAGGATATGGCAAAAAAACCTGTAGCTCCCAATAATCCTGCACCTCAGGCTAAAAAATCTTCCAGCAAGAAGGATCTTACCGGCCGTCAGAAAGCTGCTGTGTTTCTTGTCTCTCTTGGATCGGAAATCTCCTCGGAAATCTTCAAGCATTTACGTGAGGATGAAATCGAGACTCTGACCTTCGAGATCGCCAGGCTGGAATCCGTCGATTCTGAAGACCGTGACCGGGTGTTGATGGAATTCCAGGAACTCATGATGGCCCAGGATTTCATTACAACGGGTGGTATCGATTACGCACGTGAACTACTGGAGAAATCCCTTGGCAGTCAAAAAGCTGTAGATATTATTAACCGCCTGACATCCTCCCTGCAGGTGCGACCTTTTGACTTTATCCGAAGGACTGATCCGACCCAGCTTCTGAACTTTATTCAGCAGGAGCATCCCCAAACCATAGCACTTATTCTTGCGTATCTTGATCCTCCCAAGGCCTCGGTTATTCTTGCTCAGCTTGAGCATGAGGTTCAGTCAGATGTAGCGAAGAGAATCAGTACCATGGACCGTACAAGTCCGGAAGTACTGCGTGAGGTTGAGAGGGTTCTCGAGAAGAAACTATCGACTCTCTCCTCTGAAGACTATACAGCAGCTGGTGGTGTAGAAAGCATCGTAGAAATTCTTAACCTTGTAGACCGTACAACAGAGAAGAGCATCATTGAGTCACTGGAAGAGGAAGATCCCGAACTTGCTGAAGAAATCAAGAAGCGGATGTTCGTATTCGAAGATATTGTTATGCTTGATGACCGCGCTATTCAGAAGGTTATGCGTGAGGTGGACACAGCTGAACTTGCCAAAGCGCTCAAGTCGGTAGAAGCAGAGGTTCAGGACAAGATTTACCGGAACATGTCCAAGCGTGCCTCTACTCTATTGAAGGAAGACATGGAATACATGGGTCCGATCCGCATGAAGGATGTCGAGGAAGCCCAGCAGAAAATCGTTTCAATTATCCGTAAGCTCGAAGAACAGGGAGAAATCGTTGTTGCACGGGCAGGCGAGGATGAACTTGTTGTATAGGATGGAGGTACTGCATGGCTAAAAATGTGTTTCGGGCATATGAAATCTCCTCTTCCTCGGCCAAGGTTCATATTCCACCGCCTGGATTTGTGGTTGAGCAGCCAGTTGACCTGGAGGAAGTTGAAGAATATTCCGGGCCGACTGCAGATGAGCTCAGGCGTGAGGCGGAATTGTTCCGTGAAAACTGGGACAAAGAAAAGGAATTAATGCTGGAATCAGCCCGCAAGGAGGCTGAGGAAATTATCCAGGAGGCTGAAAATACGGCCTTTGAGGAAGTGAAACGGAAGACCGAGCAGGCTACTCAGGCTAAAATTGATGCCGAGGCCGAAGTTGAGCGTATTCTTGCTGATGCACGGGCTGAAGCTCAGCAGATTGTAGAGGAAGCTCGTCAGAATGCCAAAACGGTTGAACTCGAAGCTATGAACCGGGGAATAGAATCCGGAAAATCCGAGGGATTTGAGCAGGGCAGGGCAGAGGCAGAACGGCTCGTTGAGCGCCTTCATCTTATAATAGATGCCGCTATAAGGCGGCGGACGGATATTATGGAAGAGTCCGAAACCCAGATAATCCAGCTTGTACTGCAGATTGCCAGGAAAGTTATCAAGGTAATCAGTGAAAATCAGAAAAATATCGTGATTAACAATGTAGTTCAATCGCTCCGCAGGATGAAAAAGCGTTCTGATGTAGTAATCAGGGTTAATCTGGCTGATCTGAAGCTGACAACCGATCATACCCGCGAGATTATGGCAAAAATAGAGACCGTTCAGAATGTGAAGGTTCTCGAAGATTCTACCGTTGATCCCGGTGGTTGTATTATCGAGACTGACTTTGGTCAGATAGATGCCAGGATTTCTACACAGCTCCAGGAGATAGAGGATCAGATACTGAAACTGGTACCAATCCAGTCACGCAGCAAAGGGGCTTGATATGTCCCTGTTTGATAAGTACACCCAAGTTCTGGAAAATATAGAACCTGTGAGATACAGCGGTGAGGTTGTATCTATTAAAGGGCTTCTGATTGAAAGCCATGGGCCGCAGGCTGTGCTCGGTGAACTCTGTCACATCTACATTGATCGCACGGATACGGTAATTGCTGCCGAGGTAATCGGAATTCAGGACGCTACTGTTCAACTTATGCCATATCAGGAACCGGAAGGTATAGAGTTGGGCTGCCGTGTGGTTGCCAGTGGTGTGCCTCTTCAGGCCCCTGTGTCCAACCATCTGCTCGGACGTGTTATAGATGCCATGGGCCAACCAGTCGACGGTAAAGGGCCGATTCAGCTGGAGGGTAGTTATCCGGTATTCAGCAAGTCACCCAATGCCATGCAGCGAACGGTAATCCATGAGCAGCTGCAGACCGGGGTAAGAGTCATTGACGGGCTTTGTTCTGTCGGAAAAGGCCAGCGTCTCGGGATTTTTGCCGGCAGTGGTGTTGGTAAATCAACGATAATAAGCATGATTGCCCGAAACACGTCTGCAGATGTCAATGTCATAGCTTTGATCGGGGAACGTGGACGTGAGGTGCGGGAATTTATTGAAAACGACCTCGGTCCGGAAGGTCTTGCCAGATCGGTTGTTGTTGTTTCAACCTCGGATACACCGGCGCTGGCACGCCTGCGCGGTGCCTATGTGGCTACCGCAATCGCTGAGTTCTTCAGAGATCAGAGCAAAGATGTAATGCTGCTCTTTGATTCTGTTACCAGATTTGCGATGGCCCAGCGTGAAATAGGGCTAACGCGCGGTGAGGCTCCTGCCAGCCGTGGATTTACACCATCTATGTTTGCTGAACTTCCCCGGCTTCTGGAGCGCACAGGTACCTCGGAAAAAGGCAGTATAACCGGATTTTATACAATTCTTGTTGAAGGTGATGATATGAACGAGCCGGTCTCGGATACTGTTCGCGGTATTCTGGACGGCCATATAGTGCTTAGCAGGGCTCTGGCAGAGAAGTACCATTATCCTGCAATTGATGCACTGGCGAGCCTCTCGCGTCTTGCTGCCAAGGTGGCATTGCCTGAGGTGCAGAAAGCAGCTGGAATAATACGACGGATGCTTGCAGTCTATCGTGATGCCGAGGATCTCATAAATGTCGGAGCTTACAACAAAGGCAGTAATCCTGATATTGATGCAGCAATCGACAGGCTCCCGCATATAAATGCATTTCTTCAGCAGGATGTCAATGAAAAAAGCAGTATTGCCGATGTGAGCTGGTATCTACAGCAGATCAGTGGAGTGGAAATTCCAGGTGCGGAGGATCCGTCCTTGAGGGATTCGGCTTCCGCTAGCGGCAGTGGAGAGCGGAATAATGCGTAGATTCAACTTCCGTCTGCAGCATATTCTCAACATGAGAAGTCATGAGCGGAAGGAAGTCGAGCATCGTCTTGGTTCCGTTACTGCTGAATGCAACCTGCTTGATGATCAGCTGCACGGCCTTCAGGCACGGAGACAGGCTGCGCAAAAACGGACAGATCCCGCAGTGGCACGGAATGTCCTGCTCGAATTGAACAGCCGTACCGGTTATTTTGCCTGGATTGATCAGGAATTCAGCCGTATCAAGCAGAAGCGAAGCAGTCTCGAGCAGAAGCGTTTGAGCATTGTTGCTGAATACCATGAAGCCCTGCAGCGGGAAAAGGTTCTGGATAATCTTCGCGAGCGTCGGGAACGTGAATACTATTTCGATGAAGCGCGCAGGGAAGAGAAGGATGTAGAGGATGCAGTTATTGATCGCTACATCCGTGGAGGAGGAATAAATGGCCAAAAGATACAGTAAAACCGGGCCGGGTGTGAAAATTCTTGGTCTGCTCTTTCTGATAGTTGTTTTTCTGATAGGCGGGTCACTATGGTTTGACTATCTGGGAATAATAGATGCTGGGTCTTTCTATGCACCGGTATTCCGACTATTCGGATTGGCTGCCCGGGGAGATGCAATTCCTGCTGACGATCCCGGGCTTCTGGATAATCTGCGGCTTGGTAAGGAAAGAGAAGCCCTTGATTTGCGGGAACAGGAACTCATCCAAAGACGGCAGGATCTGTCTGAAGAGCAGGAACGCCTGCAGCAAATAGAGGCTGAGCTGAGCGAACGCGAAGCAATGCTCGAAGAAAGAGAAAAAACATTTAATCAAACGCTCTCACGGTACGACAATAGAAGAGAGAACCTTATACAGAATGCAATGGACCTGAACAATATGCGGCCTGAAAATGCCGTAGGTATTCTGCGAAGCTATGATGATCAGTTGCTCATCGACACTTTGCGTATTGCCGAAGAATTGGCCAGGGAACAGGGTGAAATGTCACTTGTATCTGTTTGGTTGTCACAATTGCCCCCGGAGCGTGCTGCTGATATACAGCGGAAAATGGCTATGCGTCCCGGAGGTTAATGGAGGTGCATAGTGGTCCTGGAAAACATCCAGGTGAGTTCCATTCGAAGTCCCGTGCTCGCCAGTCCTGGCAGTTTCGGGTATCTGCCGGCAGATACCAGCATTAGTTTTTCCGAGATGCTGCTTTCTCCGGCCGATTCATGGAGGAATGAACCCTCAGTTACAAATACCGGTCCTGCCTACAGCGGTCAATCGGCGGCAGATGCCGGGTACATCGACATGTATGCTGTAGATAAACTCCTGCAGGAAGCTGACGCACAATCAAGTCATAATACTGACCCTGCATCCAGCAAGGAAAATGCATCCGGACAGGATAGTGATTCTCAGGTCTCTGAGAACAATATAGACGATCCGGATGATAATGGGAGTGATCGTGCAGTAGATCAGCGTGCCAGATCCATGGACATTGCTGTTTCATTGGATCCCGGGAGAACAGAATCCACACCGTCCGTAAGAGACCGGGATTCCAGGGTGAAGACAGACAGTCCTGTTGTAGTGGATGCAGAGGCTGTCTCGCTTCTGCTGGAGCGCAGTCGTTCATTGACCGGCAGCGGTAATGGAGAAGGCAGCGAAGCTGAAAAGGAAGCAACCGGGGCTGAAAGCCTGCTCAGGTCTGCATTATCTGCCGGATCGGATTCTGTTACGAAAGAGAACACCGGTGAGGCAGTCGGACTGAAGTCTGAAGAAAGCGATGAATCCAGCGCTTCAGAATCCAGGAAGAAACAGCAGGCACAGAATCTCGCAGATAAAACAACCGGGACAAAAGGAAAAGAATCTCTTGATTCGCAAAGCGGTACGGCTGCAGATACAGCAGCGACATCCAGAGTCAGGACCGCTGCGGACTCCTCGCAGGCCGGGCAAGGTGTGCAGCAGCAGGATGATTCCCGAACAGATGCCGGTAGTCAGTCATCAGCAACTGAACGGCAGACTGCTGACGGAAAATCCAGAAAATCAGTGCTGCAGGTTGTTGATTTGAGGGAGACCCGCCATGCGGAGCAGGCTGACAAACCCAGCAGGATCGAAAGATTCAGGGCACAGCTACGTTCTGAAGGCGGAAGTTCACAATTGCGTGTATCTTCATCCGGAAGCGCTGAGAATCATGGTGGAAGTAATTCCGGAAGTAATTTCTCAGGACGTGATGGCCAGCAATTTCAGCAGGGACAGAGTCTTCGTGAATCAGCGGACAGCTGGTTTCGGGGCGGGAGCGAGCAGTCTGCTTCAAACACTGACAATTCCGGAGCCTTTCAGTCGGTATTGCAGAGAATGATCGCGAATCCTTCACATATGCCGATGGCTGATTCAGCCAGATTGCTCGGCGCCCGCATGCAGGAACATCTGAACAGTGACATTGTAAAGCAGGCAAAGTTTGTCCTCAAGGATGGAGATGCAGGCGAGATTCGCTTGCGTCTACGGCCGGCAGATCTTGGATCGGTGCATATTCAGCTTGATTTGCAAGATAATGTTATAGCTGCACGGATTTTTGTCGAGAATTCAAGTGTAAGGCAGGTCTTCGAACAGCAGATGGCTGAACTGGCTGAGGCTTTCGCCGAAGCCGGTCTGGATCTTGGTAGTGTTGAGGTTTCAGTGAACAACGGAGAAACCTCGGGAGAACATCAGGAACCAGGGCAGGCACGCGATAGTGCCCGGGTTCTGGCCGCAGATTCGGATCGCCGGGGAATTGAAGCCCTTGGAGACAGTGTTCAGGATTTAAGCCTCCTGTACACACCGGAACGATTGATCAACTTGATGGCATAGGAGGAGCAGCATATGGAAGTTTTTGCGGGGAGTTCAATCTCCACCCAGCTCAGCAGTACAGACATGCAGGAGACACAGCGGCGGGCTGAAGCGGTAAATATCGCACTCGCCGGTAAGCGCGAGGTTTCCAGCGATTTAGGCAAGGAAGATTTTTTGAAGCTGCTCATCGTTCAGTTGTCAAATCAGGATCCGACAAACCCTATGGAAGATCGCGAATTTATTGCACAGATGGCTCAGTTTTCATCACTGGAACAAATGACCAACCTGAATACAGAATTCAAGGAACTGAGTTCTATGCTCGGAGGTAGTCAGGCTCTTCAGCTGGTTGGAAAAGATGTGGCCGTTTTTGACGGGAACAACAGGATTGAGGGGCGGGTAACCGAGGTAACCACTGGAAGTGCTCCAATGGTGATGGTTAATGATCGGTATTACTCCGTTAAGGATGTACAGTCTGTGAAATCAGACGTATCTCAGTCAGCCTCAGCAGATATGAATTAAAAAGGAGCCTCGTTATGATGAGATCATTATATTCCGGCGTATCGGGATTACAGAACCACCAGATCCGTATGGATGTGATAGGTAACAATATTTCAAATGTGAATACTACTGGATTCAAGAAAGGCCGGGTAAATTTTCAGGATCTGCTGAGTCAGAATATGAGCGGTGCGGCTCGTCCTACTGAAAGGGTTGGTGGTGTGAATCCACAGCAGGTCGGACTTGGTGCAAATATTGCGTCAATCGATACCCTGTTTTCACAGGGATCCCTTCAGACTACCGGTAATAAAACCGACCTGGCTATCCAGGGTGAAGGTATGTTTATTATGCGTTCCGGCGAGCAGCAGTTTTATACACGTAATGGTGTATTCAGCCTGGATGCAGAAGGAACTCTCGTTAACCCGGCTAATGGTATGCGTGTTCAGGGATGGCAGTCAGAGCTCGTGGATGGCGAGACCATGATCAATACATCCGGAAGTATCGGTGACCTTCGAATCCCTGTCGGAGGAAAAGATCCTGCTCGTGCTACAAGTCTGGTTGAACTCGCGTCCAATCTTAACAAGAATACTCCAGTTATTCAGGATGGAGCATCGGAGCGTGAAGTTCGTGAAGGAACCTGGAGTACTACTTATGATATTTATGATTCCTTCGGTAATACTCATGAGTTGAGAGTCGATTATGTGCGGGATCCGGAAACCCCGAATCAGTGGATTGGTAGTATTGAAATCAACCCGAATCAGGAAGGGATTATTCCCCAGATTCTGATTAATGGTATTCCGGCAGCCGAGGGTGACAACAGCTTTACCGTAAATTTCAGTAATTCAGGGACCCTTGAGTCGATCAGCCATGGAGCCGGTGGAATACTTGATGACGGTGATATTACACTTGAACTTGCGTTCCAGGTGCCTGAGACAGCTATTCCCGACGTACTGGATCCAGAAACAGTCGATCCTTCCTTCGTTGGTGAACCCGGTCAGCCGGTGACCCAGACCCTCAGCCTGCAGCTAGGCCGGGTCGGAGCCTTCGAAAATTCCACTACCCAGTACAGCAGTGAAAGTACCAACAAGATATTCCGTCAGAATGGCTATAACATGGGATATCTCGAGGATTTCCGGATTGATCAGAGCGGTCAGATTACCGGAGTATACAGCAATGGTACAAACCGTGCCCTTGGGCAGGTTGCGTTGGCAAGTTTTGTGAATCCAGGTGGACTGGAAAAGATTGGTGAAACCAGTTTCCGGACAACAATCAATTCAGGTGATCCTGATGTGAGTCCAGCAGGAATCATGGGCAAGGGGCAGTTCATAGCCGGGGCACTTGAGATGAGTAACGTAGATCTCTCGGAAGAGTTTACCGATATGATCGTAACCCAGCGTGGTTTCCAGGCAAACAGTAAGACTATCCAGACATCGGATCAGATGCTGCAGGAAGTCTTAACACTGAAGCGATAATAAGAGTATAGTTTGGGCAGTGTAGTTAATCGGAGGCAGAATGATTGAGGTAAGCAGGCTGGATGGCAAGCAATACTTCGTAAATCCTCATCAAATTGAGGCAATCGAAAAAAATCCTGATACTACACTGATCATGCTGTCGGGTAAACGGCTGATAGTTCGGGAGGATAGTTCCTCCATTATTGACCGGATCATAGAATACCGTCGCCGCATTGGCGGCTTCAAGAACGAGGAGTAATCAGGCATGGATCTCGGCACCGTCATTGGTCTTGTATTAGGTTTTGTCATGGTACTCTTGGGGATTCTGCTTGGCGGAGCGGGCTTCGGTGTATATTTGAGCCCGGATTCTGTCTTGATTGTTATCGGCGGATCTCTCGGGGCCATGTTTGTCGCTACTCCAATGAGCCGGGTGCTTGGAATGGGAAGTTTTCTCAAGCAGGCTTTTTTCGTGGCGGACTGGAAAGAGGAAAAGATGATCAGTGATCTGGTCGCATTTTCCGAACGAGCACGCCGTGAAGGTCTGCTGGCCCTTGAGGATAATCTTGATGAGGTCGAAGACGAGTTTATGCGCAAGGGTATACAGCTGGTAGTTGACGGAACCGATCCTGAGGTAATCAAGGATATCCTTTTTACCGATCTGAATCAGATACAGAATCGTCATGAAAGCGGTATACAGTTCTTTTCTGTCTGGGCGACCATTGCTCCGGCCTTTGGAATGATCGGAACACTTCTTGGTTTGATTGCGATGCTTGTCAACATCGGTGGTGATACCTCGATTATTGGACAGGGTATGTCAACCGCACTTATTACGACTCTATACGGTTCGTTTTTTTCCAACCTGATTCTTATTCCGATACAGCGCAAGCTTGAAGACCGTGACAAGGTTGAGACCAGGGCCCGTGAAATTACAATTGAGGGGATTCTCTCGATACAGTCTGGTGATAATCCGCGTATACTTCTCGAGAAACTGGTTTCGTTCCTTCCGCCAAAGCAGCGCGAAGCTATTCGTCAGGAAGGTTCGAACGATTAGTTCGAAACGGGAAGGGGTGTCTAATGGCCGTAATGCCGAAAAAAAAGAAGAAAGAGGAAAGTGGGGCCCCTGAGTACATGCTTACCTACGGGGATATGGTTACACTGCTGCTGACTTTCTTTGTTATGATTCTTACAACAGCTACTGTTGACGGCTATGAGCTCCAGCTGATTCTTTCTGCGTTTTCAGGGGTCGGTTCTTTCGATGGAGGCAGTACCCTTCAGGAAGGCAGGCTTGTTGAACTCGGTAATACAGTAATGTCCCTCCCCTCCATGGACCGAGGAAGGGCGCTAGACCGGGCTCGCCGTACTGCAGTGTCCATGTTCGAGCCGGAAATCCGCAGTCAGAAAGTCAGGGTAACCGAGGATGAGCGGGGGCTGATTATTACACTCGCCGCAGATGCCTTTTTCGATGTGGCGAGTGCTGAGGTTCGATTTGAGGAGACCAGGGATCTGCTTCAGCGGCTGGCACGGCTGCTCTCCACGGAGGAACTCCGTGAACGCAGCTTCCGGATAGAAGGTCATACCGACAGTGACCCTACGGATCCTCAGGTCTGGCGCAGCAACTGGGAGCTTTCGGTTGCCCGTTCACTGAATATTTTCTGGGCAATCATGGGCTATGCAAATCCGGCAATTGAGGAGCAGTTTCAGATACAGGGTCTTGGTGAGACCCGCCCCCTTGTAAGCAACAATACCCCGGAGGGCAGAGCTTACAATAGAAGGGTCGATTTGGTAATTCTAAGTGACGGACATCTCTAAGGTCTGGTCAATCTGAATTTTCTCTGCTACATTAATATCGGGAGGGTTTATGTCCGACGACATGTTTGATGCTGATGAGGAAGTCTCCTCGGAGGAGTCCAGTTCCAGATCGGGAGGCTTTCTCCCGAGTATAGTCGTACAGATACTGAAGTGGGTTGCCATAGCGCTTGGCGTAATCATGTTTATTGTCACCGTTGTGGTTATAACTGTCAGCCTGCTGTTTGAGGGCCGGGACCAACAGACTGGACTTATGGCAAGCGAGTCATACCGCAGTGCACCACCCAGACGATCCTGGTCACCAGATATCGGGGAAGTCAGAACCCGTACTGCCGACGCAAGTCCGGCTACCGTCATTATCATGGTTAACCTTGGTTTTGAAGAAGGAGCTACCCAGATCCAATCCGAAATTCTTGCCAGAAGGCCACAGCTTCGTGACCTGGTACGGAATTATTTCAGCAGTAAAACTTCCAGAGAACTCAGGCCGGAAAACGAACAGGTCATCAAGGATGAATTACGAAGGCTGATAAACGATGCGATGCCGGGAGAACCGGTGCGAGAAATTGCATTTGACAGATTCGAGGTGGTGGAATTCTAGATGCAGAATGCATTTAGGCTATTCCTCAGTCCCGAATCTTCCGATAATGGATACTATGCGAAGAATATCCGGAGGTATTTGTAGATGACAGAAGTATTGTCCCAGGATGAGATTGATCAGCTTTTGACCGCAATCTCCTCCGGGGATATCGAGACAGAGGAGATACGCCAGCCTACTGATCAGCGCAAGATCAAGATCTATGACTTCAAGCGCCCTGATAAGTTCAGTAAAGAGCAGATCCGTACTGTATCGATTATGCATGAGACCTTTGCGCGGCTTTCAACGACATCTCTGTCCGCTCAGCTCCGGAGCATGGTCCAGGTTCATGTTGCTTCTGTAGATCAGCTCACGTACGAAGAGTTCATTCGTTCTATTCCTAATCCAACTACTCTGGCCGTTATTAATATGGATCCTCTCAAGGGATCGGCCATCATGGAAATCGATCCTTCCATTACTTTTTCGATTATCGACCGCCTCTTCGGTGGACAGGGCGAAGGTGCCAAGGTTACCCGTGATCTTACAGATATCGAGCAATCCGTTATGGAAGGAATTATCGTACGGATACTCGGCAACATGCGTGAAGCCTGGGCTCAGGTAATCGATCTGCGGCCCCGTCTCGGCCAGATTGAAACCAATCCCCAGTTTGCCCAGATCGTTCCGCCAACGGAAATGGTCGTGCTGGTAACACTTGAAACTAAGGTAGGTGAGGTAGAGGGTATGATGAACTTCTGTATCCCCTACCTGACAATCGAACCTATTATTGGAAAACTCTCTGCGCAGTACTGGTATTCAACCGTGCGGCGTGGGGCAACTACCGAGAACCTGAATATTCTCAGAGAACGTCTTTCATCCATCGAGGTTGATCTGGTAGCCGAGATCGGCAGAATGAGTCTGACAGTACGTGATGTATTGTCGCTCAGTCCTGGCGATGTTATACGGCTGCAGAACACCCGGACTGGTGATCCGTTCTCTCTGAATATCGGAAACAGACCCAAGTTTCTCTGCAACCCCGGTCAGGTCGGCAATAAACTTGCTGTACAGATCCTGAGAAAACTTGAGGATGTGCATGTTCAGGATTTTGAGGAGTTGGATGATGTGGAAGGAGAAGATTAATGAGTGACGGCAGCCTCTCACAAGACGAAATTGATGCTTTGCTCTCAGGTTCTGGAGGAATGGATTTCGATTCGGCCCCGCCGTCAAGTGGCGACGTCGATATTTCGGGTCTGCAGTCTGTTCTGAATGACACGGTCGATACTCAGGCCTCAAATCTGGCCGCCCTGACCAGCTCTTCAGTCAGTATGGATCCTCCCACAGTCGAGGTAAGTAACAAGGAAGCGTTCCTGGGAATGCTCTCTGATGAAGTAGTTATAGTAACCATGGACCTTACAGAAGGCCTGCATGCAGATCATGGCTACGTGATCTCATCGGATGCCGCTCTGAGCATTGCCAGCGCAATGATGGGACTGGACGGCGTCGAGCTCGATGATGCTTCAATTAATGCCCTGCAGGAAGCCCTGAGTAATCTGGCGGGTCCTGTTACAACAGGAATCGGCGATAAGACCGGTACCACTGTAATGACCAATCCGCCGGAGGGGCAGCAGAGTCCCAAGGCAATGATCAATCTGCCCTCAGGCAATTTTATTTCTGCCAGCTACACAGTCAACATGGATGGAAATACCATACAGATGTATGAATTTTTCGGCCTGCCTGTCGCTGAAGCCCTGAGTCCCCAACAGCCGGCTGGACTCGATGAAATGATGAATAATAACAGCCCGCAGATGCAGCAGTCACCTCAGCAGCAGCAACAGCAGCAAATGGGTTATCAACAGCCCCAGCAGCAGTATATGCCGCAAATGCAGCAGCAGCAGATGTATCAGCAGCAGCCTCAGCAGCAGGGAGGACTGAACGTGCAGTCGGTACAATTCCCCGGATTGCAGCAGGGACCGGCACATCAGGAGCAGGGAAACATCAGCCTTCTGATGGATGTCTACATGGAAATGACGGTAGAACTCGGTCGTACCCGGAAACTGATACGAGAAATTCTGGGTATGGGTGAGGGTACAATCATCGAACTTGACAAGCTCGCTGGTGAACCCGTCGATATTCTGGTCAATCACAAGCTGATTGCCAAGGGTGAAGTCGTAGTTATTGACGAAAACTTTGGAGTTCGTGTAACAGAAATCGTTTCACCACTGGAAAGAATGAGTAATATGACGTAAAATATATACAAACCATGCGTACGGTTTGACGGGAGGGGAAAGCTGAAACGCATTGTCATTATTTTAACCGCTCTTCTGGTCTGCGCTGCTGCATTGACAGCACAGCAGGGATCAGAGGAGGAAATGGCTTTTGAGTTCGAACAGACAGACGATTCTCTAAACGGGCAGGACCCTGTTCTTGATCCATCTCTGGATGATCAGGATCAGGGTATAGCTGTTGGCGGAATCGGGGACTTTGTTCGAATGCTGCTGGTGCTTGTTCTTGTGGTAGTGTTGATCTACCTGAGTCTTGGATTTCTGAAAAGGATGCAAAGACCTGCAGTATCTGAATCCAGTCTGATCCAGATAGCTGCCAGTCAGAGTCTGTCGGGAAACCGCAGCCTGCATCTTGTTCAGGTCGGGCAGCAGGTCTTTCTGGTCTCTGAAGCTGAATCAGGCACGCAGCTGATTTCGGAGATCACCGAAAAGGAAAGCCTGGACGAGATTCGTCTCCGGGCACCTGCAGAACAAAAAACCGCCGGCAAATCATTCAGTGAAATTCTGGGTTCAATGCTGGGCAGCGGAAAACGATCAGCTTCCGATGCTGATGCCATAATTGATCAGGAAAGTCCCTCCCTCGATTTTCTGCAGAAAAGGCGCGAGCGCCTGAAGGATCTGTAATATGAATCGTTATATATACCGGGGGAGGGGACAATGGGTAAATCGCGCATATTGTTGATTGTCCTTGTGATATTCGGGGTCGGTATTCTGCAGCCGGTTGAAGGGCAGCAGGCAGTACCTGGCATGGAGTCTCTGGAAATTCCCTTTGTGGACGTGTCTATACGTAATCCCCAGAGTGGCGAGGAAGCAGCCTTCGGCATACAGGTGCTTCTGCTCCTGGCAGTACTGAGTCTGGCCCCATCGATCCTGATTCTTACCACATCCTTTTTACGGATAGCTATAGTCCTCGATTTCATTAAACGGGCGCTCTCTCTTCAGCAGGTTCCTCCAAATCAGGTTCTGATGGGGATTGCTCTTTTTCTTACTCTTTTTGTCATGTGGCCAACTCTGAATCAGGTCTATGACAATGCCTATGCACCGTTCCGTGATGGCGAGATCGGTCTGGAAGAGGCATACAGTAATTTTGAATCACCGATGCGGATATTCATGTATCGGCAGATGTCCGGGAATGCAGATAATATCCGCTTGTTCATGAGTATGAGCAACCTGCCGAGGCCGAATAATTTATCTGAAGTGCCGACCTACGTACTCATTCCGGCATTTATTCTCAGTGAACTGACAATTGCATTCAAGATAGGAATTCTTCTTTTTATACCATTTATTGTTATTGATATGGTGGTCTCATCAGCCCTTATGTCCATGGGTATGATCATGCTACCGCCGGTCATGATTTCTCTGCCTTTCAAACTGATTCTGTTTGTACTGGTGGATGGCTGGACACTTATAACGCAACAGGTTGTTGCGAGTTTCGTATAGGAGGTGCATGAATGAGTTTGGGATATGTAATACTGCTTGTGAGAACTTCAGTGCTGCAGATATTAATGTTGGCAACTCCAATTCTCCTGGTTGCTATGTCGGTCGGGCTTATTGTCTCGATTTTTCAGGCTACGACATCAATACAGGAGCAGACATTGACCTTTGTTCCGAAAATAGTTGCTATTCTGGCTGTTCTTGTGCTGGCGGGGCCGTGGATGTTTGCTTCGCTTTCGCAATTTACAATAAGTCTGTTTCAGCAGATTCCCTCGGTGGTACGCTAAAAAATGATATTAAATGAGATGGTCCTTAATATACAGCTGGTGTTTCTCATATTCGTGCGGGTTTTCGCACTTATGCAATCAGCGCCACTGTTGTCATCTCAATCTGTTCCCGGTATTGCCCGGAGCGCTCTCAGTCTTATGATTGCTGTACTGCTGTTTACCTGGGTGGATTATCCGATTCCGGATACCGGTCTCGGGTATCTGTTTCTGCTGATTGGCGAGATGTTGGTCGGGATCATTATGGGGTTGTATCTGACCATAATTTTCAGTGCCTTCCAGACTGCCGGTCAGTTCTTCTCACTGCAGATGGGGTTCGGTGCTTCCCAGGTTTTTGACCCATTGGCACAGATTGAACTGCCGCTGATGGGGCAGTTTTTTAATCAGATTGCCATGCTGGTTTTTGTTGCTGTTGGCGGTTTTCAGATGACCTTTCAGATTGGTATATACCGAAGCTTCCAGGCTATGCGCGCCGTTGATATTGTTGGAGTACAGGAAGATCTTGCCTGGTTCATGCTGAGTGGACTGACCCGTTTGTTTGGACAGGCCCTGGTTATTTCCTTTCCGGTAGTAGCGACGCTTTTTCTGGTCTCGGTATCCATGGGTCTGCTTGCGAAAGCTGCACCACAGATGAACCTTCTTATGCTTGGTTTTCCTATTAACATCGGCGTTGCATTCCTTATGATCTTTCTGGCTACACCCCTGATCGTCTATGTATTCTCTTCAATAATCGAGAGTGCCTATCACAATCTGAATTTGATGATTATCCAGTTCTGGGGAGGTCGTTTATGATCAGTCAAAACCCTGTCAGTCAGGTTCAGATGCAGAATGATTTCGAGACATTGCTGCTGCGTTCCCGGTTTCAGTCAATGCACCTGCAGTGGTTTGCTGCTGAGGATGAAGGGCGGACCGAAGATCCTACTGAACGGAAGATACAGAAGGCACGTGAGGACGGTAAAGTAGCCAAGTCCCAGGATGTTACCGGTGCGATTATCCTGCTTTTATCTATAATGGCCGTATGGCTCTTGTCTTCGTATCTGTTCGAGCAGTTCCGATCGATGATGTTTTATTATTTCAGCAGGGCCGGTGAAGTGGATGTAACTGAATCCGGAATTCTGGGACTCAGTTTCTATCATTTCTATTTTCGATTATTTGCACCGATTGCCGCTGTTGCATTTACAGCCGCTGCCGCCGGTAACATTCTTCAGGTCGGATTTCTGTTCAGTACCAAGCCGATCACGCCTGACCTACAGAAGGTATCTCCGAATGTCGGTAAATGGCTGAAACGAAGTTTTGCCGGTGCAGAAGCCGGCTACAACCTTCTGAAAGCTATCGGGAAGGTAATTATAGTCGGGATCATTGCATTCACCAATATCTATAACAATTCCGGCCGACTGGTTAATCTGGTCAATGGAACCTACCTGCAGGGTTTTCAGCTGATGGCAACAATCGCTTTTCAGATTCTTATGCAGACATCTATTATTATGCTTCTCATCAGTTTTTTTGATTACCGTTTTCAAAGAAAACAGCACATTGAAAATCTCAAGATGAGTGTTCAGGAAGTAAAGGAAGAGCGGAAAACCTATGAAGGGGATCCTATGATCCGTGGAAAGATGCGTCAGCGAATGCAGGAAATGATGAGCCGGAATATAATGAAAACAGTTCCGAAAGCTGATGTAATCGTAACGAACCCGACTCATTTCGCTGTAGCCCTGGAATATGACCGGGTAAGCATGACCGCTCCCATGGTCAGTGCGAAAGGACAGGATGAAATGGCTTTTCGTATCCGGCGGATTGCACAGGAGAACGGTGTGCCGATTGTGGAAAACAAGCCACTCGCACGGACCCTTTATGCTGAGGTGGAGGTCGGGGATTCAATACCTGCTAATTTCTACATGGCTGTCGTTACGGTACTGAAGCAGGTATATCAGATGAAAGGCAGGAATCCCGAACGGGAAAGGAGTGCAGTAAATGGCTGACGTTCAGCTTGGGCGCAACAGAGCAGCCGCCCTGTTCGCAGAATCCAGCGATATAATGGTAGCGGTCGGTGTAATCGTCATCGTGATGATGATGATAATACCGCTCCCCACTGTTCTGCTGGATGTGTTTATGACTCTCAATCTCGTGCTCGGACTGCTGATTGTGCTGATTGTACTGTATACCACCAATGCGCTTGATTTTTCGGTTTTCCCCACGGTGCTACTTGTAACAACAGTATTCGGCCTGGCGCTGAACGTCTCATCTACCAGGCTGATTCTATCGCAGGGTGCTGACTTTGACGGACGAATCGTCCGCGCCTTTGCCACATTCGTTGTAGGTACGGCAGGAACAGAGGGTCTGGTAATCGGTATTATAATCTTTCTGATTCTGATTGCCGTACAGTTTCTGGTCATCACCAAGGGTGCTACCCGTGTCGCCGAAGTTGCTGCCCGATTCACTCTGGATGCAATGCCGCAGAAGCAGTTCGGAATTGAAGCTGAATTTAACGCCGGTGCTATTACCGAAGAAGAAATGGCACAGAAGAAGGAAGATCTTCAGCGTGAGGCAGCCTTTTACGGGGCAATGGACGGAGCTAGTAAGTTTGTTTCCGGAAATGTCAAAATAGGTATACTTATAACATTCGTGAATATTATCGGGGGAATTATCGTAGGCGTCTCGATTCATGGCGAACCCTTCGGAATGGCAGCCAATAATTACATAAGCCTGACGATCGGGGATGGTCTGGTATCACAATTCCCTGCGCTCCTGATTTCAACCGCAACCGGTTTGATTGTAACGAGGTCAATCAGTAACTCGACATTCGGCAAGGATGTTACCAAGCAGTTTTCAACCCAGGGCAAGGTCTACTGGATTGCAGGCGGGTTTCTTTTTATTCTCGGTTTTCTTCCAGGCTTTCCCTGGTACGTACTTCTGCCAATGTCGGGTCTCTCATTGTATCTGGCCTATAGTCTGCAGGGCCGGGACCAGAAGGTAAAGCGCCTTGCTGATGAAAAAGCCGGGGCAAAAAAGCCTGCTGAGAAACCACAGGATTTTACCACGGTTGCTCCGCTTGATCCGATTTCGCTTGAGCTGGGTTATGGCCTGGTTCCCCTTGTCGATAAAGACCGCGGAGCTGAACTGCTTGAGCGGGTTACCCGGATAAGGCGTGAAGCTGCCCTGGATCTAGGGGTAGTAATTCCCAGAATCCGGATTATTGACAATATGCGTCTGGAACCACCTGAGTACTGTCTCAAGTTGAGAGGTGTCGAAGTCGGACGCGGTGCTATAAGGCTGGGTTGTTATCTTGCAATCAACCCGGGCGGTGCGGCTGATGATATTCCCGGTGAGGAAACCGTCGATCCAGCATTCCAGCTGCCGGCACGCTGGATAACCGAAGATACACGTTCCCAGGCAGAGCGCTCCGGATACACAGTCGTCGATGCTCCATCAATAATTGCGACTCATCTTACGGAACTGATCAAAGCGCATGCAGCTGATATTCTTGATCGGCAGGAAGTTCAGAGTATGCTGGATAATCTCAGACAGGATTACCCAGCCGTTGTCGATGACGTCATCGGTGCACTTTCTCTTGGTGAGCTCCAGAAGGTTTTACAGAATCTGCTCTCGGAACAGGTTTCAATTCGAAATCTCGTCTCGATCTTCGAAACCCTGGCTGATTATGGGAAAGTAACCAAAGATCCTAACTTCCTTACAGAAAAAGCCCGTCAGCGTCTTGCACGGCAAATTTGTCTCCAGTATTCTGAGGATCAGAAATATCTGCGGGTAATTACCCTTGAGCCGAAACTGGAGCAGATGATCATAGATTCGAGGGTAGAGACATCTACCGGAGTACATCCAGGTCTGGATCCGGATGTCTACCGTAAGTGGATCGCTGCGCTCATGAATACCGTTCGGGACATTCGGAATCAGGGGATTTTTCCGATTATTCTGACCTCTGAATCTGCTCGTGCCCTGGTAAAGTCGAGCACGAAGCGGGATATTCCGGATCTGGTTGTGTTATCCAATCTGGAAATTATCCCGGATATTCAGGTTGACGGCATCGCAGAAATTAATATAGAGGGCTAAGAGGATGAGTTCTAACGAGGGGATGTATGGAATATTTTGTTGAGACAGGAACCAGTCACCAGGATGTTATGCAGACAATTTTTCATAAATACGGTGACCAGGCCAAGGTGATGCATACCCGGCATGTGAGAATTCCGGGATTTCTGGGGATTTTCTCCAGGGACGGTATTGAGGCGACCGGGTATTTACCACGTGAGCCGGTGCAGCGTCGGAAGATCGATATTGAGGATGAAAAACGTAAGATACTCAATTCGGTTAGTGACAGAAATGCTGAGCGGAACGGTGATAAGAATGGTGAAAAAAAGAATGGGGAAGCAGATCAGCAAGCCTTGCAGCAGATACTCAGCGAGGTCCAGTCACTGAAGGAACAGCTCGGCAGCAAACGTCAGGATAGTTCTACAGCTGAGCATCCAGCAATCAGCCATATAGAAGAACTGCTTCTTGAAAATGACTTCAGCCCGCGGTATATCCGGGCGATGCTTGATCGGGTAACGAGGGCCTGCTCCATGGAGGATCTCAAGGATGTAGAGGCAGTCGAGCAGCAGGTGTTTACCTGGATTGGTGAGGACATCACGATTTATCCCAGGGAACGGGCCAAACGGCCGGAAGTATTCATTCTGGTAGGTCCTACAGGAGTTGGAAAGACGACTACCATAGCCAAGCTCGCAGCGATGTACGGCCTCGGCCGTGGGGGTGAACAGAAAACCTCTGCCAAGGTCAGGATTCTTACCATCGATAATTATCGTATTGGTGCCAGGCAGCAGATAGAGACCTATGGTGATATTATGGGTATTCCTGTAAATAGTATCGAAAGCAAGGAAGAGATGAAGAAATATCTGGGTATGTACCAGGATGCGGATATTATTTTTGTTGATACAATCGGTAAAAGCCCCAGAGATTTTGAACGCCTTGGTAAGATGCGGGCTCTGCTTGACGGCTGCGGTGCAACGTCGTCTGTTCATCTGGGAATGAGCGCTACAACAAAGGCTTCCGATATGCATGAAATAATCCGGCAATTCGAGCCATTTGGATATAAATCTGTAATACTTACAAAACTTGACGAAACGAACCGGATCGGCAACATAGTCAGTGTATTGAAAGAGGCTGGAAAACAGGTGAGTTATGTTACCTACGGCCAGAAGGTTCCTCAGGATATCGAGCGGGCCACAGTGCCGTTCTTGCTCAAGCATATCAGCGGATTCTCCGTTGACCGCGGCAGGTTATATGAACATTTTGCGGAAGCTACCGCACATACTACATTCGAGGGAGAATTACATGGCTGATCAGGCAGAAACCTTGCGTGAACTGATGAAATCCTCACCTGAATCAAATTCAGGTACTGGATCCAAGACTAGAATAATTACAGTAGCCAGTGGAAAGGGCGGAGTAGGGAAGACCAACCTCAGTACCAACCTGGCTATTGCTTACGGGCGGATGGGCAAGAAGGTGGTGCTGATGGATGCCGACCTCGGTCTGGCAAACGTCAATGTCGTAATGGGGATAATTCCGAAATATAATCTGTATCATCTGATACGCAAGCAGAAAACCATGCGTGAGATCATTATGGACACCAACTATGGAATCCAGATCGTCGCAGGAGCTTCCGGCTTTGCCAAGATTGCAAATCTTACAGATGATGAGCGTGACAATTTTATTCATGAAATTGCTGAACTAGCAAATGCTGATATTATTATTATCGATACCAGTGCGGGAGTTTCCAGTAATGTTATGTCATTTGTTGCTGCAGCCGATGAGGTGCTGATTGTAACTACGCCTGAACCGACTGCAATAACAGATGCCTATGGTCTCATAAAGATCATAGCAACCGAAATCGAAGACTCGGGACTGGGTCTCAAGCTGATTGTGAACAGGGTGAAAAGTGTCACTGAGGGAAAAAAGGTAGCTGAACGTGTAATCAACATAGCAGGACAGTTTCTGAACCTGAAGGTAGATTATCTGGGCTATGTATATGAGGACCCAATTGTGCACCAGGCAGTACTGAAACAGAAGCCGTTTACAATTCTTGATCCTAAAAGCAAAGCCTCTGCTTCAGTTTTCCAGCTGGTCAGCAGACTGGAGAAGGTCGAGTACAGGGAAGGCAAGGGCGTCGGAAGCTTTTTGCGTAAATTTTTCAGTACTCAGAGTGACTGAGCATGTGATGAGGCATTGATCAGATGGTATAACTTGACGGTTGCCGTCTTTTCACCTAATCTTTAATATTGAATGGGGAGTGGGATAATTTCATGAGTTTCCAACTGCGTTTTACCAGTATACTCGCGGGCACTGCGTTTATTATTGCCTTTCTGGCAGGAATAATTGCTGGTATACCCTTTGGATATATCCTGCTCCGTAGTCTAATCGGCTCAGTCGTGTTCGCAGTTGTCGGTCTGCTTGTATCATTCATTGTCCAGCAGTTCCTTCCCGAGCTCCTTGAAGAGCAGACTGATTCCGAGCTGTCCGTAGATATTTCTGTAGGTGAAGATGATGATGATGCATTGCGCCGCAGTGTTCGAAGCAGTGACGAAGATTCTGCAGCTCCTGAAAGAGAAAGCAGACAGAAAAACAGTAACGATGAATTTGATCAAGCACAGGATTCTGATGAAATCCGGGATAATGATTATGGTGACGACTCCAGCCCACGCTTTCGTCCCGGTATAGAGGCAGATCTTGTAGAAGAAGTGCAGGAGTACAGGGCGGTAGCTGATGATGCAGGATCCCGAGCTTCAGCCTCTGAAAGCCAGGGATCAGGTTATTCTGCAGACAATGAAGCGGATGAACTAGATGTCGATGAATTGCCGGACATGGGGGCAATGTCTGATGCATTTATTACGACAGAAAGCGGTGGTGAGGGAGAAGATTTTTCGGGATCTGCCGGTGAGGCAGATGGAGAACAGGCATTGGAAATGGCAAAAGCAATCCGCACAGTATTACATCGGGAACAGCAAGGATAAGGTGGTATGGAACAACAAATAGCCGGCAAAACAGAGGAAGAACTCTGGCGGGAATATCGGAAAGCCAAAGATCCGGCAATACGGGACCACTTGATACGACAGTACTCCCCATTGGTTAAATATGTAGCAGGCAAAGTGGCTGTCGGTATGCCGCAGAATGTAGAATTCGATGATCTGGTTGGTTACGGGGTTTTCGGTCTTTTTGATGCTATCGAGAAGTTTGATCCGGACAAGCATGTAAAATTCAAGACCTATGCCGTAACACGTATCCGCGGTGCAATTTTTGATGAGCTCAGGTCGATTGACTGGGTACCTCGTTCTGTACGGCAAAAGGCCAGAGAGGTCGAAACAGTCATGCGGGATCTTGAAGCCAGCCTCGGGCGTTCTGCCAGTGATGAAGAGATGGCTGGAGCCATGGGAATCAGCGTAAAAGACTTTGAAAAAACGCTGATCAAGATCAGCGGTACATCCATGCTTTCTCTGAATGATGTGTGGTATACCGGCGATGAGAGCGATAATGTCTCCATTGCAGACAGCATTGAGTCCTCACCTTCCATGAATCCGGATGTAATTGTAGAAAAAGACGAGATTCGCAGAGTAATAGTTCAGGCAATCCAGGAATTACCCGAAAAGGAAAAGAAGGTACTGGTGTTGTATTATTATGAAGATCTTACGTTGAAGGAAATCGGAGTTATTCTCAAGGTTACTGAATCACGGATTTCCCAGTTACACACCAGGGCTATTATGCGGCTCAGGGCTAAACTTACCAATATAAAAAAGGGAATCCTGTAAGGCCGCCTTGATCTCGGAGGGCCAATGATCACCTATGATAAAATCCGCGATTTTATGCGGGCCATGCATGATGAGGATCAGCAGCGGCGTTCGATTACCGTTAGTGGTGCCACTCTTCAGGAAGCGCTTGAGCAGGCAAGTATCGAGCTTCAGGTGCCTGTCTCGGAAGTTGAATATGAACTTATAGACAAGGGAAGTGCAGGCGTGCTTGGTTTCGGGAAAAAACCGGTAACCATGCTTGCCTATGCAGCACAGAAGCAGAGTCTTTCCATGGACAGTTTCGACGGAGACATGGGATTCGACCTTGGTTTTGATGATGTATCATCGACCAACAGGCCAGGTGAAGCCCTGGTCAAGTTCACACCCCAGGGAATAATGCTGAAAATCAAGCCTCCCGTTGGCGAAGGAGATCTGGTTACTGTCAGGAAGGCTATGGATATTATATCCGCCAGGACCGCTGACAAGGTCAACATCGGAACAGTTGAAAAGGCCGTGAAGCGGGCAGAGAATGAGTTCATCAAGATTGCTGACTATGCCTATAACCCTGCTAACGATGCCGCTCTTTCAGTGGAATTTGCAGAATCAGAAATGAAAGCCTATCTTACCCTGTTTCCTCCTGGTCCCGGCGGGGCAGATCCGATGCGTCGGGTTCTCGAACAGTTCCTGAAGTCCAGTGATGTGGTCCATGGAATCAAGACAGAGGTAATCGAACGCCTGGACGAAAATCCATTGTATAAGGAACCTATTCTGGTTGCAGAAGGAACTCCTCCTCAGAACGGCAGAAATGCCAGTATACAATACACCTTTCAGACAGATACCAGCCAACTCCACCTCAAGGAAGATGAAAAGGGTAAGGTTGACTTCAAGGAACTGAACATTATCCAGAACGTAGTGGAAGGACAGGCCCTTGCCAAGCTTATTCCCCCGGAACCCGGTAAGGATGGATTGACCGTTACCGGTAAATCCCTGCCAGCAAGCGACGGCAAGAATCTCCGGCTTGAAGTCGGTAAGAATGTGAAACTTTCTGATGACGGAAGGACAGCAATCGCCCTGATCAACGGGCAGGTAATTATGCATAATAACAAGCTATCCGTTGATCCTGTGTATACCGTAGACGGTGATGTCAGCCTCAAGACCGGAAACATTACGTTCCTTGGTACAGTAATAATTTCTGGCAGTGTAGCAGACGGATTTGCTGTCAAGGCATCCGGCAATATTGAAATCCTGGGAACTGTCGGAAAGGCAGATATTGATGCCGAGGGAGATGTAATTGTACACCAGGGCATTACGGGGCGTAATGAGGGCCGCATCCGCTGCGGTAAAAGTATATTCGCGAAGTTTATAGAGAACTCCAATGTTCAGGCGGGAGAGTTTGTTGTTGTAAGTGATGGAATAATCAACTCCCAGGTGAACTGTAACCGCAGAATACTCTGTCAGGGTAAGCGTGCTTCAATTGTCGGCGGTCATTTACGGGCCTCTGAAGAAATTGCAGCCAAGACACTGGGCTCGGTTGCCGGTGCGGAAACCATTCTTGAAGTAGGATACGATCCCCGGAAGAGAGAAGAACTCGAGAATCTTCAGGCAGATGAGTCACGTCTGAAGAAGGAGCTTGATGAAGTTGCTCTGAATGTCGCCAATTTCGAGGCGGTACTCAAATCCGGAAAGAAACTCAGCGAAGACAAGCAGAAGGTATATAAGGAACTCCGGCGTCGGAAAGCAGATCTTACTATGGAGCTGCAGGACATTGATCAATCCATCGACAGTGTCAAGAATTATCTGGCTCAGCTCAAGAATCAGGGAAGGATAAGTGCCTCCGGAACCGTATTCCAGGGTGTGAGAATAAATATCAGGGAAGCAGTTCAGGAAGTAAGAAGCGAGTACAAAGCCGTGACCTTTGTGAATGAAAATGGAATGGTGAAAATAACCAAGTATGTGCAACCGGCAGAAATACCGGTGGGGAGGTAGCTATGTCACTGCAGCCGCTTGACCTGCAGACCCTGTTCTCCCGCATGAACCAGATCGGGCGTGATCAGGCTGCTATGAAAAATGCTGAGGTGCACAGCCAGGAAGCTGCCGGTCGCGAGATTGAGCAGAAAACAGCTCAGAAGAGCCATAGCGTGCAGCAGAGCGAAGAAATACAGGATGGCCCTGAAAAGGTTCACGATGACGATGAAGCAAAAAATGAGCATCGTCAGGGTTTCCAGAAGCGTCAGACAAAAGAAGATGAGGATGAACAGAAAGCAGCATTGAAGGACCCGGATCTCGGACAGAATATTGATTTTACAGGATAGGATATACTAATTACATGAGTACTCTTTACAGCTTGCTTGTTTCATTAACTGTCACTTTCGGCATGAGCATAGTATTGCTCAGACGGATCGAGGTGAAAACCCGTTCCAGGAAGATGATGGATGAACTCAGATCAGAGATTGGCGGCGTCATTGTCGAAATGAATGCCAGTACAGACCGGAATATCCAGCTTATCGAGGACCGCATCCAGCAGCTCAAGGAAATCATTGCAACTGCAGATTCACGTATACAGCTTCTGAATGCTGAACTTGCAAAAGCTAAGAAAGGTGATGAGCTGTATGTTCAGCTCCGGGGGTCAAAACGCGGAGCTCCCATGACCACAACAGCTGCAGTAGAGAAAAAAACAGATCAATCCTCAGATACTCCTCCCGACACTTCTGAAGCAAGCTCCGCAGATGTCCCGGATCCTGCGAGTATTGAAGACGCTGCAGATGTATCGAATTCTACAGCTGATTCTACTGCATCTTCAGACGTGGGGGTTGTAAGAGGAACAGAATCAATTGCAGTGTCTGCAAGTGATTCCGGACCTGATTCTGCTTCCAAAGGCAATCCAGCACCGGAGGATTCCGGAGGATCTTTACAGCAGGTTGCAGGGCAGCCGGCATCAGATCGGCCGTCAACCGGACAGGATGCTGCGGGGCAACAGCCTGCGGGACAAACGCCTTTGAGGATGCGGGTATGGGAGATGTATGCCGCAGGGGAAAAAATCGAGCGTATAGCTGCCCGTATAGGACGGACTGAAGGTGAAGTCGAGCTTATGATCTCATTATTACCCAAGGATGAGACATGAAATATGTCATTGGAATCGATCTGGGAACTACAAATTCAGCAATGGCAGTCTGGAACGGGAGCAGTGCAGACATAATCCCGAATGACAGGGGAAACAGAATTACTCCTTCGGTTGTAGCCATGACAGACTCCGGTGAGATTCTGGTGGGTGAATCAGCGGTCAATCAGGCTGCGGTTAATCCCTCGCAGACAGTTTTTGCAGTTAAACGAAAAATGGGGACCTCGCACCGTTTTGTCCTGAATGGTATGGAATTCAGTCCCACCGAGATCAGTTCATGGATTATCAGCAAACTGAAGCAGGACGCCGAGTCGTTTCTTGGTACCGAGCTGCATGAAGCAGTAATAACTGTGCCAGCCTATTTCAGCGAGCAGCAGAGACGGGACACAGTCAACGCCGGTGTGCAGTCCGGTCTTCGGGTGCTGCGGGTTCTGAATGAACCGACAGCAGCGGCCCTGGCATATGCCAGCCGTGAGGAAAACAAGCGTACCATTCTGGTGTATGACCTCGGCGGAGGAACCTTCGATGCTAGCTGTCTGCTTCAGGATGGGGACAGATTCACAGTGTTGGCTACTGCAGGTGATACCGAGCTTGGGGGGATCGATTTTACCGATCGGCTGTTCTCCATGGTCTATGATGACTTCCGTAAGCAGGCTGATACTGATCTTGCGGATACTATTATCAGACAGCAGCTGTATGAAATGGTAGAGCGCTGTAAGATCGAGCTCTCATCCCGCGAGGAAGTGGATGCAGCAATTCCCTTCATTGGAGCCGCCGGAAAACCTCTGCATCTACAGAAAAAAATCAGAAGAATTGAATTGAATGCGATGATTTCAGACCTGGTTGAACGCAGTCTGCAGATTACCCGTCAGGTACTGTCAGATGCAGCTGTTGAGCCATCCCGAATTGACTCTCTTGTCCTCTCCGGGGGATCGAGCCGAATTCCATTGATTCGACACCTCTTGAGTGAATCTCTGGGTTGCAGTCAGGTTTCTCAGGTGAATCCGGACGAAGTTGTAGCACTTGGAGCTGCGATACAGGCCTCAATGATCAGTGAAGATCGGCAGCTGTCTCTTCGGGATGTCACAGCTTTTGATCTTGGGGTGGAAATTGACAAGGGCCGCTTTGCAGCAATAGTGAAACGAAATTCAACTCTGCCCGTCAACGCCCGGCAGATGTTTACCACTATTTCCGATCATCAAACCGCAGTTGAAATTCATGTTCTGCAGGGAAATCATCAGAAAGCAGCCGAGAACAGCAGTCTTGGTCGTTTTCTACTTTCCGGAATCAGGCAGGATAAACAGGGGCAGCCCCGCATTCAGATTGATTTCAGCGTAGATGTGGATGGTTTTGTTTCGGTGAAAGCAGCAGACAAGGATACTTCTGTCAGTCAGGGTGTAGTGCTTTCAAGCAGTACCGCAGAACCGTATGAGGCGGACACCGGTTTGCGTTCAAGGGTTCAGTCGCTTGTGTTGAGGCTGGAGGATGGCTGCCGGCAGCATGGGACGGGACTTGATGATGACTATATGCGGGAGGCGCGTGAACTTTGCTCATTAGCGCGCAGGGCAGTGCTCCAACAGGATAGTGAAGGCTTGCTTCAGGTGAAAGCTGCACTTGAGACAATGTGCATTGAATTGCAGGCAATGGGAGGAATCACTCGTGAACAGAATTAACGGCCAGAATCCTGTATGCGGTGAGAGCGCAATGAGACGCCGGCTTGGAGTATCTGATGACGCTGATCTGCAGGAAATCAAGGCAGCATTCAGGCACAAAATCAAGAAGCTGCATCCAGATAAAACCCGCAGCAACGGTCAACATTGGGCAATCAATCAGCTTATTGAAGCGTATGCAGGACTGAGCGCATTATATAAAACGGGGAAGCCTTCCCGTACTTCTGGCATCATGAACCCGGATATGGAAACGGCAATCAGTGATATCTTTGCAATCGGTGAACTCTCTCAGGCGAGTACAGATCCGGAAGTAAGGATTGCGGCTATACAGGCTCTCGGTAGAAGCAGGAAGCGGACTGCGTTTATGTTTATCCGGAAAGCACTGTTTGATTCCGAGCCCGACATTGTGCGGGCTGCCGTTTCTGCTGTCGGTGCTCTTCGTATGAAACAGGCCATTGGTGATCTTGCTGTCGTTTTCAGCAAGGGAGATCAGCATACAAGACTTCTGGTACTGAATGTGCTGTCTTCCATGGATTTCGCTGAGGGCAGCCAAGCTGTCCTTGATCTTGCCCTTGAGGATCCTGACCGGATGATCCGGCAGGAAGCAGCGCGTATGCTGAAATCAGATGAAACCCTCCACCTGCGAAGGAGAGCATGATGCCGGCAGCAGATTTTTTCTGGCGTGACACAGAACAGTTACTGTCTTCACTGGTTCAGATACTTCCCGGTATATCCGGAAAACCAGTCAGTGTTAACCAGGCTTTTCGCTATGTTCACTCAATCAGATCCCAGGCGGAATATCTGCGCATCAGCGAACTGATCTGTCCTGCAGGTGATCTTGAGGACAAACTTGGTGCCCTCAGACTTGAGAAAGCAGAAATAGAGGGTGATGAGCTTGCTGAATTATGCCGGGTCGCACAGGACCTGCAGCAGATATTCCTTCAGCTGAAAGAGACCGGAGGCGAGTCATCAGGAGCTGGAAGCAGGGATATTGAAGCGCTGGTTGATTCCCGATCATTCATGCCTGCAGAAAATGATTCTGATTTATTCAGCCGTCTGATTGACGGAGCGGATCAGAATACCTTGAGGCATGCAGTCCGCACGGCAGAGCGTAATGCTGAACATATGTACTGGCTGCATCTCAAGCTTCGTGAGCAGCCTGAATTCAGAAAACACAGGAAATATTTAATACTTCATACAGTCGAGCAGAATCTGCATGTGTGCCTGAACTCGGATATTGATGATGGGAGTTCAGATGATTTTGCAGTGTTGTTTTCGGGCAAGCAGGATGAGGAAGAAGTGAACAGACTTCTCCGCAGCAGCGGGATTAAAGCCATGCAGTTGCAGAGACTTGAATTCAAGCAGTTCCTGCAGAGAATAGGTGAAAGTCCGGCCTGCGATCCTGGATTGCTTGGTCAGGCTGACCGTGTCAATTTATCTCTCAGTAGCCGTTCCTATGAAAGCTTTCTGCTTGGGCTGCATCTTATCAGGGAACGTTTTGATGAACGATCGAGAGCAATCAGCCAGGAGCTTTTAGGCTTGCTTTCAGCCTCAGGAATGGTACCAATAACGGATATAATCTCGGAACTTGTCCCTATGACAGAGCAGCTTGCTGATCAGCAGAAAAAGATGGTTCAATGCCGCTTGATGCGAAGTGAGGAAAAAGTACCAGCGACAGTCGCATCTGTGCTGCGTGAGGCACTGGTTCACCTGCTGCGGAATGCTGTGGATCATGGAATCGAACTGCCTCAGGAGCGCTTGAGAAAAGGGAAAAAAGCCGCAGGAACGCTCAGAATCGAGCTATCAACTGATGAGGATTGGCTTGATATTCTCATTCAGGATGATGGGCGCGGTATCTCTATTCCCGGGATGCCGGAAGATACCGGTGAACTTCTTGATATGCTTTGTCAGCCTGGTTTCAGTTCTGTTGCAGGCGGGAGTACGGTGAATTCGGGAGGGAGCGATTCTGATCCAGGTAGCGCTAAAAGTTCTGCAGCAGTGATTTCCGGTCGCGGGGTCGGTATGGATGCTGTCCGTCATAGTATAGAGAATCTTCTGCATGGTAAAATCGAATTGATTACCTCAGCAGTGAGCGGTCAGGAAGGCACTGGATTCCTCTTGAGAATACCCCGGAATCCAGCTGTACTGAGTGTTTTGATTGTACGTGACCTGAAGCAGGAACTCTGGGCAATTCCCGGTCTCTGCATATATGACCGTTTTCGTCTTTCTTCGAACATTGTCAATCAATCTGCTGACTTAAATCTGTACTGTCAGTATGAAGACAGGATGATTCCCTTACATGATCCTGATGGTTCACGCAAGTCCAGTCTTCCTGAAAATCAGCTGGTACAGGCTGTCAGATTGGCATACAGAGGCTGCGAGCATCTTCTGGTAATCACCGAAGCAATCGCGGAGGAAGGTGTAGTATTAAGCGCAGACCGGGTCTTTTCCGAACTGCTTCAAAAGCACGTCCAGTTGTGGGATCCCTGGGAATTTATCGAACGGATATAGATCAGTCGGCGGGAGGAAATTTTGAAAAACGGGAAGTTAATATATGGTTGTATGGAGATCGGTGGCGACTGGAGCAGTGATCAGGTCAGTCCCGGCACAGTAGATGCTGCAGAAGAGTTAATCATTCCCTTGATTGAGGATGGAATTACAGATTTCGATCATGCAGACATTTATTGCAGGGGTAAGTCTGAACTGGTTTTTTCACAGGTTCTTCGCCGTCATCCTTCCATAAAAAGGGAGAGCCTTTACATTCAGAGCAAATGCGGAATTCGTTTTCCGGATGACGACTACCCAGGAGCGCCTGGTCGTTATGACTTTTCCTATGATCATATTGTGCGGTCCGTGCATGAGATTCTGGAGCGACTTGATACCTCTTACCTTGATATGCTATTGCTTCATCGACCCGACCCCCTTGTGGAAGTTGAGGAGATTTCCAGGGCCATGGAAGATTTGGAGAATGAGGGTTTGGTGCGTTCTTTTGGAGTAAGCAATCATTCTGCATCACAGATTGCTCTGCTCCAGTCAGCTACCGGAGACAGAATTGAAGTGAATCAGATGCAGTTCAGTCTTGGACATCCTGATCTTCTTGAAGCTGGAATAAGTATAAACCAGAGAGAACCGGGGTATCGTCTCTTTTCCATGGATACGCTGGAATACTGCAGGCTGAATAAAATTACCCTGCAGGCCTGGTCACCTCTGCACCGCGGCCGCTTTACCCGGCAGGACATAAACGATCGAACTGCGGCCGAGGCTGCTGCGGGAGAATACATCCAGTATTTGGCCAGGGAGAAAGAATGCAGTCCGGAAGCCATCTTGATCGCCTGGATTTGCCGTCATCCCGCAGGAATTGTGCCGGTGGTAGGAAGCACAGATCTTATACGCGTCCGCTCGGCTGCAATGGGCTGTACCCTTGATTTAAGCCGAGAGGAGTGGTATCAGCTGTTTATTCTGGCCCGTGGAGCTGTACTTCCATAGTTCTTTTTTTGAGTCGTTAGAAAACCCCACAATTGAAATTCTGTAATTGTTTTTCCTGCTGGGACTTAGGATAGAAAAGCCTGCATTATTTTCTCGAAAAGCTTATGTATCGATATAATTATCAGCAGGAAAAGAGAATACAAGCAAGATTTGTGGGGTTTTCTAACGACTCATAGTGCAATTCAGGCGGATATGCTGTTTTTCACGATTTGCCAGAGATCGGCATCGATATTGTATCCGTTTATCCTGGTGTAGCGCGCTCCAGAACGTCCATGTTCACATATGCCGAAGGGCCCGTCAAAATTCCAGAATGCCCACCCCCAGTTGTTTTGGCGGAGAACGGTGAACAGGTCCTCAAACCATCTTAGCGCAGAGCTGTTCGGGACAGTATTATAGCAGCCTAGTTCACCGATATGCACTGAAGATCCCATGTTTTCCAGATTTTCCCATGGGCGGAAATGATCACGAATGGTTTCAATTGTCCAGATTTTTCCATCATATTCAGTGCCGGGATAATCCTGAATCTTCATACCGTGTGTTTCCTCGCACCATGATGCATTATAGTGGGTAAGGCGCATTGGTTGGTATGCTCTGCCGCTCTGAATAACTCCTGGCTGGATTAATTCGGGTATCGGGATATTGCCACCGGATAGTCCATCTACTACAATGATTCGATCAGGGCTGACTTGTTTGATTGTCTGGATCGTTTCTGCTATCAAGGAGTTATGGCTTTCCAGAGACATGTTGTATTGTCCGATCCGTGGAGGTTCATTCAGGAGATCAAAACTTAGTTGTTCAGATGTGTAACTGGAATAGCGTTCAGCCAGGAATTTCCAGTATGCGATGAACGCAGTTCGCGCCGGCGCATCAGTCCAGAGGTTATGAGCCTCCATCTCAGCTCCGTTTATGCAGTAGCCTGGAGCTCGGTGAAGATTAAGGGAAGCATGCATGCCCCGCTCGGTGATTGCTGAAATGTAGCGATCTATTTTTTCAAGCGCCAGGAGATCGAGAGGGAAATAGGAGAAATCATGATTCAGATACCAGTAATTTACGGGGACCCTGATAAAAGAGAATCTATTTGCAGCTGCAAAGTCCAGCATCCTGAAATCAGGTTCAAGAGCCGGTTCAGGATAGCTATACATCCACTGAACATTAAAACCGGTATGTCTGAATTTCATTTTATCCTCCAGATTTGCAAAGAAACCGGTTTCAGCTTATTATAAGGAATACAAATTGTCAATCTTGAATGAGGAGAGGGAATGAGCAGTGAATCAAAAAAAATGCTGACAATTGAGCATATTGCCCGATTAGCCAAGGTATCCAAGGGTACGGTTTCGAAGGTACTGAATAATCGTCCCGGTATCAGCCAGGCGACCCGGGAACGTGTGTTGGCTTTGGTCGAGGAATTCGATTTTACTCCAAATTCCGCTGCTCAGGCTCTGGCCAATCAGAAGACAGGGAATATCGGTATTATTGTTCCTCATGAGGCCGGGCATTCTCTGAGCGGCGCATATTGGTCGCTGCTAATTACAAGTGTTGCATCTACTGCGATCAATAACGGATATAACCTCCTTGTACTTACGCCAAAACATGAAGGGGCAATTGAAGATGCGTATGAACCGGTACTCAGAACCAAAAAGGTGGATGGATTGATTATTGGTTCTGAGCATCTGGATCGCAAGAGTATTTCCCGTCTTCTTTTGCAATCTATTCCATTTGTGATGATAGGCAGGAATCCTGAATTTCTGCATTATCATGTAGATGTCGAGAACTATCAGGCTGCATTTGATATCGTGTCTTATATGTTTGATCATGGCTATAAAAGTCCAGCTATACTGACTGGACCAGGCCAATACCATTATAATCAAAGACGGATAGCCGGTTACAGGGCTGCTCTTCAGTCTCATGGTGTAGGTAGTGAATTCATTCATTCAGTACGTGATTATGAAACTGAGGACATTCGCCGGCATACACGTGAAATGTTCGAAACTGGTGGCTTTGACAGTCTGTTTATTGGAGCTGGAGGCGCATTTCTGTTTGATGTCATTGACGAGATGCGTGAGCTTGGTATCCCGTTCTCGGATTACGGGTTGACTGTTTTTGATGACTATCGATATCTGGATTTTATTGAACCTCGGATGACTGCAGTTCGACAACCTATATCGGATCTAGGATCTTCAGCAATGGAAATGCTGCTTACACTTATGTCAGGTGAAGATCCGGATGAATCAGAAGTAATTATACCAGCATCTATTATACCAAGAAGCTCTTGCGGTGAGGACAGGTAACATTTCTGCTTGACGCATATAGAATCATGGCATACTCTTGTGAAACCGGTTTCTATTAAATCAGGGGGTGTGTTATGAAAAGAAATATATTGTTATGTCTTGGACTGTTATTCGTCGCAACAGCTTGTGCTGTATTATCGGAAGCTGGAGATCGTATAGATTCGGATGTATCAGTGTCAGAGGCTGAAATCTTCAAACTTGAAGACCTGCCTGCGAGTTTATCGGTTACGTTGGCAGGGGCTCAATCGCTTGCTGAAATTGGTGATTATGCGCGTTTTGAAGACAGAGGGCGGCTGGACTTTGTTATAGATGCTGTTGAGGATATGCGGCTTTCTCTCGCTGTAGTATCGAGAGTTCAGGCAGGTTGGGGGAGTAAACACAACGATGTGCATGTGAATGATGAGTACATTGGTGAGTTTATCAGTAAGGACTCAGGCAACTGGATGGAAATTCTGGTAGGTGATGTGCTCCTGGTACAAGGGTTGAACAAGATATCTATCCGCCCGCATTGGGGTTATTTCGATGTTCAATCTATCAAGCTAGATTATCCAGAGGATTATTCCTGGATCTTCAATGTGGAAGCTTCACTTGTAAATCCTGATGCTAATGATAATACACTTCGTTTGATGCAGTTTCTTGTAGATAACTATGGTAAAAAAGTGATTTCAGGGCAGATGGATCTGACCTGGGACGATTCCATCGACATGTTTTCTCGTGTATATGAGGACACTGGACATTATCCAGCCCTCGCGGGCTATGATTTTATGAACTACACCCGGGATGTTGATGGAGGCAGTGGTCTGCTACAGGTTGAAGAAGCGAAGCAGTGGTGGGCTGATAATGGAATTGTATCTTTTATGTGGCATTGGCGTGATCCAGGTAGAGCCACCTATGAATTCTACAGCGATAGAACTGATTTTTCCTTGCCGTATGATATTGAAGCGGCAGAGTGGCTGACTGAAAGCAGTGATTATTCCCATATGATTGAGGATATAGATCTGATCTCCGGGGAATTACTGCGTTTGCAGGATGCGGGAGTTCCGGTGTTATGGAGGCCTCTGCATGAAGCCAGCGGCAGATGGTTTTGGTGGGGAAGAAGTGGTCCAGATGCGCATATCGCTCACTGGAAGTTGATGTACAGGCGGATGACAGAGCATCATGGACTCAATAATCTTATCTGGGTCTGGAACGGCCAGCATCCGGATTGGTATCCGGGAGATGATTATGTAGACATTATTGGTGAGGATGTATATCCGGGAAGAAACGAATACGGCAGTCAGTCTGCCAGGTTTCTGCAGGCGGCGGCCATGATTGAGGATCGGGATAATCCGAAATTAATAGCCTTGACAGAAAACGGATCGATCCCTGATCCTGATCTTATCAGACGCGACGGAGCCTGGTGGTCCTGGTTTATGGTCTGGAATGACGGAAGAAGCACGAATACCGACAGCAACAACTTCTGGTCAGGAGAATGGCATAACGATCAGCAGCACAAGCAGCATGTATACAATCATGAATTGGTAATAACCCGAGATGATCTACCGGAGTTGTCTTCCTATTGAGTCGTTGGAAAATTCCACAAAGAATTACCGGTTATAGTCGCCTTATTCACAAGGCTCAATGAAATACCATGTAGTAGTAATGGGTATGTACACAGCGAAAAAAGGAGTTTCGTATGCATACCCCTCCATTCTGTCCCAACAAGCATTGTGAGCATCACAAGCATCACAAGCGTAGCCGATCAGAGAAGCAGAAAACCGGCACCTGGTTCTGGCTGAAAGGCAAGGGCTGCTCAGCCTGTGCTGGTAGTTTCCAGCAGTTTCAGTGTAAGGACTGCAGGCGTTATTTCTCTGAACGTACCTTCTCAATCGATTATCGCGTGCACCGAATTGTGTCATACAATGATCTGTTGAAGGATGTCCGCAGCCGCTGTAGCCTGGCCGCAACCCAGCGAAACCGCGGGATTTCACCTGCCATCTGCCGCAACAGAATCAGCCGGCTAGCCCGCAACTGCATTGCGCTGCACGCTGAGCTCAGTCCCTACCTGAACAAGCCCGAGGATCTGATCGCTGATGGCTTTGTATCCTTTGAGGTGAGCCAATATTACCCGAGTAACCTGCATATTCTAATTGGGAAGGAAAGTGAGTATCTCTATACTATGGATCACGTTACAATCCGCAGGACAGGGGTTATGACTGATGTCCAGAAAAAGAAACAAGCCCGTTTGGAGAAGGTCTACCGGCCTGAATCTCGAGGGATTGTGAACTCATTCGGGCGGATTCTGAACACCATGAGTGACCGTATAGAGCAATGGAATCCACCGAAAATACCCGATATAAACCTGCCTGTATCGGTGTGTTTAATCACCGACAATAAAAAAAGAATATCCTGACGCAATAGGCAGAAGCGAGCTGACGCATCAACAGATAGCCTGTAGACGACTTACCTGGGAGCACATCAGTTCTGATCATAATCGTGGGCCAGGTGGGCCGATGTTTGCCATGGATAATTTTGATCGTGAGCTGCGAAAGGACATTGCATCGTATGTCAGGGAGACGGTCACCTTCAGGCGGAATGTGGTGAATGCAATGGAATCGGTACATGTGTACCGCATGTATCATAACTTCATGAAGCCGTATCGTAGCAGGGATTCTCTGAGACAAAAGCGCTGGCAGCGGGCAGGATTACCGGAAAAAATGGTCAAAAGCAGGTTGAAAAGGCTGTTTACCCAGCGGGCATTTCTGAGTCATCTGAAGGGGGTACCGGAGGAAGATATTAGGGTCTGGAAGCGACAATTATATACTCCGGGACAATTGCATCAGAGATTGCCTCAGAGGTATATACTGGGCTAATGGAGAAATATATTCTCCATTAGCATTCGCAAGATTAAAAAAAAGCTCAAGTAGTTTAAATATAACAACTTAAGTGTTTGCCATTGCGAAGTGGAAATTGCAGGGAATTCCGTAATTTCCTCTGTTTAACTGAGGTTTAATGTGGTGTTTTATTATCACTAATTAAGACCTCAACAAAATCCAGGGTTATCACGCCGTCCCCCGTGGTGGTAACCCGGATCCGGTGGTCACCATGTTCAAGATCTGGGCTTTCATACACCAGGCGCTGATAAGCGCGCCGTTCACCGAAGAAGCTGATCTCATCCTGTACCTGATCTCCGTTTATGTTGACAGTAGCCGAGCCATGGTGGGCATCTACAGTACCGTATATCCGCACCTTACTACCTTCGAAACGAATCTGGTACCATGAGCCAGCAGTTCCATTATAATGATCATCTCCGTTGAATTTGTTTTCATCGTCTGCAGCATATGTCCAGCCGGAACTGTATTCAATCTGGTGAATTCCATCGCCGGTCTGGTTGTCATTGATCAGTATTGCTCCCCGGGTTCCTCTGTCTGCACTACTGGCACATGAAGAGAGCATGATCATAACTACACATGCTGCGCTTGTCATAACATACAAAACTGACTGTTTTCTGAAATCCTTGTTCATCATTTGTTTCTCCTTTTATTTTCTTAACTGTAAGTGAATTATTCTGCAGGTATGGGCTTCAAGCATGCAGCTGTAGCGTTCCTGAATGAACTCACTGCTATCTGGATTTAGGACGTCATGGATTTCGACTTTGTGTCCCGAATTTGCTGGTATGCCGATGTCCCAGAGATGTACGGCAGTTTCGCTCCTGGTTTCACCAAGATTAAAAAGTCCGATTGCATAGCTTCCATCCGATAGCAGTTTTACATATGTTCTGCAGTCAGAATTGTTCCAGTGTGGAAGTACGTAGCAGGGTCTACCCTCGGAGTCCTGGTTTATCCTGATGAGACCTTTGTTTGTAAAGAGTTTTTTGCTTGATTCATCCAGGTTGCGGATATCGCATCCGAGCATCAGTGCGGAGCTCATAAGACTCCATAGGGAAAAGTGTGTTTCATATTCCTTTTCACTGCACCCCCCACGGGCGACATTTCCTTTTCCCTGCATGCCTGCAACAAGCATGTCCATATCGTTCCAGCATTGCGGGGCTGTATAGGGTTCAAGTCCATCCTGCAGCAGGATCAGTTCTTTTATTGAACTCCAGGAATCGAAAATATCTCCGGTGGATCTCCATATATGAGCACCTGCAGAACGCATCCAGAGTGCAGCGTTGTCATTTCCCCAGTTGCAGGCTGCAAAAAGAATGTCCCTGCCTGAGTTTCTCAGTGCTGCAGCCATACGCCGAAACAGAATTTCGCCTGGTATGCCGTCAGGTTTATAACAATAATCGTATTTCAGATAATCAATACCCCAGGCAGCGAAGGTCCGGGCATCATCGAATTCATGTTCGAAACTGCCGGGATACCCTGCACAGGTTCTGACCCCGGCACAGCTGTAGATGCCAAGTTTCAGATCCATGTCATGGAGCCTGCCTGCAAGCGCTGCAATTCCATTCGGAAACTTGATTCTGTCAGGTACGAGCCTGCCTGATTCATCGCGTTCACGCTCTGACCAGCAGTCATCGATTACAACATATTTATAACCGGCGTCCTTCAAGCCGCTGGATACCAGTGCTTCTGCTGATTCGATGATCAGCTGCTCGGTTATGTCAGACCCGAAGGTATTCCAGGAATTCCAGCCCATTGGTGGTGTATTGCATAACATGAAAAGGGTTTCCTCCGTTTTAGTGTGGCTTGATCCAAGCATATCATGCTCATGGGCTGCGCACAAGTAAAATATCATATCCTGCTTTAATATGGATAAAATTGATTAATTACTGTTTGAAATAATGAAATTCATTATTAAAATTTTGATTCATTCGATAAAATCGAAATAACAGAAAATTCTGATTGACAGTTTCCGAAAGCGGATGTAGCATCATCATAAGAAACCGGTTTCTAATAATCAGGAGGTTTTATATGAAGGAGTTTGGAAGAAGGTTGTTGTCGTTCTTGTTTGTATTAAGTTTAGTGTTTGTACTGGTTGCTTGTGATAGCACAGGAATTACTACTGAGCTGCCTGCAGATACAGAAAGTGAAAGTAATAGCGAGGAAACAGCTGAACTCAGTCTTATTGAGTTGTATGAATGGACTATCGCCGATTACAAAAACACGGCTGATGGCTGGTCAGATGTGGAAGATACAGATCCTGTTGGTCTTCTCCAGGACGATGGTGTTATTACATTCAATATCAAGCAGAATCGGAATGTAGAGCTTGCGATATTTAATCTTGCAGACGAGGATGCAGTTGATCTTGGTGCATATAGTGGATTTGAGTTGATATTCGAGCATCCAGTTCCTGGCGAAGGGCTGCAGTATACCGTTTATTTTGGAGATCTCGACAGTGGCTATATTACAGATACTGAAGAGGATTTCAAGGATGTGTGGTTTGAACAGAATCAGAATATAACTATTAATTTTTCAGACTATGACATGGACACAGAGAACATTATCAAGATTATTGTGCAGGTTTATAACCAGCAGGCATATGATGCTGATGGTTTCAGGATTACAAAGGCTGAGTTGATTCCGATTGATTAAGAGTCTGCTCTCGGTATTCATTGGCCGCCTGTTTTCTGGCGGCCAGTATTTTCAGGAATAGAAGGAAGGTATGGATGCAAAGCAGAAAGATTATTGCTGCTGTTGTCGTGCTGATCATGTCAGGCAGTAGTGTGCTGTTCTCACGTGAATGGACCAATGAGAGCAGTAAAACCATATTCAAGATTGAGGGAGGAACAAGGATTGGGCTTAATCTCGATCACAATGCCTTTGGTGTAGAAAACTATATACGCGAACTGGGTTTATGGTATGAGGTTCTGGAGCCAGATGACTTTCGGGATGCCCCGGGAGATTCTGCAAGGGATTCCCTGCAATTAAGTATACGACTGGAGGGGCTCAAGTTTGCTCATAAATTCTTTCGACAGAATCTTAATTCGACACCTAACGCTTCACTTGAATTTCCGTTTGAAGTGGGTGTTATAGATTTTTCGCTTTTCTGGAAGGGTTTTAGTGCAACAATTCTCAGTAATCAATTAGGGATGAATTTTAATCATGCGGCCCGGAGTGGTCTGTTTGTTCCAAGGAATGACTGGATGAATAATCCTCATCAGTTTGCTCCCAGGGCATCGTATTATACCCTGAATTCTCCTCTAATTAGCGGTCCTGCATCTACGGCCTTTACTTTAGGGCCTGCTTCACAATGGGGGTTATTAGGTTTTGGTTACAGTGCGGATACATTGAGAGTGAAGCTGCAGTTGGGAACTCCCAATGGCGGGTATAGTCTGAACAGTGATCCTGCAGAGCTTAATACTGACAATGTATTTGCATTCTCGGGTGATATTGAATTGAAACCTGTTGAGGGATTTATTTTCGCCATGGATGCGGTTGGAGGTGTTAACCTTGATCCGGATCGCTATGGAGTCGGGGCTGGTGTTGAGTATGAAATCAGCGCTGGTACTGAAGCTTACCTTGTACCCTTTATCGGCAGTGATTATTCCCGGACAAATGAAATCGATACCATCGGTTTGAACGGAGGGTTTAAATTTCTCTGGAAGGGAACCGGAAATGCGGGTCGTAACCCCTTGAGCGGTGATGAAAATCCTCGTGGACTCAGTATTACCGCTTTGTTCAGCAGGATAGGTGATAGCGCTGGACAAGCTGATCTGAGATTAGGTTATTTTGATCCTGCAGGAGCAGGGTCATTAGTTCAGAACCTTGGTTTTGCATTCTTTGCGGAAATGAAAAACATAAGCGGTGAGAGTAGTTTAGAGGAAGGAAATCGTCCCTTTGGTGCAGTAGCAAAACTGAATTATGTGCTGCCGGCGTATAGTCTTGCTCCTTATCTGTATGGGCATTACAAGCAGGCTGCTTCGGGTGGTACCGATGAATGGCTGGCTCGAATTGGTGTCCGCCATAGCGGGATATCCAGCAATCTGGTGATTGATGGATATTATGTTGTCAGTCAGGCAGATATGTCAGCTGATCAGAATACAGGAAATTTTGTTTTGGAAACCAGGGTAACCTGGTAGTTAAGAATACAGGAGGATATTTATGAAAAAAGCACTAGGTATATTGCTTGTCGTTTTTGCTGCGCTGGCTGTTGGATGTGCTACATCCACAGGTGTTCCTGCAGATGGATTGTTCGAGGATTTTGAAAGTGATGCAGCTTTCTCTGCCTGGAATGTATTCGACTGGCAGGAAAACGCCTTGAATGCTGGAGAAACAGATCAGGCAACCAGAGGTAGTCGTGCACTTCGTGTGGATTTCCGGCTTGATGGTAGTTCATCTGCTCAATTTGGCATTGATGAGCCTGCAATCTCGAACTGGCATAATGTAAGCAAGGTTGTTGTAGATATCAATAATCTTGCAGATAGTCCAGTAATGATGACTGTCGCTCCGAATACCGGAGATGGCTGGACCTGGTACGAGTCATCGGATGTAGAAATACAACCTGGTCTTAATGAATCTGTTGAGTTTGATATCCGTAATAACGTGAAATCAGAAGCAAGCAACTGGGCAAACACTGGTACTACAGAAAATCTACATGATGTTAAACGAGTTGCATTTAGCATTCATGGAGCCGCAGGGATCCGCGGGGCGGTTGTGCTTGATAATATCCGTTTGATCACGGAGTAAGTACAGGAAACTGCGTGTCTGCAGTTTTTCAATTTTATGCTGTCATCTCTACACAGCAGTGAGGGTGGCAGCATTTTCAAGAGGATAACATGAAAAAAATCAATTCATTTATTAGCATAGGCTTGCTCGCTTTCGTTTGTTCTGTTCTCGCAGTTTCATGTGCCACAGGGGCGGCAAGGGAGAGCAAGTCCTATGAGTTTAATCGTATAAATCATAATGGTCAGGATCTGTTTCTGAGCGGAATGAACCTTGCCTGGATCAATTTTGCATCCGACCTTAATAATTTCAATGAGGCGCGTTTTACTGAAGCGGTTGAGGATGTAGCTTTTTCCGGCGGGAATTCGATCCGCTGGTGGATTCATGTTAACGGCGCACACAGCCCAACTTTTGACGGGCATAAGGTCTCCGGTTTGCCGTCTCAGGCAATTCCTGTCATGCGACGTGCATTGGATATAGCCTGGGAACGCGGCGTTCTCATTATGCCTGTTTTGTTCAGCTTTGATCTTCTTCAGGTTGACACAATCGGACAGGAAATGGCTGAGCGGAACAAGCTATTTGTACAGGATACTGAGGCGATCCAGTCTTATATAGATAATGCTCTGATACCCTTGGTTGAGGAGGTGGGACGGCACCCAGCACTCGTTGCATGGGAAGTGTTTAATGAGCCTGAGGGTATGACTGAATATGGCTGGACACCGATCAAGGTTCAGATGTCAGATGTTCAGCGCTTTGTGAATATGGTCGCGGGGGCGATACACCGCACTAATCCGGATGCACTGGTAACTAATGGTGCCTGGAATGTACGGGTTAATTCGGATATAGAAAACTTCAACAATTATTATAGTGATGAGCGATTGATTGCTGCAGGCGGTGATCCTGATGGGTATCTGGATTTCTATCAGATCCACTATTATCCTGAGCATTTCGGTGAGAACCAATCACCTTTTCATAACCATGCTTCGCACTGGGGCCTGGATAAACCGATTCTGATTGGTGAGTTTTCTGCCAAGGGAATAGACAGTCCACGGATCAGTACATCGCTCAGCCCGCGTGAGGCATATCAGTTTGCACTTGAAAATGATTATGCCGGTGCTCTGGCCTGGACATGGACTGGTCACGATGGTCATGGGAATGTGTTTTCTGCTGCACCGGGAATGCAGTATATAGCTCAGATTATTCCAGATGCAGCCAGGGTTGATCGTTCATTAGCCGGATCAATTCCAGGTGTGGTTAATCCGATCGGGACCCAGGTTGTTCAAATGGGTGCCGGTCTCATAGCTGATCTGACCGATCTTACTGAGGTTTTTTATGATGAGGACTTCGGCACTGATCTTGAATTTGGCGTATTCCAGAATACTCGTGAAGATTTAGTGACTGTACTGATCGAGGATGGCATTCTTGGTCTTGCCGTTGAAGATGGTATGTCGGGTATTGCCGAGATTACTGTTGAAGCAGCGAATGCGAACCTCAGTAAGACCAGTACCTCGTTTCTTGTATACGTTATTGATCCCGTAGACGGTGACCTGGCGTTGCTGAAACCTGGGCGAGCCAGCTCGGTGGAAGCCAGCCAGCACGATCCCCGGTTTGCATTTGACGGTCTTCCCACCACCCGCTGGTCAAGTTACTACGAGCCAGATGCTGAGAATCCTGATGATGAATGGATTCAGGTTGATCTTGGGGATGAGCATGCAGTGAATCGTGTGGTGCTCAATTGGGAAACTGCTCACGGTCTTATCTACGATATTCTGGTCTCGTCTGATGGTGAGGACTGGACGATTGTGGCATCAGAGACAGAGGGGGTTCCCGGTGTAATCGAATATGAGTTTGATCCGGTAGCTGCCCGTTACGTCAGGATCCACGGAGAGAAACGTGGCCGTGAATGGGGCTACTCACTCTGGAATTTCGAGGTATACGGTCAGCCACGCTGAATCCGGTGCCGTTAAACAGGATAATCAAATGAAAGCAGTATTTATTTCATGTGTCTTGATCCTTACGTTCTCCCTCGGCATTTTTGCCGAGGGACAGCGTGAGCCAGCACAACCTGGGCAGACAACGATCAAATTCACGCGCTGGGCAGGAGCCCAGGAAGCCCGGGATTTTCAGGATCTTGTTAATGCATTTATGAAAGAGAACCCGGATATACGGGTTGAGACCGAGTTTCTGCCCTGGGGAGCCTACTGGGAGAAAATCAGGAATTCAATAATCAGCGGTGATGCAGCAGATGTCATGATGATGTCCAGTGTCATGGCCGCACCATATATGGCGCGGGGTGCCTTCTTATCGATGGATGCTTTTTCTGAGGCTTCTTCACTTATACAGGAAATGCATCCATCGGCAATCACGGCTGTCCGCTTTGACGGGCGGTATTTCGGTGTGCCTGTCGGGATGGCTACCAAGTCAGTGATCTATAACAAGGATCATTTCGATCAGGCTGGGCTTGCTTATCCTGATAGTGAAATCCCGATGACCTGGGATGATTTTTTTGAAATAGCATCACAGCTTACTCGGAGGAATGCAGCAGGTGAGGTAACCCGCTATGCTGCTCACTGGCATAAGGATGAGATGGTTGAAGCTCTCGTCAATCAATTCGGCGGCAGCATGCTTGATGATCTGACACAACCGAACAGAATTACATTGAACAGTCCCGAGGGATTGCGTGGGATGCACTTGCTGCAGCGCATGATCGAAGAGGAGCTGATTCCTCCTCACCTCGGTGACTGGTCAGGCCCTTGGGGTACTCCCGATACGGCTATTGCAACGGGAAGAGTGACAATGATGCACTCTGGATCCTGGGGACTTGGACCGGTTGACCAGGCGGGAATCCGCTATGGTACCGCTCCATTGCCCGTCGCTGATCATCGTGCTAACAGGGGAAATATAAATTTTCTCTCGATCTTCAGGGCTTCACGGAACCAGGAGGCTGCATACCGCTTTGTTGAGTGGATGGCGAGTGAGGGACAGATAGCGTTTTCCCGTACCGGAGATCTGCCAGCAAATACAAATGCCATGGAAGCAGCTCTGGAATCGCATCATCTTGGACCCGAAATTATGGGGGCTTTTTTCAATGAGGTGCCGTATATGATTAGCGGTCCAATGCTTCCAAATGATCAGTTTCTGGCTATGGTGGAAGAAGCAATGGCTGAATTCTTTGAGGGCAGAGTGTCTGCAGAGGAGACTGTACGACGCATAGAGCGTGAGGGGAATGAAATCATCCGCCGTATTTTCGGCAGATGATTCCATCCAGCCGAAGGAGTATCGATTGAATATTTTACATAATGCGGTACGCCGGTCCCAGTGGAACGGCTACCTCTACATCCTGCCATGGATCATCGGATTTATGCTGTTTCAGATGTTTCCGATGGCTCACTCTCTGTATATAAGCATGACTGAGTGGGATATTCTGGGAGACCCGGTATTTGTAGGACTGTCAAACTACAGAAGTTTGCTGTTTGACGATCCCGTATTTATCAGGGCCTTATTGAATACTCTTCTTTTTATGTTCGTAGGAAATGGGGTTGGAATTGTACTGGCTGTTTTTATTGCTGCCTTGTTGAATGAAAAGGTACCTGGTAGAGGTGTGATCAGGACGCTGTTTTTCCTCCCGAATCTGGTAATTCCGGTTGCAATCGGACTGATGTTGAGTCCGATTTTCGGCAGTGAACGATTTGGTTTGATAAATCTATTTCTTGGACTCTTCGGTATAGATCCTGTGTATTGGCTTGAGGATCCCGTTGTGACTCCATGGGTGGTTGTTATTACCAACTTCTGGTTTATTGGAGCTGCAATGATTATTTTTCTGGCAGGAATTTCGGGACAGCCGAAGTCATATCACGAAGCCGCTGAAATTGACGGTGCTGGCTGGTGGTACCGACTGTTCCATATTACCCTGCCGCTGCTTATGCCGGTTATCTTCTTCCAGCTTGTCATGGGAACTATCTACGGCCTGCAGATATTCGATGTCCCGGCCGCATTAGCCAGGATGGGAGGGTCGGCAGGTGCTCTGAATATGGGGCGGAGAAATTCTCTGGCAACACTTGTCTATTATCTGTACACCCGGGGATTCCGCTATTGGGAAATGGGTGCCGCTGCTGCAATCGGCTGGTTCCTGTTTTTAATTGGACTTGTATTGACCTTCATAATCATACTCATTATGAAGCGTAATCAATTGAAAAGCGTGTAGGGAAGAATCATGAAAACACTTAAACTTGATATGACCAGTGTAAGCAGGGTCAAGCTTTTCGGCTTTCTGTTCCTGTTCTGTCTGTTGGCACTGATGATGGTTCCTTTCGTTTATCTTTTCGTCTCTTCAGTAAAGGATATGGGGCAGTTCTATTCGACCAACTTCAGGGATGTCTGGTTTCCGTCTCCTCAACGCTGGTCGAATTATATTGATGCAGTGACCATGGTTCCGCTGTTTCGCTATGTTTTTAACAGTCTGTGGCTTGCTTTTGTCCAGGTTCTGCTGGCTGTCATGAGTTCAGCTCTTGTTGCCTATGGTTTTTCCAGATTCCAGTTTCCCGGCAGGAATGTTCTTTTTATTATCATGCTGTCGAGCATGATGCTGCCGCAGCAGGTTACCAATATTCCGCTGTTTCTGTTTTTCCGAACTATCGGATGGACAAACAGTTTCAGACCACTTATAGTTCCATTTCTCTTTGGCGTGCCCTGGAATATTTTTCTCATCCGGCAGTTCATGATGACGATTCCGCTTGAGTTTGACGAGGCAGCCAAAATGGACGGCTGTGGATCATTAAGGATTTTCTGGAGTATTATTCTGCCTCAAGCCATCCCTGTACTTATGGTTTCAGGAATTAATACATTCCTGTGGTCATGGAAAGAACTGCTTGGTCCCCTGATCTACATCAGTGACGGCAGATTGTATACCCTTCCTCTTGGTTTGCTGTTCTTTGAGTCCCCTACAGGATCTGAATTTACGATTCAGCTTGCTGCTGTGGTAATCGCCCTCATACCCTCGTTGCTGGTGTTTTTTGTAGCACAGCGCTATCTCATAAAGGGTATAGTAATTGGAGAAGTAAAGTAATGCTGATCAGTCCCGTGAATCTGGAAAAATTGTACAGCCTCAGGAAATCTGCGGAGCAGGAGCTTCTGCAGAATATTCATCCATACTGGCCGAAACATGCCATGGACCTGGAGAATGGTGGATTTCGGGGTGCGATATCACACGATAATGTTCCAGTTTCTGATGCTGCGAAGGGGGTTGTAATGCATGGCCGTTTTGCCTGGTTGTACTCAATTTGCTACCGGAAATATGGGGACAGTGTGTCCTTTCAGATGGCAGAGCATGCTGTCAGGTTCCTGGAAAAGGCATATATTGACCGTGAATATGGTGGCGTGTACTGGCAGACCAGGGCAGACGGTAGCCCGCTTGACCAGCGGAAACATTTTTACGGCATGGCTTTTGCTCTTTATGGATTGTCCGAATTTGCCCATATCAGCAGCGAACCTGTCAGGTATGTGAAGCTCTGTGAAGCCCTGTTCGAGAATCTCCAGAAATATGGTCTGGATCCATTACATGGCGGTTATTTCGAGGCGCGCTCCCGTGAATGGAAAAAACTGGATGATACCCGTTTGAGTCCAAAGGATCTGAATTGCGCTAAATCAATGAATACCAATCTGCATGTTCTTGAGGCGCTGACAAACTACTACCGATTAAATCCTTCAGCCAGGGTTTTTGATGCAATACATGAGCTTGTGCAGGTGACGGTTGAGCATATACTTGACCGTGAGACGGGGCATTTAAAACTCTATTTTGATGAAGCATGGAATAGTCTGTTGGATGTCGTTTCTTATGGTCATGATATCGAAGCTGCCTGGTTGTTATGGGAGGCGGTGGAGATAATTCATGACAAAGAGCTCATGGAGAGCATCCGTCCTCACATTATGAAGATAGCCGAAATAACCTACAGCGAAGCCTTCAGGTCCTCTCATGGCGGTGTTATTAATGAGCTGCATGGAAGCGATCTTGATACGAGTCTGGTCTGGTGGGTACAGGCAGAATCGGTAGTAGGCTTTCTGAATGCCTATGAATTAAGCGGTGACCAGAAATTTCTTGATAGTGCAGTTCAGGTCTGGGCTGTGATTCAGGATCATATAGTTGACCGAGAGCATGGAGAATGGCGCAGCATTGTACGGGATGACGGATCTTCGGATTTAAAAGAGGACAAGGGCGGCATCTGGAAAACACCATACCATAATGGTCGGGCATGCCTAGAAATCATCAGTAGAATCGATAGACTGATAATCTGATATACTAACATTATATACAACCCAAGGAGTGAGTATGAATACTCAATTCGACAATCGTGTTCGACTGATCAAGGAAGAGCATGATGCACTGGTCTCTCGTGAAAATGAGCCTGTACTGCCAGGCAATGGAATCTTTACCCGATACAAATTTCCGGTTCTGACTGCAATGCACACGCCTGTTGAGTGGCGCTATGATATGTCAGAAAAGCGAAACCCATGGTTTATGGAACGAATGGGGATAAACGCGGTATTTAATGCCGGTGCTATCCTGCTGAATGGTAAGTACTGTCTTGTGTGCAGGGTTGAAGGGGCAGATCGAAAATCATTTTTTGCTCTTGCAGAAAGTGCTGACGGAATCAATGAATTTAGATTTGTCGGTAAACCGATCAGTTTGCCGCAGCTTGAGGATCCAGATACCAATGTCTACGATATGCGCCTGACCCGCCATGAAGATGGCTGGATCTATGGGATTTTCTGTACCGAGCGAAAGGATCCATCAGCGGCAGCACACGATACAGTTTCAGCTGTCGCTGCTGCTGGAATTGCCAGAACCAGGGATCTGGTAAACTGGGAGCGGCTTCCAGATCTGAAAACTGCATCACCTCAGCAGCGGAACGTTGTTCTGCATCCAGAGTTTGTAAACGGGGGGTATCTGCTGTATACCAGACCGCAGGACGGCTTTATTTCTGCTGGTTCCGGCGGGGGGGTAAGCTATGGTATCTGTGAATCCATGGAAGCTGCAGAGATTCATGACGAGGTACTGCTTGATCCCCGAATGTATCATACGGTGAAGGAAGGTAAAAACGGTGCAGGTGCTCCGCCTATCAGAACTGATGCTGGGTGGGTTCATATCGCCCACGGTGTAAGAAATACAGCCGCAGGTCTTCGCTATGTGCTGTACGCATTCATGACAGATCTGTTAGATCCCGGAAAGGTCATTGCCCGGCCAGGAGGTTTTTTTCTTGAGCCGAGGGGACATGAACGGGTTGGAGATGTTTCTAATGTAGTTTTCTCTAATGGAGCAATACAGGATGCCGACGGAAGGGTTCTGATTTACTATGCTTCTTCGGATACAAGGCTGCATGTAGCTGTCAGTTCCACCGATCAGCTCGTTGATTACTGTCTCAATACCCCGGAAGACGGATTGACCAGTGCCGAATGCGTGCGTCAGAGGCAGGAACTTATTCAGAGAAATGCAGCTTCCCTCAGTTAGTTGTATGCAGCCGGGAAGAAGTGGACGGATCCTGTATCTGTCCATTTCTCATGGAAACCAGTTTTTATCCTTTCTTTCATTAATTATCTGCTCCCGGTATTCTTATTTGTCCGATAATAATTAACTTCTTTCCAGAGAGGAAATTTAAAATTACGTGCATTTTTCTCCTCGCATCAGTAGCGAATTCTCAAGTTGTTTTATGTAAACAACTTGAGAATTAATGTTCTTGCAAATTCTCATAAAAAATGAAATTTTGCAAAAAGCTCCAGGTATGAACATAGAATTCATGAATGGTACTCAGCATAGAAAAATAATTGGAAAAAAACTTGACAGTATGCAAATTCGGCTTGATGATAATAGAAACCGGTTTCTAAGAAACCGGAAATCTTCAAGGAGGAGTGTTTATGAAAAAGATTACACTTATTGTACTGGCTTTGCTTCTGATTGCGGGGGCAGTCTGGGCAGGTGGTCAACGGGACACCGCTGAAGCCATCGAAACCGAGTATGCGCGTCACGAGACGTTGTATACCAGTGGAAATGCATGGGGCCCGCCAAACAGCTGGAATCCTGTGACACCTTGGGCTCAGGCAACGGGGAGCACTGGCTTGCTTTATGAAACCCTTTTCAACTTCGATGTAATGGCTAACGAGTATATTCCGTGGCTGGCTACCGGAGGGGACTGGGTAAGCGATACAGAGTATGAGCTGCAGGTCCGTCAGGGAGTGAGCTGGCAGGATGGCCGCAGTTTTACAGCAGATGATGTTGTGTTCTCATTTGAACTTCATGACAGGTTTTCTACTACCTTTTCTGGCATGTGGAACTATCTGCGCAGTGTAGAAAAATTGAGTGAAACAACAGTAAAATTCACGTTTGATACAGTTCTGCATCAGCGATGGGGAAATACCATGCTGAATGTTCCTATGCTGCCGAAGCATATCTGGGAAAACTATAGCGAAGCCGATGTAACCGGTGGATCAAACGAAAACCCTGTAGGCACCGGGCCGTATAAATACGATACCCATCAGGAAGACCGAATGGTCTGGCTGCGGAACGACAGCTGGTGGGCAATTGATGCTCTTGGCTTGAGCATGGCACCTCGCCGTATTGTAGATATCCGGAACTCCAGCAACAATGTTGCTCTCGGACAACTGCTTCAAGGCGGACTTGATCTGAGCAATAACTTTCTGCCGGGTATCGGGACACTCATTGAGCAGGGTTATCCAATCGGCACATTTTATGATAGCCCTCCATACATGCTTTCTGCCAATACAGCATGGCTAATCCTGAATCTTACACGTGAACCAATGGACAATGCAGAATTCAGAAAGGCACTGGCATACTCAATCAATGTTGATCAGATTATTGACGTTGCCTTTGGAGGAATTGTACAGAAGGCCAATCCTACTGGTCTGCTTCCTGCGTATGACCCCTATGTTGACTGGGATCTGGTCGATGAACTTGGTTTCAGCTTCAACAGAGATAGAGCCCGCGAGATACTTGCAGATGCAGGTTATCGGGATGTGAATGGTGATGGCTTTGTTCAGATGCCTGACGGAAGTCCAATCAGCCTGCAGCTGATTGTTCCCTTTGGATGGACTGACTGGATGGAAGCTGCGCGTATTATTTCATCGGGTGCACGAGCTGTAGGAATCAATGTCACTACAGAATTTCCGGATGCTCCGGCTCTTGATGATGCCCGCAACAGCGCAAACTTTGACATTACCATGAATAACTGGGCAGGTCTCGATGATACTCCCTGGACTTATTATGATTATATGTACACCAATCCTGTTGAGGATCCTATGACCAGCGGTAACTTTGGTCGCTATGAAAATCAGGAAGCTTTCAGGCTGGTAGATGAACTGGACCTGGTTCCCGTTGATGATATTGATGGTATGAAAGCAGTTATGTCAGAGCTGCAGCGAATCACTATGGAAGAACTACCCTTGATTCCGATGTGGTACAACGGTCTCTGGGCACAGTGGAACACAACATACTGGACCGGCTGGCCGCAGGACGGTAGCAGCAACACATATCTTCCTTCTACCTGGGGTGGAATGTGGCAGATGGGCGGTGTTCTCATGCTGACAGAACTGGAGCCAGTACAGTAATCGGCATTGCTGATCTGTAAATACACCCGGCAAAGTGCTTCTGCTCTTTTGCCGGGTTCATCACGGGGGATAATGTGGCACGCTATATAATTCGTAAGATTCTGGTATACCTGGTTGTGTTCTTTTTTGCAATTTCACTGAACTGGATGATTCCCAGGCTTATGCCTGGCGATCCTGTGCAGTCCATGATCAGCCGCGCTGGCATGCGTGCAGACTCTGCCAGACTTATGACTTCCTACTATACCCAGGCTTTTGGTCTGGATGTTCCTTTGTTTCAACAGTATCTGAACTACTGGAGGGCCTTGTTTCAGCTTGATTTCGGGACAAGTATCTACCTGTTTCCGACTCCGGTTCTGACGGTCATTCGCAGGGCTGTTCCGTACACACTCATGCTGGTTTTACCTGCCATTCTGCTGAGCTGGTGGGCAGGAAACTCTTTCGGCGCATTTGCGGCGCGGAGCAAGAAACTCGATAATACGGTTCTTCCGCTTGGATACCTTGTAACCGCTACCCCGTATATGTGGATGGCGATTGTACTTTCATTCGTGTTCGGAGCTGTTTTTCGGTGGTTTCCCCTTGCCGGCGGCTATAGTTTTGCGCTGAGACCGGCATTTACCTGGCGATTCATTACGAATCTTCTGCATCACTGGTTTCTGCCCTTTATGTCCCTGTTTCTGGTAATGTTCGGCGGCTGGGCCATCGGCATGAGAAACATGGTGATCTATGAACTGGAATCTGATTATGCCCACTATCTGGAAGCAGCAGGTGCCCCCAGAAGGTTAATCCGTAAATACGCATTCAGAAATGCAATTCTACCGCAGATCACCGGACTTGCACTGCAGCTTGGTGTGATTATTGCAGGCAATGTTGTCACCGAGGCGGTATTTGCTTACCCCGGTCTCGGAAGCCTGCTGCTGGCGGCGGTGCAGAATCAGGATTATTTCTTGATGCAGGGAAGCTTTACAATAATTATCATCGGAGTATTGCTGGCAAATTTCACCATAGATATTGTCTACATCATTGTCGACCCGAGAACAAGGGTTGGAATGCAGGGAGGTGACTGATGGGCGATGCTGCAACTCAAAACCTGATGCAGGAGGCTGATTTATATGCTCAGGGACCCGGTGCGGCTGGACCGGGAAAAAAGAAGAATGAAATTCTGTACTTTGCACTGAGAAACGGGAAGGTACGTGTTGGAATGACTGTGATACTGCTGTTCCTGCTGTTGGCAATTGTAGGTCCGATGTTAACCCAGTTCGATGATCCCTATGACTATGTTGCTCCTCAGCGCCAGCCGCCAAGTTCGGAATTCTGGATGGGTACAACCTTCTTCGGACAGGATGTCTACACCCAGTTCGTTCTTGGACTGCGTTCCGCCTTTGTGGTAGGCACCCTGGCAGGAAGCATTGCAACTATGATTGGTATGATCATCGGGTTCACAGCCGGGTATAAAGGCGGCTGGCTGGATGAATTTCTCAGCGGTGTGACTAATATTACCCTGACTATACCAGCTATCGCTGTGCTGATAATTATCAATTCCTACATGGATGTCCGCAGTGTCTGGATACAGAGTTTTCTGATCGGGGTACTGAACTGGCCGTGGGTTGCCCGGGCTATCCGTGCTCAGACCTTTTCCTTGAGAAACAGGGATTTTGTTGATCTTTCCCGCTTGAGTGGGGTAGCGACTTACAAGATTATTTTCCGGGAAATAGCGCCCAATATGTATTCATACCTTCTGATGACATTGATTCTTCAGTTCGGAGGAACGGTATTAATGGCTGCTACCCTGGATTTCCTGGGGCTGGGTCCGACAAATGCTATTTCACTGGGAATCATGATGAGTCTCTCTGTAGAGTGGAATGCCCTGCAGTTCGGTCTGTGGTGGTGGTTTATTCCTCCGGGTCTCGCAATTACTGCGATCGTTGGTTCAATGTACATCATGAATGTTGGACTGGATGAGGTGTTCAATCCGAAATTGAGGGAGACGTAATCTATATGAGCTTGAAAATAAACAACCTGACAGTACATTACCAGACTCTGCGCGGGGAGGTTGAGGCTCTTGATGACATAAGCCTGGAAATAAGCCATGGGGAAATCATGGGGCTGGCTGGAGAATCCGGTTGCGGAAAAACCACTCTTGCCAACAGTCTGATACGGCTGGTGCCGCCAATGAAGCTGATCTCCGGAACCGTCAGCATGGAAGGCAAGGAGCTGCCGATTGCTGACAATGTGACCATGGACAAGCATCGCCTCCGGGATGTTGCGATTATACCTCAGTATGCTATGAGCGCAATGAATCCTACCAGGAAGATAGGCCGCATGGTGCATGAGCTGATGTCCTCAAAGAATATCCCTGTAAAGACATACCTTCCAGCCCTCAAAGAGCGGCTGGAACTGGTTAATCTCTCATCTGAGGTTCTGGATATGTATCCGATAGAGCTATCCGGGGGGATGAAGCAGCGCATGGTAATGGTTATTTCGACTCTCCTGAATCCATCACTGTTGTTGGCGGATGAAATCACCTCAGCACTGGACGTGTCTACGCAGAAAGCGGTCGCACAGATGCTGGTTAAGTTCAGGAACCGTCAGTATGTGAAGAATATTATCGTAGTGACTCATGATATGTCGATTCTTTACCAGGTAGCTGACAGCATACTGGTAATGTATGCTGGCCAGCTAGCTGAGAAAGCACCGACGCATAAAATAATCAATACACCAAGGCATCCATACAGCAAGGCACTTATCGGTTCTCTGCCTGAAGTCGGAATCAAATATGAAGAGAAGCGCCTGCAGGGTATCCCCGGCAGACCTCCTTTACTGATCAATCCACAGAAGGGCTGTCGATTCCGGGACCGCTGTCCCCTGGCATACGACAAGTGCAAGGAAAAACCTCCGTTTATCAAGGTCGCTGAGGATCACTATGTTGCCTGCTGGAAGGAGATCAACCAGAATGATTGAGCTGAAAAATGTTAGCAAAGTCTATAAGACAGGAACCTTTGGAGGAAAGAAACTCCTGGCAGTCAGGGATGTGAGCTTCACTGTCAAGGATGGTGAGGCAGTTTCACTTATCGGTGAATCCGGCAGCGGAAAGAGTACGATTGGCAAGATGATCCTTGGCTTGATAAGAATCAGTGAAGGAGAGATTACTGCCAATGGTGTGCCGGTAAAATCTCTGAAGAACCGAAGGCAACGTAAAAATTATTATCGTAAGGTACAGGGTGTTTTCCAGGACCCCTTCAGCACTTTTAATCCGATTTTCAAGGCTGATAAGGTATTCTACACTATCCATGATGAATTCTTCCCTGAGGTTGCCATGAAGGACTGGAAGGCAAGAATCAACGAAGCCCTGGAAGCAGTAGGGCTCAATCCTGTACAGGTTCTGGATAAATACCCGCATCAGTTGAGCGGCGGTCAGCTTCAGCGCTTTCTTATTGCGCGTGCACTACTTCTGGACATTAACTGCCTGGTTGCAGATGAGGTTATCAGTATGCTCGATGCATCAACAAGGATTGATGTACTGAATCTGCTTGGTGAAATCAAGAAGCGAGGTCTTTCGGTTCTGTTTGTAACCCATGATTTGTCGCTCGGATATTACATCAGCGAAAAAACAGTCATACTGTATCGGGGTCGAGTGGTCGAGATTGGTGATACCAAGCGAATATTTGATAACACTCTGCATCCGTATACAAAAATGCTTATGGAGTCGGTCCCACGACTGGACAAGCAATGGGATGAAGAGGAGACGGTTATAAGTTCAAGTGTGAGGACACAGAATGAAACCGGCTGTGTATATCATCATCGCTGCAGATTCGCAGATGAAAAGCTCGGTTGTATGCATCAGCAGCCGCCATTATATCGGGTTGAGGATGAGCATGAGGTAGCCTGTTTCCTGTACAGGGAAGGATCTGTCAAAGAGGAATAGAATAGTGCTTGCATGTTTAGTGAATACAGTTTACTATTAGGAAACCGGTTTCGTTGCGTGGGAATGCCGGGAAAAATAAATCAAGAGGAGTACTTCAATGAGTACAAAAACAATTGTCAGAAATACAGCCGCATTACCTGCTATTCCCTGGGAAGATAAACCAGCAGACGAGCGTAATGCAATGTGGAGATACTCGGAGAACCCGGTAGTTCCGCAGGATGCTATACCAACTTCCAATAGTATTTTCAATTCTGCGGTTGTACCGTTCGAGGATGGTTTTGCAGGGGTGTTTCGCTGTGATGATACTGCACGTCGAATGAACATACACAGAGGAACCAGTGCAGATGGAATCAACTGGAAAATCGATCATGAGCCGATTCAGTTTATAAAGGAACAAGCAGATATTCCGGATCATGAATACAAGTATGATCCACGCGTAATCAAGATTGATGATACCTATTATATTGTCTGGTGTGCTGGTTACCGTGGTGCCGGCATTGGTCTGGGTTATACGAAAGACTTCAAGACCTTTCATCAGCTTGAGAATCCTCTAATGCCGTATAACAGGAATGGAGTGCTGTTTCCGAGAAAGATTGATGGTAAATATGTTCTGTTGAGCCGACCAAGCGACTCCGGACATACCCCTTTCGGAGATATTTTTCTGTGCAGCAGTCCTGATTTACAGCATTGGGGAACTCATCGATTTGTAATGGGTGCGCTTGGCAGTGACTCACCATGGCAGAGCACTAAAATCGGAGCCGGTCCTGCTCCGATAGAAACCAGTGAAGGCTGGTTGCTGCTGTATCATGGTGTATTAACAAGCTGTAATGGCTTTGTATATGCAATGGGCTCGGCCCTTCTGGATCTTGATGAGCCATGGAAGGTAATTGCACGCAGTAAGCCCTATATACTTTCACCTAAAACCGCGTATGAGCGAACTGGCGATGTGCAGAATGTACTTTTCCCTTGTGCGGCCCTTGTTGATGGTGAAACCGGCCGTCTGGCGATGTACTACGGAGCCGCAGACACCGTTACCGGCCTGGCCTTTGGTTATGTCGATGAAATAGTGGCTTTCACAAAAAACAACTCTCTTTGATGCTCGGTTAATACCTGGTTTTCGAATCTATATTGCCCTGCCGGTCCTTCCTTCTTCCTCCTGGAAGGGCCGGCCTTTTTATGGCAGCAGCTATAGCCATTCTTCCTGCAGGATTTCACCATCAATAGAAATGACAACGGATTTAAGGGGTATTTTCCGCTGTGCTGTAGCTGCAGCTTCACGGGCAATTCTGACAAGGCCGCTGCAGCAGGGAACCTCCATTGTCACGACAGTCATGGTATTAAGCTGCGCATGCTCGATCATCTGTGTGAGTTTGTGGACATAATTTTCCTGACTCGAGTCCAGTTTGGGACATGCAATTGCTGCAATTTTCCCATGCAGAAAATCTCTGTGAAATGACCCGTAGGCAAAGGCTGTGCAGTCGGCTGCCAGAACAAGATCTGCACGGCGAAGATACGGCGCTGCTGGATTCAGCAGATGCAGCTGCACCGGCCATTGCCTGAGTTCACTCGGGTTATCCTGCTCGATTCCGCTATTCCTGGCGGGTCCAGGCTCTGCCTGCCTCAGACTTCTGGCCGCAGCTCCGGGACAGCCTCCGCCTGCATGCATCTGCATGCCGGGCATTGTTTTCATTGCGAAATCGGGAATACTGCTCTCCCTGTTATCTTCAGATACAAGCTGTATTCCCTGTGTCTCAAGATACTGATATGCCTGGGCAAGATATTCGTTCTGCTTATGCTGCTTGAGGTGATCGATATGAGCCTGAATAACATTCGGCCCACCGGCACATATCTTCTGCATAACCTTGAATTCGTCATAGGCTTCAGCTTCCCGTTTCTCTATACTCATGGCACCGGTAGGGCAGGCTCCGACGCATACCCCGATTCCTTCACACATGAGATCAGAAATCAGCCGTGCTTTCCCATCGATTATCTGCAGTGCACCCTGGTGACAGTTCGGGATACAGTTTCCGCATCCGATACATAGATCCTCGTTTATTTCAATTATTTCACGTTCCATATCTGCTATGTTACAGCCACTTTTGAAAATCATCGGTAATATATGTTACATTAGCCTCATGAATCTTCAGCTGATTGATTATTTCTGGTCTGGAGCTATAGATGGCCCTCCATTGTGGGAAGGCTTGAATCCCGATGCTCTGGCATACCTGCGTACTAATTTTTCCTGGAAATATCATGATTTCAGTAAAGGTGTCCTTGTATACTCAATGGGAACAGAACTTGACAGACTGTACCTGCTGGTTTCCGGAAGTCTTTCAGCAGAAATCGTTGATCCTGAGGGTAGGGTGCTGAAAATCGAGACTCTTGAGCAGGGTGCGATTCTGGCAGGTCCCGTATTGTTTTCTTCCGATCCGCACTTGCCGGTACAGCTGACTGCAGAGACTGACTGCTGCATAACATCCCTGGAAAAACAGGAAGCGCTGAGGCTGTTCAGTAATAATCCCCGGATACTTTCCAACTTTCTGAAAGAAGCCGGGGACAAGGTTGTTTTCCTGTCGGAAAAAATACGTTTGCTCCGTTTTGCAACTATACGGGAAAAGGCAGCCGGATATTTTCTTGAGATTTCCAGGCGTGCAGCGTCTGCTGCCGAGCCTCCAGTAGATCATACAGAATATGTCCGGGTACAACTGCGGTATTCTCTGGAATCACTTGCTGATCTCTTTGGCGTTACCAGGCCGGCACTGTCCCGTTGTCTTGGTGAAATGGTCGATGAAGGACTCCTTGCGCGTTATGCGAAAGGTATATACGGGGTAAACCGGAAAGAACTGAGAAAAATCATGCATCGGTAATAGTATCGGTAATATATGTTACCGAATCTCCTGACTTCAGGGCCTACACTCTGTGTGGACTATGACGTGATTCAAAAGGAGATGTGAGTATGAATATGTTTTGTTTTCAGTGCCAGGAGGCAGCAAAGAATACCGGCTGCGACATACAGGGTGTGTGCGGCAAGAAGCCGGATACTGCAGGTTATCAGGATCTATTGATCTACACGCTAAAAGGGCTTTCAGTAGCAGCACTTTCCTGCGGGAGCAGTACGGAACGCGGTCTTGCTGCCAGGTGTGTTGCTCAGGGACTTTTTGCCACCATTACAAATGCCAATTTTGACAACGATCGGCTCACTGAATTGATTCGCGAAGCACTGGTGCTTCGTGATTCACTTCGTCAATCTGTAACTGCTCAGCAGTATAGCACTGAGACGGAGTCCCTTTTCGAACACGATGCAGTGAACTGGGTGGCAGAAGAAACGGACTGGCTTAATATATGCAGGACAATCGGTGTACTCTCCGAAGCAGATGAGGATATACGATCCCTGAAAGAACTGATTGTCTACGGATTGAAAGGCATTGCTGCCTATGCTGAACATGCAGCAGTTCTGGGTCATGAGGATTCAGAGGTCCAGGATTTTATTCTGCAGACAATGGCAGTTCTTCTGGAGGTTAAGTCAGTTGACGAGCTTGTTGCGCTGACGCTGCAGACAGGAGAGGCAGCAGTGAAAACCATGGCACTGCTTGATACTGCCAACACCAGCACTTACGGTAAACCTGAAATTACAGAAGTAAACATTGGTGTCGGCACGCGTCCCGGAATACTTATATCCGGACATGATCTGAAGGACATGGAACAACTTCTGGAGCAGACCAGGGATTGTGGAATAGATATCTACACCCACTCGGAAATGCTTCCGGCACATTATTACCCGAAATTCAAGCAGTATCCACATTTTACAGGAAATTACGGAAATGCATGGTGGAAGCAGGACAAGGAGTTTGCTTCATTTAACGGGCCGATTCTCATGACGACCAACTGTATTGTGCCTGTCCGTTCCGAATACAAGGACCGTATCTATACCACTGGTATGGCAGGATACCCAGGTGTACAGCATGTACCGGAAACAGATGGTGTGAAGGATTTCTCTGCCATTATCGAACAGGCAAAAAGTTGTGCTCCTCCGGATGAAATAGAGCAGGGGACTATCGTCGGCGGTTTTGCCCATGATCAGGTGCTGGCTCTGGCTGATAAGGTTGTAGAGGCCATTAAGAGCGGAGCTATTCAGCGATTTGTGGTCATGGGCGGCTGTGATGGCCGTCAGAAAGGCAGATCATATTTCACGGAATTGGCAGATAATCTGCCGGATAATACGGTAATTCTTACAGCTGGATGTGCCAAGTACCGCTACAATAAGTTGAAGCTTGGCACTATAGATGGAATCCCCCGGGTTCTTGATGCCGGTCAGTGTAACGATTCTTATTCACTGGCTGTAATAGCACTCAAGCTGAAAGAGGTATTTGGTTTTGATGATATCAACGAACTTCCAATCTCATTTGACCTGGCATGGTATGAGCAGAAGGCAGTAGCTGTTTTACTTGCTCTGCTGAGCCTTGGCGTAAAGGGAATCAGACTTGGACCCAGCCTGCCGGCATTTCTGTCACCGAACGTGGCGAAAGTGCTCGTGGAAAATTTCGGTATCAAAGGAATAGGTGAGGTTCAGGAAGATATTGCAGCGATGATGCAGGGAGCTTGATAAACCGGAGATTTCACTCAAGCAAACTGCTCAGGGACATTTTTCTATCACCTTCCGGGGCCAGCACCTGGGACCTCGGAAGGTGGTTTTTATCTGGCCATCGGACAAGGCGTATGTCATCTCCAGTTATTTCCAGGCCCGTAATCTGTCCGTCTGTATAACAGCAGCAGCCGGTGTTGAAATAGCGAAGCTGCTTCTGTCCTGAACCGCTGCCTTCCTTACCGCTCTTCTGCTTTTCTTCCTGTGCGCGTACCCATTCCAGTTCAGCTGAAAGCTCGGCAATTCTATGCGGTTCTGCGTTTTTTTGCCTGAGTTTTTCGATCTCGCTTTTTATCTGATCCGGATGCGTCTGTGAAGCAAATACAGGACGATGGGTATGACCTGCAATCAGAATGACTCCGGGATGTTCACTTGTCCAGTCATTGAGGGCCTTGTTGTGTCCTTCACGCAGTTCCCAGCTGTCGGCAGGAGTACTGTGAGAGAATCCGCTGATTCGCTGGAAAGGACGGTACAGCAGACGCACCATGCCGCGGGCTATTTTCCCCCAGCGGTCGCCTTCACGTGACCCTTGATGTCCGTGAACAAGAAACAACTGGCCTATCTCTTTTGAGTCTTGTATAACAGGAAGCAGGACAGCCTCGTGTACTGCAAGATCCGGGCCGAATATCGGAGCAAGATAGCGCTTGACCTGAAGACTGCTCTCCCATTCATCATCGTGGTTTCCCCAGATTCTGATATATCTGTTTTTCCTGTGAAATTTTGCTTCCAGCTCAAGACTGTGATGATAAGCCTGCGTGACTTTTCCTGGATGCTCCTGCCAGAGCTCCTCGGCATCACCAAGAATTACAAGTGTATATCCAAGCTCGTAATACCAGGCCAGAGACGCATTAAATGCCCTCTCTGAATGGCGGAAATCATCAGCGCGGTCACGTTTTCCTCTGTGCAGGTCAGACAGAATAATGTATCTGGAGGAATCTGATTCAGTATCAACCCCAAAAAGAGGTGGACTTCCATGTCTGTTTTCTCTTGAGAGCTTCTCATAAAGTTTGTTGAGAGCAACGTGAATATGCCGGAATGATGCAGATTTCCTCATTTCCGAATGGTTCCATTATTTCCCGGATTTGTCAAACTATTATGAGTAGTTAGAAAAAACCACAAAGTTTTGCCTCATTTCCTTTTCCTGCTGAGAATTACATCAATATCCAGGTGTTTCTGATAATTGCCGTGTTTTTTCTGCTCTAAGTTTCAGCAGGAAAAACACTTGTAGAATAGTCTTTGTGGTTTTTTCTAACTACCGGAAATGTGTTTGAAACACAAGGCTTTTCTGACTATACTCGGGTTATACGCTATGAAGATTCTATGTATTTCTGACAATGAAGACCCACTACTCTACAATAATTCCGTCGGTGAGCGATTCCAGGATATCGATGTAATTCTTTCTGCGGGAGATCTGGATTCTACATACTATGATTTTCTTGTCAGCAGGCTGAATGTGCCTTTGTTTTTCGTCTTCGGCAATCATAATCTGAATGGCATCAGTGAATACCGTAAGGAATATGCTGCTATGTCGTTTGTACATAAGCATAAGGATTCAATTGATCGATTTTCCGGCATGATTTATACCGGGGGCAGCTGTCGCAGGCATGAAGCTCTGCTTATTGCAGGCCTTGGTGGTAGCCGCCGATATAATAACGGATGGAATCAGTTCACCGAATTCAGCATGGCATTATACGCACTCCGTTTGCTTCCGGGCCTGTTGTATAATCGCCTGCGTTATGGACGCTTTCTGGATGTGCTCCTGACGCACGCGGCACCATGGGGCATCCATGACCGGGACGACACCTGTCATCGAGGTTTCAGGTTTTTTCTGTTTTTCATGCGTATATTTAAACCTGATTATCTTGTTCATGGGCATGTTCACTTATATGACCCCAAACAGACCAGGGTAAGCCGTTATGCAGATACAACTGTTGTAAATGCATATAATCATTATGTTATTGAATTGGAGGATTAAATGCCCTCAGATTATGTTGATATGAAAGCCCGGGATGACTTCAACAAGGCAAAACAACAGGCGACTATTTCTGGAATCCTCAGTGCGTTGACGCCGCATAAACAAAACCTTCTCTCTCTTGAGGATGTCCGGAAGCTGGTAAAGCCCAAGAGTGAAACATATAAAGGTATGCAGACAGTTCCTGTCGAGAAGATTGTTGGCAGTGAAGGTCGCTACCAGGATTTCTCACGGGCATTTCTGCCGAAATACGAGTATCTCAGACACCGATGGGAGAATGTAGATAAGGCTCATCACACCGATGTCATTCTGCCACCGGTTAAATTATACCAGATCAGCAATGTCTATTTTGTCCGTGACGGTAATCACCGGGTTTCGGTAGCCAAGATGCAGGGGCAGATGGAAATTGATGCTGAGGTCATTGAGTTGACCAGTGAAATCGAGGTCTCCGAGGATATGACTGTCCGTGATCTTGAGGATCTTGTTATAGCCTATGAAAAGGACCGGGTTTTCAAGGAAACCCGTCTTGGTGAAATAATACCCGGGGTAGAACTCCAGTTTACCGAGCCAGGCCGGTTTATAGAAATTCTGCGCCATATTCAGGGACATAAATATTTTATCAATATGGATGTAGATGAGGAAATTCCCTTTGTAGAAGCAGGACGAAGCTGGTATGAATCAATCTACAAACCGATTATTGATATTATCCGCTCGCAGAATTATGTGCAGCGTTTTCCAAACCGTACCGAGAGTGACCTGTATATGTGGATTGTCCAGCATTGGGATAGTCTGAAACAGAGATACGGTGCCGATTTCAGTCTCGAAATGGCAGCCGATGATTATTCACGAGCATTTGGAAAAGGTCTGTTCTCACAGTTCAAGGATCTGATTTTCTCCTGGATCAAAAACCTCAGAAAGTCCTGAAAGGTGTTTTCATAGTCAGGTAAACCGGGTTACAATCAGGAATGTCACATAAAAAAGCGCATTTTCAAGGGAATCCGCTGTATCTGGATTTATCAGACTTTACTGAAGGTGAGCCGGTTTCCGCCCTTCCCGGCGTACCTCAGCCTCATGAAGTGTTCGATAAAATGGCGATACGTATTCCTTCAGGGAAGCAGGTGCAGTTTGTAGTCGGAGATAATCTGGACGGCTACTATAATGGACTTACGTATTCAGATAATGCACCTGGATATATACACTCCTCTGGAAGCGGCTTTCGTTCGGCTCTATGGTTCGAGGACGGGAAGGCTGTAGAGAATATGAGTGACTGTAGCTGGACAGATGTCTTGCCGTTTGGAACTATCAGCCGTCACGGTACTGACATACAGAGTCAGATGTGCATCCATAGTGGAAACAGGGCTGTGAGTCTACGCTGCAGCAGTACAGACAGGACTCGCAGAGCACAGCTTTCCGTACGGGCTTCTTTTCATTTACCGATTACTGAACTCGGCCTGACGGCCCCCGGTATTTTGACCGCGAAAACCTCTCTGAAGGAGAACATTACCAGTGCTGGTATGGATGAGTGGTATGTTGCAGCTGCCGCAAGCGCTGAAGTAGAAGTGCAGATCGTCGGACAGGGTTTTGAGCTGCGCTCACAGAAAGCAGTCCCTGAACTTACAGTTGTTCTTGGTTTCGGAGCAACTGAAAAAGAGGCTGAATCTGCTGTTAAAAGACTCATCTCTCATGATCCGTTTATTGTCGAACAGAACAGAATCTATACCCAGCTTGCACAGACCTGGTTCTGGACAGATAGTGATCAAAACTACAGCAAAGCCTCTCTCTGGGCAAAATATTCCGCAGGTACAATGCTTGTTAATGAATTCGGGCTGGGCATCTGGGCCGGTCTGCCTTGGTTCAAGGATTACTGGGGCAGGGACACCTTTATAACATTTCCGGGAGCTCTTCTGGCTGCCGGGCATTTCTCAGCGGCCAGAGAGCTGATACTGAGCTTTTCTGATCTTCAATGTCTTGATACTGAAAGTCCGTATTACGGCCGGATTCCCAACAGAGTGACCACTCCTGACAAGGCCATGTACAACACCACAGACGGTACTGCATGGATGCTCAGGGAAATAATGGAATACCTTCGATATACCGGGGATACTGCCTTCGCTGCCGAAATCTACCCTGTGATTGAGCGAGCGGTGGAAGGCGGATTGAAAAATTATGCAGACGAATCAGGATTTCTCAATCACCATGCTGCCGACACCTGGATGGATGCCAAATTCCTGCCGGATTATGAAAGTATGCAGGGTAAGGAGGCTGACAGAATCCGAAGCAGACTGGATGCTGATTCCGCTGGATTGCTGCCATGGTCAGGCAGAGAATCAAAGGCAGTTGAGATTCAGGTGCTCTGGCACACTGCCCTTGAAACTGCTATCTGGATAGCCCGCAGGCTTGGAATGGACAGTCATGTCAGGAAGTGGGAATCGGAAGCTGCAAAGCTGCGGGAAAACTTTCTCTCTGAATTCTGGAATTCCGGACGTGGTCAGCTTGCAGACAGAATCCGCTCCGACGGCCGTGCTGATTACAGCGTACGTCCGAATCAGCTACTGCTGCTGACATTACCGTTTGAAACCCGGATGGCACATAAAGAAATAGAGATAGCCGTTCTCAGGAATGCCGTGGATGAACTGCTTGTGCCGCATGGAGTGCTTTCACTCTCCCAGAATCATCTTGATTCCGATGGGAACTGCTGGTTTCATCCGTATCATGATAATCAGGCTCTCTATCATAAAGATGCAGCATATCACAACGGGACTATATGGCACTGGAATGCGGGTTTTATGGTGTCAGCGCTTGTTCGCTACGGCATGCTGCAGAACGCAGCAGAATTGAGTTCGAATCTTGCAGCGCAGATATTGACTATAGGCTGTGTGGGAGCATTGAGCGAGAATATGGATGCCTTTCCTGCTCCTGACGGAGGTATTACGCCAAGCGGAACCTTCAGTCAGGCATGGAGCGTCTCCGAGTTTGTGCGCAACACCTATCAGGATTATGCCGGTTTCCGCCCCAATCTGCTGGAAGGAAAACTATTCCTGTTGATTGCAGCTCCTGATCACTGGGAAGATTATCAGGCTGTGTACACCTTCGGCTGTCCGGCTTCCGGAGAGGGACGTCTGGAAATCACATTCACCTCAGCCACACGGACACTATCCAGAACTAAACCTCACGTTAAACGCAGGGCCCACGTAAGCATCAGCTATTATGGCAGTCGTGAGGATCTATCACTGGTTCTGCAACAGGCTGGACCGGATGGGCCTGGAACAGTACAGGAAACGTCTCTCGTACCAGGGAAAACAGAATTAATAGAATTTGACCGGACAGCTCCCCAGGCAGTCCGCAAAGGCGCAGGCTTGCAGATGGAAAGAATATTCCAGGTGCAGCAAGGCAATAATATTCTCCAGGGAATAATCGAATCACAGCAAAACAACAAAGGAACAACATAGTGATCAAGGAAGCAGTTTTACACATACCAAACTCACAGGATGCATATGGATTACCCGGCAGTCGTGTGGTTATCCGGTTTCGCAGCGCAAGAAATGATATGGAGTCAGTGTCATTATGGTATGTGGACAAGTATTTATTTCCACACAGCGGTAAATACCATCAGGTTGAAATGACCAGGACAGCACATTGCAGCTTGTTTGATTATTACGAAGCTGAGGTGGATTTTCATTTTATCAGCATGCAGTATTTCTTCCTGTTGAAAACTGCTGCAGGTGAAGAGATATACTATGGAAAGGATAGGTTTCAGGAAGAAGTTCCATCCAATATTGGCCGGATGTACAATTTTCCGGTTCTTGCTGAATCAGTGCTTCTGCAGGTTCCAGAATGGGCTGAACGCGCTATTGCCTATCAGATATTCCCCGAGAGATTTCATCGAGCCGCCGAACTTCCCGCCAGCCGTAAACTCGATGATTGGTATGGAGATGTGCATAATCGCAGTTTTCTCGGGGGGAACCTGCCTGGTATACTGGAAAAACTTGAATATCTCGATGATCTTGGTATTAACCTGATTTATCTGAATCCGGTATTTACATCGGATTCGAATCATAAATATGACACCAGGGATTACTTCGAGGTCGACCCTGATTTCGGTACGAAGGATGATCTCAAGCGCCTGGTAGATGCAGCCCACAGCAGAAATATCAGGGTCATATTTGATGGAGTCTTCAACCATACGGGGAAAGACTTTTTCGCTTTCCAGGATGTCCTGGAAAAAGGCGAGGAATCAGAGTATGTGAACTGGTTCACTATTGATTCCCTGCCGATTGATCCCAAGGTAGAGTATGGTCCTGATCTGCAGTACAAGTCATTCGGATATTATCACCGAATGCCAAAACTGAATCATGCAAATCCTGCAGTCGCTGATTACATATGCAAAGTAGGTCGGTACTGGATTGAAGAATTCGGAATTGACGGCTGGAGAATGGATGTAGCCGATGAGGTTCCCTTCGATCTATGGCGGCGTTTCAGAACAGAGATGCATGAAGTCAAGCCGGATGTACTCCTGCTGGCAGAGATATGGTATGATTCCCGGCCCTGGCTGAATGGAGATCAGTTTGATTCAGTCATGAATTATCTCTTTTTTGATTCTGTCATCGATTTTATCGCCAAGGGGAAAATATCTGCATCAGAATTCGGCGATCGGTTGGGGCACATCCGGGGTATCTATAAAAAACCAGTGTTTAATATTCTCTGGAACCTGATAGACAGCCACGATACCCCCCGTTTCCTCCATCGTGCTGAAGAAGATTTGAATAAACTCAAGCTGGCAGCACTGATTCAGTTTACTTTCCCTGGTATTCCATCAATTTATTATGGAGATGAGATTGGTATGAGCGGAGGGCAGGATCCGGATTGCCGGAGAGGAATGCGCTGGGATCTCCTTGAAGAACGTTCAGAGCTGAGAAACTACTACAAGCGACTTGTATCGCTCAGGACAGAAACAGAGGTACTACAAACGGGAGACTTTATTCATGCATTTGCCGATGACAATGCTGGTGTATATGCCTATAGCAGAAAACTGGGCAAGCAGGAGTATCTGGTTATATTGAATAACGGAATGCAGAGCTATTTATTCCGCAATGACAGACAGATACACGAGCTTATTTCCGAGACTGCGACAGGAACCGAGATTGCAGTCCCTGCCGGGCAGGGAGTTATTCTCGCTTTCAGATAAAAGATAAGATAAAAGTACTGTGAGCGCAAAAAAAGCTCCATGAACAGATACATACTCTGTTCATGGAGCTTTTTGTTTTACATCTTCAGATATTCAGCCGAGCCTCAGTTTTTGATGCGCAGCTCCGTCTCGCTATCGAAATAGTGAATTGCTTCAAGGTCGAAACCGAAGTCGTATACAGTATCTTCTGTGAATTTGTAGTGACCTGGTGTAGAAATAGTGAGTTCTGATCCATCATCAAGCTGAGCGTACAGTATTTTTTCCTTGCCGAGCATTTCTATATTCAGAATTTTTGCTCTGAAGGTATCGGCTGACTTTGCTCTGCTGTCAAAGCGTTCCGGGCGAATGCCAACGGTCACTGCCTTGCCTTCATAGGCTTTTAAAGCCTCAGCATCAGCCGCTTCAGGGCTGATAGTAATCAGGCCATTGTCGGCGACAAATTTACCGCTCTGCATTTTCCCTTTGATCATATTTATACTGGGAGATCCGATGAATCGAGCGACAAAAATATTCGCTGGTTCGTTATAGAATTCTTCCGGGTGACCCATTTGCTGAATATTTCCGTCGTTCATAAGTATGATCATATCAGCCATTGTCATAGCCTCAATCTGGTCGTGGGTAACATATATTGAGGTAGTTCCGAGCTTCTTGTGCAGGCGCACCAGTTCAACCCGCATGTGTTCACGCAGCTTGGCATCGAGGTTGGAAAGCGGTTCATCCATGAGAAACACACTCGGACTCCGCACCATTGCCCGACCAAGCGCTACACGCTGACGCTGTCCTCCGGAAATATCGGACGGCTTCGAATACAGATGTTTTTTTACCTGTAGTACTTCGGCAGCCTCCAGGACTCGTTCGTCGATCATTTTCTTTGGTTCTTTTCTCATGGTCAGAGAAAAGGCCATGTTGTCGTAGACTGTCATATGCGGGTACAGGGCGTAGGACTGGAATACCATCGCAATATCACGGTCTTTTGACGGGATTTTATTCATGCGCTTTCCGTCAAACAGCAGGTCCCCTTCTGTAACCGAATTCAGACCTGCCAGCATGCGGAGCAGGGTAGTCTTTCCACAGCCCGAGGGGCCGAGAATGACACAGAAATCCTTGGACTGTATCTCCAGATTGATGTTCCGCAGTGTCCATTCCTCGTTGCCTTCGTATTTCTTGCCTATATTTTTTAATGTTACCTTCATGAATTAACTCCTCTGTATATCAATGCATCCTTGGTATGTGCTGCTGATTTCATTAGCCTTTCACCGCCCCGCTGGCCAGACCGGATACCAGCTGTTTGTTCAGTACAATGAATAGAATGGCAATAGGTATTGCGGTCAGCAAACCTCCAGCTGCAAATGCAGGCTGATTGATCGTCCGCTCATCGCTGATGAGCGTAAACAAACCAGCTGCCAGGGTGTAGTCTGCCCGGCTCCGCAAGAGTACTGCCGGAAGCAGGTAGTCTGCGAATGGGCCGATAAAGGACCACAGACCGATCAAGGCCAGCATGGGCTTTGCAATCGGCATGAGAATCAGACGGTATACTTTCATATTGGAGCAGCCGTCTATTCGAGCTGCATCGTCCAGTTCGGTTGATACAGAGTCCAGGTACATCTTCATTACAAAGGTGTTCATGGCTATTGCACCACCGGAATAGATCAGGATCAGCATCATCTGGCGGGAAAACCATGGTGCAACCGAAGCAACAACCGTATGCAGAGTGTAGAACACCGGAATCGCAGTGAATGCAGGTATAGTCTGCACAAGCATGACGGTCATGAGTGATTGTTTTCTACCGGTAAAGCGGAATCGGGAATACGCATAGCTGGTAAATGAGGTGAATATTACCGTAACTATCGCTGTCATACCGGCGATAAAGATTGTATTTACAACCCAGCGGAGATACAGTGTTTCCTGGAATAAATGCTCGTAATGCTTGGTTGAAAATACGAAATTGTCATTGGTCATAAGCCGTGTGCCCTGACGGCCGTTGAAGGCTGACATAACCATTTGTGATAAGGGCCAGATAATACCCCAGGACCAGGCAATCAGGATGGTATACATTATAATCACACCAATCATACCGAGTACCGTCAGGGGCTGTTTATCCGACAGGTGCAGTTTGTCTTTTCTGTTAAGAAGTTTAATCATAGCCGTTCCTCTTTAAAGGCCTTGGAGTTTCTGAATCCCAGGAATGCGAAGAACATCAATCCTACGGCAACAATTATTGAAATTGCCGCTCCGATGGACTGATACTGATTCTGCATGACCAGCTTGAAAATGTAGGATGCCAGGATATCTGTTCCACCCGCCAGGTGTCCGTAAACACTGGGATTATACGGTCCGCCTTCGTTGAACAACCATATAATGCTGAAGTTGTTGAAATTGAAGGTATACTGACCCACCAGCAGTGGTGCTGTCTGGAACAGAACAATTGGTACGGTTATTCTCCGTAGCTTCTGCAATGCAGTCGCACCATCGATCTGGGCAGCTTCATAGAGATCGTTGGGAATAGCCTGCAGGACACCGGTAAACAGTAGAAAGACATATGAGCTTCCCAGCCATGTCTGCAGCAGAATCAGGGTAATCCTCGACAGCAGGACATCCGTTCTTACCCATACTCTGGCATTGAACAGATTGCTCAGAATCTGTGTCAGGGCACCGGTTGGAGACAGCATGATTGCAAAGAACATAATAGTAATGAATGCTGGCACCGCCCAGGGTAGAATATATATGGTCCTGAATAATCCCTTGAATTTTACCCGCTCATGGTTCACAAAAACGGCCAGGAAGAAGCCGACAATTATCGGCAGGGTTGAGGCAACTAGCGTCCAGATTATTGTCCAGCCGAGAACCAGCCAGAATACCGATCCGGCCAGACCTTGCCCAAGAAAGAGCATCCGGTAATTCGCAATGCCAACCCAGGGGAATTTAGCCTGATTGTTGGGATCCATACCTGTGAAAGACAAAAGAATAGTGGTGGCAATCGGTATCAGAACAATAAACATAATTATGAGAAGGGCAGGGGTAGATACGAGAAGAGGAAAACCCTCCTGCTCGATTGTGGCAGTGGTTTCAAACCAGTTCTTCTGCCGTGTTCCTTTGATCATACCCTTTTCGGTACGATACGCATCAAGGAAACTGATCATGCCGATTCCAAAAGAGATAATCATCAGAAAAATTGCGATTACTCCCTCAATCATAAAAATCAGCGAGCGGTCTATTCTTCGTGCTCCTTCAGCCAGGCTGATGAGCCCCGAAATACCAGTTCCCTGATAATTACCATAACCCAGGGCATAAGGCACTGCCATGCTGTAAATAAATAGGGTACAGACAGTGAACAGGGCTGCTTTTATGTACTGTTTGTTCAGTAGTTGAGCCAGGCCGGGTACCAGAAGACCGATCCAGGCATTTATTGCTTGCCGCTTCTCTATCTCCACTGGTGTATTCCGGCGTGCATCTGAAATATTCGAGTTCAGAACCCAGACTTTCTGGGCTGTACCTTTTTTCAGAATGTAACGCTTCCCGACAATTACTTCCTTCATATTCTTTTCTTCAATTGAATATGAGTTCAGTTTGATGGTCTCATTCATCCGTTTCCGGAGTTCGATAATTCCTTTATGCAGAGCCCTGTCGGAAATCATACCGTCTTTACGCTTCTGCTTTAGTTTGGCCTTTCCTTCAGCCAGCTTTATTTTCTCTTCCTTCTTCAGGCGTTTAAACTCAAGTTCAGCCTGTCGCTGTTTTTCTTTGTCTATATTCCCGATTTTCTTTTTTGCAGATGCAAGTTCAGCTTTGGTATGTATATAGTGTTCGATAATCTCGGGGAGCTGTTGTGTGCGCATGCTGAACTCTTTGAAGGCCATGTCTGCTTCATAGCAGATATCGGTATGTTCCTTATAGAATTCAGCTTTCTCGATACTTATATACAAGTCTTCACGGAAAGCTCTCAGCTTCCGGGATTCATTTGCATCCAGAGTTTTGCGGAAATCAGCAGTTTTTGCTTTCAGCTCCTGCAGGAACTGTTTCTCGGTTTCCTTGAACTCCCGGAGTTTTACAATATACGGATGGTCGTTCCTGTTTTTCTTCAGTTCTGCAATTTCTCTGCGGATTTCAGCTGCCTTGACTTTATCGGCATCAGCTAACTGCTCATGTAGTGTGTGCAAGTCAAGTAAGTATTTGTTTTTCCGCTCGTATGCATTCCCGATGTCATCGTACAGGTAAACGCTGTATGTTTTTTTCAAAATTTCCCTGCCTTTACTGTAGTTTGCTCTCACGAATCACCTGGACCAGTGACAGATTTGTCAGCAACAAAATAAGATGCAGCACAATATAGGCCGGAAAGAACACAGTACGTAATTCCAGACCGGTAATATTGTACGCCAAGCCCCCCAATATCAGTACTGACCACATGAAGACAAATAATGTATTCACCCTTATTAATTTATAGGATGCATACGAGTATATTGCAAATGCGAAAGGAATCACCAGTTTCATCATGTACTGGCTCAATCGGGCTGTTACATACATATCGAAACTCTGTTCCGCCAGCGCCATGTCTGCATCAGCAAGCCAGGCATGGAAGAACTCAAGATCCTTGACGTAGAACAGCACCTCAATCGAATTGAGAAAAATAATGGCCGCAGTTGATATCAGGATAATATAAAGATGTGTTTTGGGCAGCTTGGTATAGGAGTTCAGCTGTAACCCCCTTTAGTATGAGAAAGAGAAGCAGACAGATCCGCTTCTCTTTCCCGGCTTGAAATAATAGCTTCCTATAGGTTGCCAAGCAGGGCTTTAAAGCCTGCCTGCACTTCAGCATAGGCAGCTTCAACACTGCCAGGTCGAACAGATGCCCATGAAAGCATGCTGTTTTCCCATGTTCCCCATACCTGACCCCATTCAGTGAACAGTGGTCGTGCAGGAGCATCCTGGTAGGACTCAACAACAGCAGCAACAACAGTCTTGTCAGTTGCGCCGAGGTCAGAGTTCAGATAAACAGATGCAGGAACGTTTTCCATAATTTTACCGGTAGACTTGAAGAAGTCAATGGCAAAAGCTGGGTTGATAAGCTCTTCAATAAATGCAACAGCCAGTTCGGTTTTGGCTGCATCACCTTCGGTACGGGCATTGATACCCATTGCCCAGCCACCTTTCCAGTGAAGAAGAGGATTGCCGTTCAGGGTTACCTGATTCATAGGAAGAATCTTGATATTATCAGCACCGGCACGGTCGGTGAGTGCACCGGTTGACCATGGGCCTTCAAGACGGATTGCAGTTGCTCCACCCGGCTCGAATTCAGCATCCATATATCCCCAGGCTGAGCTTGCATCCCAGAGAGGAGTACCAGCTGCTTCATGTGCTGCCCAGTACTCGTACAGTGCACGGAATGCATCCTGTTTTTCCGGAGCAAGGTCTGCCCAGTCTGCGGTAAGATCAGAGTAAAAACCACCCTGTCCATCCATTTCCAGGAATTCAATTCCAGCAGAGTTAGTCAAAGCAACACCGAACCATGCATTAAATACTGGTACCAGCATGGCATCATAAGCCAGATCAGTTAATTCGATTGTGGAATCAGTATCAATTCCTGCTGCTGCTGCATTTTCAGTGTTCACAAAGTTGATCAGGGTTTCAATGTTCATAGGAAAACCAAAGTATTCGCCATCAACCTTGAATGCTCCGCCGAGGCCTGCTTCGTAATCATCAAATCCGCCAACACGGGCAGCCATTGCGGGGCCGTCAATTGGTGCCAGTACATCATTGTTCACAAGGCCGTAGATCCGGTCAGCAGGAAATGCGAACACGTCTGCAACATCCGGGTTACCAGCATCGGTACCATCGAGTACATCAAGCATATCGAAGGATCCGGACTCAATGAGTCTGATGCTTGCATTCGGGTACTGCTCCAGAACACGGGCTACAGTTGCTTCGTAGTAGTCGAGCCAGCCGTCTTCAACCTGGACGGTAATGCTGGCGCCGCGGGCTGCTGTAGCCTGCTGTCCACCGGCAAAAAGCGCTACCGGCGCAACGAGCACTGCCAATACAATAAGTATTGAAACAATTTTTTTCATAGAAAACTCCTTTGACCTAAATCGGTTTAATAAAAGTGTAGCACCATTGATTATACAATGCAAGGAGAAATTTTCCTGAAATTGAAGATTTTTTTCGGAAGCAGTCAAGAAAAGCATTTCATAAACCAATTTAACTTGTGATGTACCGGTTTATCTGTTAGCGTTAAGATATGAGTGGATTAATTCAACCGGATGATAAACCGGGTTATGATTTTTTTATCCTTGATTTATACGGAACCCTGGTAGATATACATACTGACGAATCAAGTCCGGCTTTCTGGGAGCAGATCAGCATGTTTTTCCGCTATAATGGCGCCGATTGGACCTGGGCAGATCTTCAACGATCCTATAATCGGACATTATCCCTTCAGTTCGGTGAATGCAGCTATACTCACTGGCCTGAAATCCCTCTGGAAGATATCTTTTCACAGTTATACCGTGCCAAAGGGGTAATTCCAGATGAATACCTGATCCGTCACACGACTCTGATGTTCCGTGTCTCCTCAACTAAATATATCAGGCTGTATGACGATACAATTCGTGTCCTTGAAGCCCTGCAGTCTGCCGGTAAGAAACTGTACCTGCTGTCCAACGCTCAGGGAGGCTTCACACGACCTGAACTGGCAAGCCTTGGAATCGATCATTATTTCCAGGAACTATTTATTTCAAGCGAGAAGGGCCGTTGCAAGCCGGATCCGGAATTCCTGCATGAGCTGATTCACTCCGAGGGAATCAAGCCCGCAGCCGCAGTTCTGATCGGCAATGATCTTACAACTGATATTCAGGTCGCTGAATCCTGTGGCATCGACAGCGTGTATCTTCATACAAATCACAGCCGCGATGAATGGCTTGATCAGGCAGCCAGTCATGCAAAATTCATCGTTCCGGACGGCAGTCTATCCACGGTACTCAAGCTGATCGGGAATATTGATCAATAATGTGGAGGAGGGGGTTCGTCATGGAGAAAGCTTCCGCCGCTTTCTTCAGCTGATTTACTTTTCTCTTCAAGCCGTTTGACCTGTGCTCTGAGAGTATCAATCAGTTTATGCTGTTCATAGACCGTTTGACTCAGTTGTTCAATATTCATTTCCATAAAAGCCTGCCGGCTCTCCAGCTCTTCAATACGTTCTTCCATTATGTAATTCAGCTCCTTGCCCATATTATACTGAAAAACGCTCGACATGACTGTTAACCTGGGTGATTGCCCGTGAATTATTCGAGATCATTCCTGCAATTTGACCCGTTGTTACACTGATTTTCTCTACGTCCGTTTCTATTACTTTCATTTCATCACTCATACGCTTTGAGAGTTCCCTCAGCTGCAGCATGTTCTGCACGATCACATGTGCTCCCTGTCTCATTTCTATGGCATCCTCCCGCACCGTTTCACTTACATTATTCATAGCAGATAGAGCCTCAAGTACCTGGGTTGAACCTTGATTCTGCTCGCTCATTGCATCATGAATTTCCTTCTCGTGTTGACTCACGGTAGTTATCAGCTGATCAACTTCCTGGAATCCACTACCTGCATCCATAACAGCCTTAACCGCATGATCAATTGATCGCTTCACTTCCTTCAGATGTGTACCAACCTCACGGGATTGTGCGGTAGATTTTTCTGCCAGACCGCGAATTTCATCGGCAACAACTGAAAAACCTGCCCCGGCACTCCCTGCATGTGCTGCTTCTATAGCAGCATTCATGGCAAGCAGGTTGGTCAGGGCAGCAATCGCCGAGATCATCTTGTTCGCATCACTTAAAAGTACCGACATCTCGGAAACACTGTGTATCAGGGTATTGGCGTCACTTATTTTTGTTCTTCCTGCATCAGCTGCTGACTGAAGCTGGGTGTAGTATCCCTGAATCTGTTCGGTATTTCTGGAAACTGACTGGATGCTCGATATCATTTCTTCAATACCAGCACTTGACTGGCTGACCATGGCTGCCTGCTCACTGATTGAATGCTGCAGCCCTTCAATCCTTGATTCAATCTGTTCGATACTGCTGCTGGTGGAAGCCACTGCTTCCGATTCCTTCTGGACCAGTTCGGCAATACTGTGAACCGATGTTGATATTTCGTCTACAACCTGCTGCAGATGTGAACTGCCACCGGAAAGTTCAATATTACTGCTGTCAAGGTCTTTCATCGAGAGATGTATTTCCTTGACCATCACGCGGAGTGATTCAGTGTACCGGTTGAAGCTGTCTGTCAGATCACCAATTGCATTGAAGTTAAGGATGCATGCACGCGATGTCAGGTCAGATGCTTCGGAAGAGGTCAATTGCACAATGCGCTCCTGCAGCATACGTGTTTGATCCCTGTCTTCCCAGCGAGACAAGAGTATTATGATAAAACTAATACAGCCGAAAAATATTCCTATCGATAGTAATGAAGCAATGGGATGTTCGGGGCCTTGGTACGCCGGATTTCTGCTGGTGAAATAACGGAGCACATAGGCAAGATGAATCACCGTAGCTAATGTCGTTGCCAGAACATTAATGTAATCCTTGCCGCTGTTGAACAGATCGATTTCTCCGGCTCGTATATGCTCCATATGCAGGGCTTGCTTCGCTTCAATCAGGAAGTGATTGATTAATACGGCATTCATAGTAGCAGACAGCAAACCTTCACTGATCTTGAAAGCCAGAACCCAGGGAAGCGGAGTACCACCGGGGCTTTGCCAGTTATTGAGAGCGAAGAAAGCAAGGGTACCCAGGGTCCAGAAACTTATTGTCACGATAATGAGCATCCAGGGCAGACCAAGTGCGGCTTTTCTGGCAGCACCATATCCTGCTTCATCTGTCGAACCGCTTTTTGACAGGTATTTCTGCAGGGGGCGAAGCATAATGTGTATAGCAACTATCAGTACAATCACCATTACAGCCATGAGTAGAAAGATCAATGGTTTCTGGAATGTAAAAGTCAGACGTGCGAGCATGGGCTGATCAAGGCTGATATTAAAGGAATGGGTGAAAGCCTCGCCAAGAACAAGGGTCATAAGCGGAACCACAGCTATACTCAGATATATAGGGAGCATAAAACTCCTGCTTTTCACCATCTTTTTACATCCTTTATTATGTAATTGTAGATACTGCCATGCCGGCTGTCAAATCGATCTGAATGCTTCTTTTTACGTCCAGGCAGTCAGTATGAAGCTCATCAGTATTACAGAAACCAGTGGGTATAATGAGTCGATTATCCATAGTTGAATACTGCCGCCGAACATTGCGTTCGATAGCCCGGGGCCGGCATGAAAGCCTATCCACATGCTGATGCCTGCCAGTAGAACCGTTCCCACTGAAGTAAGTCCTGCAATATTGATCAGAAATGCCATAGCAGCAGCCAGCAACAGTCCTGTCAACAGGCCGGAAAGATACATCCATATGGTCGGCCCCATGTCAGGATCAGCTTCCATATCGAGTCCTTTTGCTTTAGCCCAGGGTTTAGCAAAGAGCAGAGGGGAGTACCAGAAGGCTCCAATTACCCAATGCAGCACAGCCGATACCAGTACAGCCCAGATATTAATCGATATATTCATGTGTCTTCTCCAGATTTGACTATTATATTACCTATATACTAATATATAAAGCAGAAATCAGGGGAAAAATGTCGGATAGAAATATGTACACAGATGTACCTGCAATAGAAACTGTTGGACTGGTTCGCGACTTCGGTTCTACCCGTGCAGTAGCCGGGGTAGACATTCGTGTTCCGCAGGGAGCGGTCTATGGGCTGTTGGGTCCGAATGGAGCCGGAAAAACTACTATTGTACGCATGCTTGCCACTCTGCTTCGGCCAACGGCCGGTACGGCACGGGTTTTGGGCTACGATGTTGTGAATGATTCTTTGGCCATTCGCAGACAGGTCAGTCTTACTGGACAGTTTGCCTCGTTAGATGAGGATCTGACATGCAGGGAAAATCTGCTTATTATTGCAAGATTATTTGGCTATTCCCGCTATAATGCCAATCAACGTGCAGATGAACTACTCGCTGCCTTTGACCTTCAGGATGCAGCAAACCGACAGATCAAGTTCTGTTCCGGCGGGATGCGCCGCCGGGCAGATATTGCAGCCGGAATTATAGTGCGGCCTGCACTCGTTTTCCTTGACGAACCAACTACAGGTCTGGATCCACGCGGCCGTAACTCGGTCTGGGAAATTGTACGTGCTATGACTTCTGAGGGAACAACGGTTCTATTGACTACTCAGTATCTTGATGAAGCAGATCAGCTGGCTGACCGCATCGCTGTGATTGATCAAGGCAGAATAATTGCAGAGGGTACGAGCGGAGAACTGAAGTCCTCGGTTGGGAGTGGTAGGCTGCATATCCGGGTTACAAAGCCTGAACATCGGCAGGCTGCAGCCGCTCTGCTCCAGCGCTGCATACATGTAGAACCGCATTATGAGGCAGATCCTTTTGCAGTTTCTGCACTGGTGTCTGATATGGACACCGCAGCCCGGGTTCTGCACGAGATCAAACAGAGCGGGATAGACGTATCCAATTTTTCCTTTGGCAGACCTAGCCTTGATGAGGTTTTTCTCACACTTACCGGTCATGCGATCGGAAAACCGACTGGAGAAGCACATGAAAACGAATGAATCAAATAATACTTTGCGCAGCGTATTGTCAGAGGCTACCCGTCCAGTCGGAGCGGGATCTATGACTGCATCACTGGTATTCTGCTGGCGTGCCTTACTTAAAATCAAGCACGTTCCTGAGCAGATGTTTGATGTGACATTGTTTCCCATTATGTTCACGTTAATGTTTACCTATCTTTTCGGAGGCGCTCTGGCAGGTTCTGTTTCTGTCTATCTGCAGTTTTTACTGCCTGGTATTTTAGTGCAGAGTGTTGTTTTTATTACCGTGTACACGGGATTCGGTTTGAATACAGATATTTCAAAAGGGGTATTTGACCGTTTCCGCAGTCTTCCGGTCTGGCAGCCATCTGTTATTGTCGGAGCTCTGTTGGCAGATTCAGTACGCTACAGTATTGCCTCAATTATAACGATAACTGTCGGTTTGATTCTTGGATTCAGACCTGAGGGAGGAATTATCGGACTTCTTGCCGGTGTAGTTTTGTTATTGTTTTTTTCTTTCAGCATTTCATGGATATGGACAATGCTGGGACTGATACTGCGAACGCCAAATTCAGTCATGGGGGTCAGCATGATGATTCTTTTTCCCTTGACATTTGCCAGCAACATATTTGTGGATCCGTTGACAATGCCTGGCTGGCTGCAGTCTTTTGTTGCGGTGAATCCGGTTACTCTGGTAGTCACTGCGGTACGCGAAATGATGCATGGTGACTATAAGTATCTGAGCATAATCCCTGTGCTGTTGACCTCGGCAGGTTTTATAGCGGTATTCGCACCACTGACCATGTTTTTATATCACCGCAAACACTGACGACTTATAGATTCCAGCTTTGTTGACATAGAATCGTATATGGTATCTAGTAGAGGCTGGCTCACTCCTTCTACATCCTTCCCATGCCTGTACCAGGACTGATTTTCTACAAAAATAAAGAGATGGATTAATCTATGGCCCTTCTGAATAAAACGTATAATGGATTACATTCTATTGTCGTCGTCGGGAATTATTTACCCCGTTTGTGCGGGATCGCAAGTTTTACGACTGATCTGGTTGAGGCAATTTCTGCTTCCGCCCCTGATATCAGCTGCCGGGCGGTGGCGATAAACGATCGGACTGAGGGTTATGAATATCCGGAAAAGGTATGCTTTGAGATTAATCAGCATAAACTTTCGGATTATTCGGTAGCTGCGGAATTCATCGCTGCGAATCATGCAGACATTGTTTGTGTCCAGCATGAGTTCGGCATTTTTGGCGGTCCAGCCGGCAGCCATATTCTGAAGATGCTTGCTGAACTGACGGTGCCGGTGGTAACAACACTACATACGGTACTCAAAGAACCTTCATCGGAATACCGGGAAGTGATGCTGAAATTGGCTGCGCTTTCGGATAAGCTGATTGTGATGAGCCACAAGGCTATCGAATTTCTTGTTGAAATATACGGGATACCGGTGGAGAAAATAGCCTTTATCCATCATGGTATTCCGGATACTCCGTTTATGGATCCCAGTTTCTACAAGGATCAGTTCGGAGTAGAGGGCAGAAAGGTACTACTGACCTTCGGTCTGCTCTCACCCTCAAAGGGAATAGAAAATGTACTGCAAGCGATACCTCTAATAAAGGAAAAGCATCCTGATATTTCATATATTATTCTTGGGGCGACACACCCGCACGTCCTGAAGACTTCGGGGGAGGAGTACAGGATCGGTCTGCAGCAGCTGGTGCAAAGCCTGGGAATTCGTGATGAGGTGATTTTTCTCAACCGTTTTGTCGGTCTGACAGAACTTTGCGAGTATCTGGGTTGTGCAGATGTCTACATTACTCCGTATCTCCAGGAAGCCCAGATAACCTCCGGCACCCTGGCCTATGCAATGGGTACCGGCAAAGCAGTTATCTCGACTCCGTATTGGTATGCAAACGAGATGCTGGCAGATGATCGTGGAATTATCGTTCCGTTTATGGACCCCCAGGCTATTGCCGAGCAGGTAATCGCAGTTTTTGATGATGACAAGAAACGCAATAGTATACGGAAAAATGCGTATACATTTACCCGTGAGGCTGTCTGGAAGAAATCAGCCGAGCGTTATCTTGAAGTCTTCAGTGAGGCCCGGTCCCTGAGAGCCAGGTCGCCACGGCCGAGGTACCTGTATGACGATTCTGTAGCAACGATTTCCAACTTTGAGCTGCCAGAGCTGAATCTTGATCATCTGACAATGTTGACTGACGATACCGGGATTTTTCAGCATGCGATACATACAGTTCCCAATCGAAATCATGGATACTGTACCGATGACAACGCCAGAGCTCTGATTGCCTCTGCCATGGGACAGAAATTGTCGGTCGATGACAGCCGCTACCTGAACTCCTACACCAATACCTACCTTAGTTTTCTACAGTATGCGTTCAATGCAGATGAGGGACGGTTCCGGAATTTCATGACGTATGATCGCCGCTGGGTTGAAGAAACCGGCTCTGAAGATGCCCATGGACGGGCCTTGTGGGGGCTGGGTAAAGCATTGGTGTATCTTGATTATTCGGGACAGATGGCCCTGGTTACCAGTCTGTTCAATCAGGCGGTACGGGTTGTTGAGGAGTTTACATCACCGCGGGCAATTGCTTTTTCCCTGATCGGGGTACATGCGTATCTGGAGAAATTTGCCGGCGACAGTGAAGCCAGACGGATCAGAGAGGTTCTCGCTGGCCGACTGTATGCCCAGTTTGAAAGTCATGCCAGGGAAGACTGGCCCTGGCTGGAATCAGCCTTGAACTATGCCAATGCCAAGCTTCCGCATGCCCTGCTGATTTCTGGTCAGTTTACTGGTAATAAAAAAATGCTGGATATGGGGTTGCAGTCTCTGGCTTGGCTGATTGACCTTCAAACCCTTGAGGGGCATTTTTCACCGATCGGAAATAACGGCTGGTACCATGAAAAGGGTGTTCGAGCCCGCTTTGATCAGCAGCCGATTGAAGCGCATGCAGCAATTGAAGCTTGCTCCGAAGCATTCAGTATTACCGGTGAACGGCAGTGGATAGATCGCTCGGTTATGTGTTTTAACTGGTTTCTGGGACAGAATGATCTGAACTCACCCATTTATGACCCCGCAACCGGTGGCTGCAGGGACGGATTGATGGCGGATGGGGTCAATATGAATGAGGGTGCAGAATCAACCCTTGCCTGGATCCTCTCACATCTGGCGATGCAGAATCTCTACGGTGAGGAAATCCTGCAGCAGTCTATGGGCAAGCCCCCTGGAACGCTGAAGGGAGATCAGTAGCGTGCGTATCGGAATGATATCACCGATCGCCTGGCGTACACCGCCCAGGCATTACGGGCCATGGGAAAACGTAGTATCGGTTCTGACCGAGGCTCTGCTTGATGCCGGACATGAACTTACCTTGTTCGCAACCGGCGATTCTATAACCAGTGGTCATCTGGAATCGGTGTGTCAGCATGGATACGAGGAGGATGCAGGCATTATACCAAAGGTATGGGAATGTCTGCATATTTCCGAGGTTTTTGAACGTGCAGCCGAGTTTGATGTAATCCATAATCATTTTGATTTTTTGCCGCTTTCGTATTCTGCGCTGGTAAAAACACCGGTTCTGACAACGATTCATGGTTTTTCTTCTCCGGGAATCCTTCCGGTGTACAGGAAATATAATGAATCAAGCTACTATGTCTCTATAAGCAACTCCGACCGTTGCGGGGATCTGGATTACATAGACACCATATACCATGGGATAGATATACCGCGCTTTGAATTTTCAGCTGAGACTGAGGATTACCTGCTATTCTTCGGACGCATTCATAACGATAAAGGTGCCAGAGAAGCCCTGGAGATCGCGCGTGAATCTGATATGCGCCTGGTGTTGGCAGGTATTATACAGGATGAGGAATACTTCAAGCAGCATATTGTTCCGTACATTGATAATGACCGTGTGAAGTATGTCGGGAGTGTTGGTCCTGAAGAACGGAGTAGACTGCTTGGAAAAGCAGCCGCAATGCTCCATCCTATCCAATTCGATGAACCATTTGGTTTGTCGGTTGTTGAGGCCATGGCATGCGGAACACCGGTAATCGCATTCAATCGGGGGAGTATGCCGGAGATAATCCAGCATGGCAGGACAGGCTTTCTGGTGGAAACCGTCGGAGAGGCTACAGCTGCTGTGGCGCGCCTGCATGAGATTGACAGAATGTACTGCAGAAATTACTGCGAGAAGAATTTTTCTGCAGCTCGCATGGCGAACGACTACATAAAGGTCTATAAGGAAATAATCAGATGCAATTGAAAATAACACGGAAAAAGACCAGAATCCTGCGGGATGATTCACGGGTAATAACCCGGATGCACATTCCAGGGGCAAAACGGATCCCGAAAATCATAGACCGGGTATTGTCACTGTCTGAAGATGATGCAGGGGAATTACTGGAGAAGGTTCTTGCAGCTTTTTCCGATCGGCACAAGGATATCAAACTCATCCTGAAACGGAATTACCGCAATGTCAGAGAATATTCTTCAGCAAAAAAAGCGGTAAGTGAAACAAAGGAACTGCTCATTGGTGCTTATTTCACCATGGAATATGCCATTGAATCGGCGGCATTGTTTAACCCCTCGATTGTCCCGGATCCTGATCAGAGTAATCTGCCGGCAGGAAGCCTGCGGTTTATTATGAGTCTTCGCGCAACGGGTGAGGGGCATATTTCCTCCATTGTTTTCCGTAACGGTGTTATCGATAAAAGTAATACAATTGTTTTCAATTCACCCAGCGAGTTTGTAGAGACCCCGCATGTACATGTGGATCCGGTGTTTGATCGCCATCTCTTCCAGCTCAAGCTGGATGAAATGCAGGCCAGTGACATTGTGAGTAAACGGGTTCTGGATCAACTGGAGGATGAATTCAGTTATGATGAACTGAAAGAAGCTATCGGTCGGGTGTCAGTAAACTCAGTGGGATCAAAGCATTACAAGACAATAGAGATCATGCATTGGCTGGCTGACAGTAATTACACTATCGAGTTCGATGCTGATCATATGGTCTCGGAACGGGTGCTTTTCCCGGTCTCCGAAAATGAAACCAGCGGAATAGAGGATGCACGATTCGTACAGTTTATCGATGATGATGGTGAAATGTGCTATTATGCAACCTATACCGCTTATAACGGGGTGAAAATTCTGCCGCAGCTTATTGAAACCAGGGATTTTGTTTCTTTCAATATTATTACCCTGAACGGACGAGCGGTGCAGAATAAGGGAATGGCTCTTTTTCCAAGGAAAATCAAAGGAAAGTATGTAATGCTTTCGCGTCAGGACGGTGAGAATAACCATCTCATGTATTCTGATCACCTGCATTTCTGGCAGGATTCACAGATTATTCAGGAACCTGCCTATCCCTGGGAGTTCATTCAGGTAGGCAATTGTGGATCTCCCATCGAGACCAGTGATGGTTGGCTGGTGCTGACCCACGGAGTAGGTCCGATGCGCCAGTACTGCATTGGAGCGATGCTGCTGGATCTTGAGGATCCATCTGTAATTATTGCCCGTCTGAAGGAACCACTGCTGAGTCCGAACAGCGAGGAGCGTGAAGGATATGTTCCGAATGTGGTATATTCATGTGGTTCATGCATTCACAATAATGAATTGATTCTTCCATATGCAATGTCCGATATTTCATCTGGTATTGCAACCGTGAATATCAAGAATCTGATCAGCTCAATGGAAGTCTGCAGCTGAGAAGAGGGGGTATATATGAAACGAGTACTGACACTACTGCTTTGTATTGCCGGTCTCTATTTCGGTTTTGCCATACTGCTGGCCGGTTGCCAGACGAGAATTCTATATCAGCCGCATATGGGGCTCGGCTGGATCGGAACACCGGATCAGCAGGGAATGGATTGGGAGTCGGTTCAGCTGGAAACCGAGGATGGTGTTCTGCTGGATGCCTGGTGGGTTCCAGCCCGGAACCCCCGCGCTGCACTGCTGTTTTTTCATGGCAATGCCGGCAATATATCTCATCGCATACATTCTATCCGTCAGTTTCACGATCTGGATTTATCAGTTCTGATTATTGATTACCGTGGCTATGGTCGCAGTGAAGGCAGACCGTCCGAGGATGGTACAGCCAGAGATGCCCGTGCGGCATATGACTGGATGCTTCGCTACAGCGGTTTTACTGCAGAACAGATAGTTGTATTCGGACGCTCACTGGGGGCAGCCGTGGCTGCTGAACTGGTCCGTGAACACAGCAGCGCAGCCCTTATTCTTGAATCTCCATTCCGCTCGGTGCCTGCCCTTGCACGCAGTCTGTATCCCTGGTTGCCGCTTGGACCCTTGATTCGATACCGGTATCCAACCGAGCGCTATGTCAGTGAAATTACTGTTCCCATCCTGGTAATTCACAGCCCCGATGATGAAATTGTTCCGTTTTCCCATGGCCGTGCAGTATACGAAGCAGCTGAAGCTCCCAGTCAATTTCTGGAGATCCGCGGTGGGCACAATACTGGATTTCGTGACAGCGAGCCGGATTATTCACAGGGAATTGATCAATTTCTTTCAGGGGTGCTTCCTGCAGAATAACAGGAAGCAGACAAAGAATTAATTTAACAGTGAGACAGCCCGATTTCTTTATAATTCACCAGCTTTGACTCGTTCCAGGGCCCATAAGGTGTATTTCCGAATGCGGCGATCGGGATCCTGTTGCAGCTCTTCCAGTATGTCCTTCCCCTCTGGTCCTGCCAGGCGCTCCAGAGCCTTGGTTACCATAACCCGGACCTCCGTGTCCGGATCGCGAGCTGCAATTACAATTCCACGGAAAGCAGAAGTAGTTCCAATGATTGACAATTGCCTGGCCGCGGTTCGACGTTCTTCCGGCTTTCGTTGTGACAGACGCCGAACCATGGCCTCGATGCAGCCGGTCTGCTCCAGCACTTCGGTAATATAAGGTCGCAGTGAAGCTATGTCTTCCTGCAGCAGTTCAATCAGGGAATCCTCACATTGTTCACCCATACGGCTGAATACCGCTGTCAGGCGATTTCGCTGCTCCGGGTCCGCGTCTTTCATTATCTCTATCATTGCCTCCAGTTCTTTCGCTGTGGTCTTTCCTGCCAGTGCAATCTCGGCTGCTTCCTGCCGTTCTGATTCACCATCGGTCTGCAGTATGTCGGTAAGTTCTCCTACGGCAGCGGGACTTTCAGAATTGCTGAGTCCCTGGACTGCAGATAGTTGAACCGAGAGTACTTCCTGCGGGTCGCGGGCAATTGCACCAAGTTCTGCAAGGACTTCGTCCTTCCCGTAACTGCCAAGTGCCTTGGCTGCTTCCTGCCGGACCTGTATAACCGGATCCCGCAACAGTGCTTGTGCATCTTTAAGCGATTTGCTGTCACCGTATTCCATGAGAGCCCAGGCAGCTGCGCTGCGGACCATCGGGTCGGCATCAGTGAGTGCCGCTCGAATCGGCTTGATGAAATCCTTGTTATCGGTCGAAGGTACGGCTGCGATCAGTGCAGCGCGAACCTTGCCGTCTTTGCCTTCAAGGATATCCATAACCCTTTGGGTAAATCCGTCCCCATCCTGTTGAGCCAGATGTACGGCGAAATCACGTGCCTGTTGCAGCGGCAGTACCGGCAGATGTTCCAGAACGGTCTGCAGGGTACAGGAGAGCTGCAGGCGGCCAATTACCTGGAATGCCGAAATCCGTACTGCATGTGCCTGGTCATGACGATCTGATGACACAATGTCCAGAAGCTGCGGGAGATATTCACTGTGGTCAAATCTGGACAGAGTCTCTTCAAGCAGTTCCCGCAGGGGGAAATCGATGTCTTTCAGTAAGCTCAGCAGGGCAGGTACCAGCTGTTGAGCATGACTGCCGTTTAATTCCTGCAGAATACATGTCGCTCGGGTTGGAGTTCGTGAAGCCTCGAGTAAACTCCGCTGCAGAATCATAGCAGCTTCTGAATCTCCTCGCTGTACAGCCGCCTGGCATGCCTTCATGAATACCTGTTTATGCATCGGGGATTCTTCAGGATCCAGTTTCATTGCCTGATTGAGCAGGGGAGTTATTAATTGTATCGGTCCCTTGGTCAGCAGGATTCCAGCAGCAATATCCAGTGATGCAGGACTGAGATCGGTTTTTGTGCGCAGGGCGTTCAGAAATCTGAACTCACCCGCATCTGCGGCATGCTGTAGCAGTCCGGCAGCATGTTCCATAGCTTTTGAATCGGAATTATCAGCGTCCCGAAGCAGTCGCTCCAGCAATCCTGCCCTCTGGGCAAAGCGGGCTGCCTGCAGCTGGGTCTCAACATCTCTGGATCCAAGCTGCTGCAGGGCTATGTCATGGTCTTCATGAATACCGGTTTCGAGTTGTTCGAGCAGGTGCAGAATCTGTACCTGGCTTAGCTTTTCCGGATGAGGCATCGCTCTGTTGCGGAAGGATCGCCGGAGGCGCTGCATTGCAGCTGCCCGCACCTCAAATACGTAGTCATTGATCAGTAAGTTCTGTAACTTTTCTGCCAGCAATTCCTGCTTGCTCTCATCTCCCTGAGGGAATTCTTCAGCTATCGTACGCCGTATAAGACTGTGGGGGTCATGAAACATTTCGTCCAGAGCTCTGAGTGAGCGATCGTCATTATCGTGCAGTAAAATCTTGCATGCCATATATCGGACCGACCATTCCGGATGACCAGCCAGTTCCCGAATCTGATCCAGTCGGTCGTGAAAAAACTGTACTGCACGCGCTCCATCGAAATTTTCACCTTTACCGCTGAGGGCAATTTTGCGTACCGACAGAACATCTTCATGCTGCTCCAGCCATTCGCGAAATTTAGCAGCACAGCGTCGTGAACGAAGGGCTGCCAGAAAGACCGCAAACAGTCCGTCTTCGGGAGCGTAGCGCAGCAGTAAATGTACCCGGTTCAGGCTGGGCCGCTTATGGGTAATTCTGATCAACTCCTGTCTGATTTCCGGATTATGGTGCATCCGCTTCAATCTTCGGATAAAACGCAGTTGTCTGATCAGCAAAATGCTGCCAATCAGGGCAAGAAGGATTATCGCTGAAACAGCAGCAATCTGGAGAGGCTGTCCAGTCAGGAGTTGGTCTATAAAAGCAATCATGTGTTCTCCTTAGTTAACTATCTTAAGAACCTTGAGAATATGCAGAGGCTTGCGCTTACCTTTGACGGTAACCGGATCCATTTCCTTCAATTTAAAACGATCACCAATCATATCACGGGTGTCCTGGGTAATAATGATATCATTCGGCCCGGCTACACCTTCCAGGCGGGCTGCAACATTGACGGTATCTCCGATCACGGAGTAATCCATTCGCTGATCGCTACCCAGGTTGCCGGCAATCAGTGGTCCGGTATGCATGCCAATTCCGATTTTCAGATGACTGGCATCACCAGTAAAGAATTTTCGCTGCGGTGAGTTGACAAGTGCCTGGAGCTCAACGGCGCATGACACGGCCGCAACAGCATCGGTCTCAGCTGAGTACATCGGTACTCCCCAGGCTGCCATAATACAGTCACCTATGAATTTATCGATAAAGCCGCGGTATTTCAGAATCAGTTCAACGGCCTCGCTGAAGTATTCATTCAGTACCCCAATAATGAACTGTGGATCCTTGCTCTCAGTAAATGAGGTGTAACCGCGAATGTCTGCAAAAAAGATTGTGGCAGTTTTCTTGTCGCCACCGGGTTTTACCAGCTCTGGTGTCTGCATCAGCGACTGGACGATATCGTTGGACAGGTAGCGTGCAAACATGTCCTTGATAGCACGGCGTTCCTCAACAACCGTGTTCATCTGTGATTTCAGCTCCTGCTCGGCACTCTGGTCGGTGAACAGCAGAATAGCCCCTTCCTTGCGTCCGCGTTTTCCGCGCAACGGGGATATGTTCAGCGAGAAATCGATTTGCTGTGATTCTTGCTGTAGAATTTCCTGCAGGCCAAGAACTTCGCTGCCCTCACTTTCCGAGCGCTCTATTGCAGATAGAATATTCTTGCTGAATTTGCCGGCAAAAACCGTATTGAACTGACGTCCAATATTTTCATCTGTTATACCGAGTTTTTCACAGGCGATACTGTTGCTGTACTCGATACGGCCCTTTTCATCCAGAGTAACCAGCAGATTGGTCATGGAGGAAAAATACTGGATTGGTAGCGCTCAAGTTCCTCTATTGCTCGGTACTGCTCCTGAAGTTCCCGGTACAGGGAGGCGCTCTGCAGGGTTCCTGATGCCAGCTGAACAAATGATTCGAGAAATGAAAACCGGTCACGCCGGAAAAATCCAGGAGTTTCAGCGTTTAAAATCACGATCCCGATAGAGTTTGATCCGCTGAACAGTGGTAACACAGCTGCACTGTGCATTGACGGGTGTAGGAAAGCACTTTGAAAATAGTGCGGATGAGGTGCCGAGAGAACCAAAGCCTCGCAGCAGTCCTCCAGAAATTCGATCAGTTCGTCGTTCAACGCTATACGCTGCGGTGCGTTCCAGCGACCACGTTGTGCTGACAGGCGCAGCACCTGCTCTTTCGCGTCGTCCGGCGGATACAGGTAGGCACAGCAGAGTGAAGCATTCGTTATATCATGGGTCTGATCCACCAGCACCCGAAGCTGATCGGTCTGTGTGTTTTGGGCTGCCAGAAGTGTGCCGGCCCGGACAAAGTTACGGAAAGTCTCTTGAACATCCATTGGCAATCCTTAGTTACAAGACTAAGCTCTTGCAGTCAGATACACAAGGGCTTTTAATCCTGCATGGTGAATAGTCCTTGAGTTTCTGACTATGCTATAAAAATGATTAAATTATAAAAATTTAGTATATTAGAAATATGAGATATTTTAAAATTGCTGGATTTGTCGTGCTATTCGTCCTGAGCCTGACCCTCAGTGCTTGTGCATCCTTTGCATCGTTTTCTGTAGGATTAAGCGGACAGAGCCGGGGAGTCGAGACGATCAGTGTAGAGCGTATAGGTGGATTCCGTAATAACAGTACTGTACAGCTTGAGGCCGGCAGTTATCGTGGTAACCTTGTAATTGACGCTAACAGTGTGACCCTTAATGGTGCGAGGACCGAAAGGACGTTCATTACCGGAAATGTCACGATTACAGGCAATAATGCGGTACTGAAGAATCTGCGGGTAAATGGGAACGTCAGGATGGAAGGAAATAACAACGATATCAGCGCTGCCCGGGTTGATGGCAGGATCATATCGGTAGGTCAGAACAACAAGTAGCAGAATTCGTCCTTCTTAAATGTAATTTTGCAATTTCCTCTTAATACTTGTGCTTTTTTCACAATACCATACTATATTAGTCAGGTATGAAAACAACAAGTACGGCAAAAACTAAATCAGCAGTTCGATTTGTATGCGCTGCTGCAGTATGTATTGCATTGATTTTTGTTGTTTTACTCATGAGCGGTGCCCTCGAGCTTGTTGAGCGACCATTGCTGGATATCCGCTACCGTCTTTTTAATCAGGAAAACCCGGTGAGCCCGGATATCGTTTTTATAACAGTAGACGAACCCTCCCTGGCCGAGCTTAACCCGCAGATCGGTGGCTGGCCATGGCCCAGGGGCACGGTTGTTTCCAGACTGATCGCAGATTATGTCATGTCAGGTGAGCCGGGGGCTTTTCTTTTTGATTTTATGTATTCAGAATTCTCACCAACCAGACCTGGCGGTGAGCTTCCAACTGATGAAGACTGGGATATGGTCGAAAGCGCTTTATTCTGGCCACGGCAGAGCTACCCCGTTTTCTTCACCGATTTGATTACCCCGGAAACTGTAATAGATGTTGAACAAGTGAATGATGTTCAGCCCATGTTTGAGGCGGCTGAAATCAGTTTTGCTTTATCCCTTGATTACAACGACGGTTCCATACAAGCGCTGCAGTACCGCGGATATCTCGCTCCTTTCGACCCCTTGCGTGAATACGCTGCAAATCTCCATGCAGTCAATTATGTGTCGGATCCTGATGGTGTTGTACGCCGGTATCCTCTGCTGGTTGAGTACCAGGATCGGTATTATCCCTCCCTGGCTCTCAGGGCTGTATTGATGATCCAGGAACCGGACAGTCTGTCGATTCGCAATCAGACTCTTGAACTGAGCAAGGATGGACAGCTTCTACAGACAGTACCTCTGGATGAACGGGGAAGATTACGCGTAAATTTCCATCGGAGAAATACTGATTTTGAATTCATATCTGCGAGCGATGTAATCCTCTCGGCACAGCAATCTGCCAGGGGAGATGCCGAGCCGTTGATTCCTTCTGAAGAGTTTCGGGATCGAGCTGTTATATTCGGTGCACAGGCACTGGCTTTAATGGATGTACTGGATATGCCTGTTGAAACCGATGCTCCCGGGCCGCTTTTTCATGCGCAGGCCTTGAGCGAGCTCCTTCAGGGGCATTCACTCCACTTCGTTTCCGAGCGCACTCACATATTATCTATACTGATTCTTTCACTGCTCTCTCTGGCGCTGACAGTCTTTATTCCAGGCAGACAGATAAAGACACTGCTGGTTCCGGTTCTTGTCACAGCAGGAGTATTCGGGTCTTTGCTGCTGTTTCAACATGCAGGAATTGTTGTCCATATGACGGCCGTATTTGGTTCTTCAATGATTGGATTTTTTGCTGGAATCGGGTATGTAGCCTCCAGTGAAGGACGGGAGCGCGCCCGCATAACCGCTGCAATGGGAAAGTATCTGGCCCCTGCTGTCATGAATGATGTACTGGATAGATATGAAGAACTGGTTGGAGAGGTAGGAGCTGCAAGGGATGTGGCAGTACTGTTCTCCGATGTCCGGGGTTTTACATCAGTAAGTGAAAAGTTCCCGGCTGAAACCGTAGTATATGTCCTGAATAAATACCTTGAACCGATGATCGACATAGTGTTTCAGCATGAGGGAACGCTGGACAAGATGATCGGCGATGCAATTATGGCCTTCTGGGGTGCTCCGGCTCCAGATCCTGATAAGGAATCAGCAGCAGTAAATGCCGCACTCGACATGATAACTGCCCTCGACTCGATTAACGAAGAACTTGAAGAAGAGGGCCTACCGCAGATTGTGATTGGCGTGGGAATAAATACCGGCCCGGTAATAGTCGGTAATATCGGCAGCGGAAAAAGACTTGACTACACAGCCATTGGTGACAACGTCAATCTTGGCAGCCGGATAGAGGGACTCACGAAATATTACCGCAGTCCGATTCTGGTCAGTCAATCCACCTATGAAGCTGCAGCAGAAAATTTTGTGTTTGTGGAAGTCGATACAGTGGCTGTAAAAGGCAAGGCAAATGGTGTCGGTATTTTCAGACCACTCTGTACAGTGGGTGATCCGAGGAAGGAATATTTTCAGGAAATGGCACATGCATTTACAGATGCACGCAGGCAGTATCTGAGCCAGCATTTTACAGAGGCTTCCAGTTCGTTTTCATCGATAGCAGAAAAATATGCGGAATTAGACGGACTTGCCCGAATGTTCATCGAACGTGTTGAGATGTTGATCCAGCACAGCCCGGGAGTAGACTGGGATGCAGTATGGAAGATGGAGGAAAAGTAGCTATGAAGAAGTTCCATGTGCGCATAATGCTGTGTGCAGTGCTGTCTCTAACGTTTACAACTGGTGTGCTGAGTGCAGCAACGATGTTCGTGACAGCACGGATTTCACCGGTCTTTCTGGAAGCCTCCACTGCCAGTGCGCGCCTGGACCAGCAGCTACGCCGCGGAGATCAGCTCGAACAGATCGGGCAGGCAGAAGGCTTCGCCATGGTACGTCTTCAGGATGGTCAGGAGGGATGGATTCCAGACCGCTTTGTCGACGCACGACCCCCGGACGATATAGCACCCCGCAATGAACTGGCAGACCTTGAGTCGAGAACAACTCGTAGACGCGCCAACAGCTATTCAACCTCAGCCGCAGCTGCCCGTGGCCTGCGTGAGGAGAATGTACGTTCTCGTGAAAATGTTTCATTCAGCGACTATGACCTTCGGGCAGCAGAGTGGCTGCATGGTGTAACCCGAATCAGAGAAGGGGAGGTGCTCGATTTTGCCGCAAAACATGGAATCGGTTTCTAGATTTTCAGGCCGGAAAGGCCTGTCGTTTTTCCTGCTGTTTCTGATTACAGTCGGGATAGTCATCTCCTCCTGCGCCAGCGATCCGCTGTATGAGCAGCGCATGAGTTTATACCGGGAGCAGGAAGTCGGCCGTTCTGCGCTTGCAAAAACCGCCGGGCAGTATGGATTACTGAGGGATGAAGAAATTACGAGATACATCACCCTGCTGCTGCAGAGCCTGGCATTGTACGTCGAGCGGCAGGACCTGACTTATCGGGCAGCCGTGCTGGATACCGATCAGGTAAATGCCTACGCCCTGCCCGGTGGATATGTTTTGCTCACGAAAGGTTTGCTGCTGCAGCTTGAGAATGTGAATGAGTTGATCGGTGTACTGGCTCATGAACTCGGTCATATCAATCTGGATCATCCCCTGGAGTATGTGAGCATTGAAATATCCAGAGATGCAGTCGAAACACTTGCTCATTTCCTGGCTGGTGGTCGTCAGATAGTCACCGCCACTGCAGATCAGATTAATACAGCCCTGGAAGAACGCCTGTTTTTTGAAGGCTATGCCCAGGATGATGAGTATGATGCTGATAGATATGCACTACAGCTGCTTGCCGATATCGGCCTGAGTGCGGAGCCCTATATCGGCTTGCTGGAACGACTGCAGACAGCCGGGGATAAGGATAATCTGGATGATCTTTCCCGGACTCACCCGTCGCTGGAGGATCGTATCAGCAGACTCAAATCGCTTGTTGTGCCGGGTTTGGCAGTAATCAGGGAGAATGAAGATTTTGAAGAAATGCGCAGTCGATTGTTGTGCTGTAAGGAGGACTGATAGCATGTGGAAACTACGAGTAATGGTACTGCTGCTGATGGTGACGAGTGCTGGTACGCTGTTGGCTGACGGCCCGCATTATAATAATGTGCTGATTGGTGACCGGGCGGCTGGAATGGCTGGTGCTTATACTGCTGTGGCCGATGGCCCGGAAGGTGCATGGTACAATCCAGCGGGTTTGGTGTTTTCCGATAATCTGTATTTTTCACTGTCCACCGATGTGGCAGGCTACAAACGCACGGTATATCGGGATATTCAGTTAGCGGATCCCTCCATAATTGAGACCACTCCGGATTACAGCCGTCAAAGCCTGGAGTTCGCCCCCAATTTCTTTGGTTTTGCACAGGATGGCAGGTATGTCACCTTTGCTTTCTCCATTGCAACAACCGAATCCGAGAGTTTTGATCAACGGGATGTTCTGACTTTCGAACTGACAGAGGCAGCCAGAATTGCGACTGGTGCGGAATCTCTGGTCGCAAATGCCAGTTATAATCAGGTAAAGCGTCGAAGTGAGGCTGGGCCGAGCATTGCGTTTCTGGCAGCTGATTCCCTGGGCATCGGGTTCGGGCTGTTCATGGGCTATGAAAGTGTTCGCTATATTCAGATTGACAGCATGCGCTTTTTTACCAATGAAGGTCAGAGTGAGCTCGAAGAATATTTCCGCACTGCCTATCTTTATTTCAGCGAACAGATCATAAGCCTGCGCCCCCAGGTCGGTGTACAGTGGATGCCCACTGACACGGTTTCTCTGGGTCTTGCTCTCTCATCTTCTCTACCTGTCTGGGGCAGAATGGGGAATATGGAAACTATCTTCGAGTATGACAATACCAATAATGATTTTGATTTTGATGGATCGCTATTTTTCCCGCCTGAACAGCTTGAAACCCGGACCGTCCTTTCACACGGTATGATACGTCCCGGGCATATAGGCAGTTCATTCGGAGCCGCATGGTTCCCGTCCCCGGCATTTCTCATGAGTGCAGATTTTCGTGCCTATGTACCACTGGCTGCGGCCGATGGCATGAAAAACGAGTTTACCTGGAATGCTGCCGCCGGGGCAGAATGGTATCCGGAGCCGAATTTTCCGATCCGTATCGGGGCCTATACGAATCGGTCCAACCGGCCTGAACTCGAATCAGGAAAGGTTAATCAGGCTGAAAGAATTGACTATTACGGGGGAACCTTTTCGTTTGGTTTTGCTACAGCCGAAACAACACTCAATATAGGCTTGAATGCTGCGTATGGCAGAGGAAAGGCGCAAATACTGGCATGGAATACAGACATTCAGACTGTTGACAGCTTTCAGCTGTCGGTCTTCCTTGGCGGAGGCTATCAATTTTAGGAGGAGTAATCGTATGAAATTAATACGAGTAATGAGAGGATCAGCAAGTATCATGGTGATGCTGCTTGCTTTCGGTTTTTTGCTGGCAGCTTGCGATACTACTGAAACCAGCAATGGAGTGGGGGACAATAGTCAGCCAACGGAGGTTGAACGTAATGTACCAGGCAGGATTTCTGCAAACGTACCAGCTTCACTGAAGAACCAGAATAACGGTGGAGCCCAGACAAGCATTGTGTTTCAGAAGAATGCAAGCGAAACAGCGGGGGGCTTCGGCGCTTCAGCAAATATTGAAGAAATACGGGAAGCAGTAGGACGTCTTGAGAATGAAATCGTTGATGCCGTACTGTACCTGGTTATAATTGATGAATTGATACGCTCGGAATCGCTTACGCTTTCGAACACGCAGCGTTCATCCCGTTGGGTATCGGTCAGCAGCGCAATGATCGATTTTGCCCTGGAAGTAGTCGGTAATTCCGTCAGCAGCGGCCGGGCAGAGGCCGCCGAAGATGAGTTTGCGAACTACGAAGGAATGGAATTATTTATCCCTCCGTTTGTATACAGTAGCAGCAGTCTATCTGGTTTTGATCGCTCATTTTCTTTTATAGACGACTATGAACACGCTGACTTTGATGATGTTTTCAGTCTTGATCTGCACTGGAGTAATGACATGAACCGAGTGCGTGGGGTCTATTCCTATGAAGGCGGAGACCAGTCATCATCGTATCAGGGAGGGGCAGTATTCTCCTACAATGCTGTTCAACAGAGTTCAACCCTCGTTTCCTATGGTGTGTTTGATGACGATGATTTTGGCAGTTTCGATTATTTCGATGAAATCAGATTGCGGTCAGAAGACGATGGCGCGTATCTGGTCATCTCGAATTATTTCATAGTGGATGATGATTTTGATACCTTTGAAATTTCCTACCGTGCCCGCGGTTTTGCAGATGACGATGGCGGCTTCCTGGAGGCTGACTGGGCATGGCGGGGGGACGGATTCGCCGATCGCGACCGCACCCGCGAGGTCTTTAGCAGCGATGCGGTCAGCTATTTTGCTGTTCGGGACGGAAGTTCATGGCTAACCCAGCAGGGCAATCCCAGCGCATGGGATGCATATTCAGAACAGCTGTCCTCCTTACCGTCCATGAGCGATATCGGTTTTGATGATGATTTTTCCGGTATGTACAGTGGTGCAGGAATACAGGTGCGCCCTGAAACCGAGCTGATTGCTATCAGTGGATCTCCGTCTGGATCGGATTTCATCTTTCTTTTCAACAGCAGCAGTGCTGCCGATAGTTTTGAAAGCAATCCCGACTCATTCAGTCAATGGGAAGCTCTTATCGGTATCGGATTCCGGCAGGATACCGATAGCAATCAGTGGGAGATCGAGGTATTTGAAACTGCTGCCTCGGCCTATGTCGTGTATGAAATATGGAATAATACTGACGGTATTTCGTATGAGGCGCATGGTTCTGCAGTCACTCTTTGATTATTAATTCTGGCTGTTGTTTAGTATAGGGACGTGGTGTTATAGCCACGTCCCTGTGTTATCTCCTCTTCTTATTGATGTTATGCTTGTCTCAGAAAACCGATGAGATAAGTAGGTAATCGTGAAGTTATTAAAAAACATCATAAAAGAGCAGACCGAGAACACAGCCCCTGAGAATACTGTTATTGGATTCTCAGGGAGTCCAAGGAAAAACGGGAATTCAGACCTGGTATTGAAGCAGGTCCTGCAAGGTGTAGAGGATGAAAAGATTGAGTCTTGTTTTGTACGTTTACAGGATGTTCACTTCCAGGGCTGCATCGGCTGCGAACAATGTAGAAAAGATAAAATCTGCACTGGTATAGTAGATGGCCTCTCTCTGATATACAGACAGATTATCCTGTCAAAGGGGCTTGTTCTCGTTTCTCCTACACATAATTATAATATTACATCCTGGATGAAGGCGTTTATCGATCGTCTATACTGTTTTTATCAATTTGAATTACCCCGCCCAGGAGCATGGTCAAGTCAATTAGCAGATCAAGGAAGAAAGGCTGTTATAATTGCTATATGCGAGCAGGAAAATGAAAAGGATATGGGCTTTACTATAGATGCAATGAGAGAACCGATAAAAGCCATTGGCTATGACATTGTGAGCGAGCAAGCAATATTCCACGTTTTTGAAAAAGGTAAGGTAAAATCCGATTCTGACGCTTTAGACCAGGCCTATAATATTGGGAAAGAATTCGCAAGTTCAATCGTCAGTTCACACACTCCTGCTCTGTGAGCTTCCCTGCCACCCTCTTATTTATCCCACTCTATTGACATACCGCTGGTACTATACGATATTCAAAAAATGCGGCTTACCAGGGATCAGAAAATTCGACTCGGACTGTTTTATCTGGTCGGCGGAGTGCTGACTGTTGGTATCTTTGCGCTGGTTATAGGCGATTTGCTGTTGCAGACACGCGACACGTATTATGTGGAGCTTGTCAGCCAACCAGTCAGCGGGCTGCAGACCGGAAGCTCTGTCTTGTACCAGGGCATAAATGTTGGCCGGGTGGAAGACATTCGGTTCGACCCAGAGGAACCCCGCCGGGTGACTATCGTTTTGAGCCTGCAGGAAGGTACTCCCATAAAGGATGATGTTGAAGCTCAGCTTACTATGACCGGCATAACCGGCGCCCGGCAGATCGAGCTTATCGGAGGTGGCCGGTCCGCTGCGCTGCTTCCGCCGGGATCGCACATTTCCTCCGGGACCTCACTGTTCGATAACATAACCGGAGACGCTCAGGTTATAATAGCAAAGGTCGAGCAAACCCTGAACAACATTAACCAGTTGCTGGGGCCGGACAACCGGCAGCGCGTGAGCAACATACTGACTGGAGTTGACGACCTCATTGTTGCAAACCGGGAACCCTTAACCGCATCCCTTGAACGACTTGATGCAATTACCGGGAATGTACAAATTCTGGCCGAACATGCGGCAGCGATAAGCCGGCGAATAGACGAGAACACCAGCGGTGAAGATTTTGAACAAGCCGTTGCTTCCATCTATGTGGGGGCAAACAATCTGCAGCTTATTACTGAACAGATCAAGGCGATCACCTCCTCGTCGGAATGGGAGGATATCCTGAGCAATACTACACTGACTGCAGAGCGAACTGCAGCGATAGCCCAGGATGCATCAGCTTTGGCGGCCAGTTTTTCAGAAATCCCGCTGGCCGAGATCGCCGGTGATGTAGCTTTGCTACTGGAACAATTCAGTGCAACCTTTAATCGCATGGACATGACAATTATCCGGTCGAGCCGGGATGTACTGAGGTCAATGGAAATCCTCAATGAAATACTTGAGGACTTGAGCGATTTTTCGCGAATCATCAGCCAGGATCCTTCCAGTCTGATTCGCTTTTAATACAGGGCCATGTGTCCCGGGAGTCTGAAATGATGAACACAAAGATAGCATCAGTGCTGATAGTGATCTTACTGCTGGCAGCATGTCAGACTACTGAACAGGCTCCTACCTTCTATTACACATTGGACTATCTGGACTACACCGAGCAGTCAGACTTGCGACGTCAGGAAGCTTTACCGTACCGGGTCTGGATTCAGACCGCCGAGATCCCCCGCACCTACAGTGGACGACAGATTGTTATTCGCCATTTTGGTCCCCGCATAACCTACTCCGAGAACGATCTCTGGGCCGGTCGACTTGCCGATTACTTCCCTCGTCTTATTATCAGCCGGTTACAGGCCTACAACAGCTTCCGCAATGTTAGTATGGATTTTCTGGACACCCGGCCAGATTATGAAGTAGCTATTTCCGTCAACCGGGCTGAACTGGTTCAATCTGAAGCTCTCAGCGAGGCTTCGCTGGAAATGACTCTGGCCCTCCGGGACGGTAGCAGTGGACAAACCGTACTGTCTCACAGTGCGAACAGAATGAAACCCCTCTATGCTGCATCTATGGAGCTGTATGTCCAGACCCTGAATGAAATCGTACTGGAGGAGATAGATGCATTTATTGAAAAGGTGTACATGCACTTGAGCGGTACTCCGGATGAGGTTTCAGCAGACGATTCGAGTAGACTGGAAACCATACCTGATGAACCTGTCGAAACCAGGGAAGGTCACGGGATACTGCTGATGCCAAGCATAAGCGGCATTCGCGGCACCAGCAGCTACCAGGCCATCGCTAGCGACGGAAGCGCATACAGTGGAGTGTTCGGTCAGGACCTTGCACTGCCGGCTGGTCAGTATCAAGTGCGCTACGGCACAGGGCCGGACGAGCTGCGCATGACGATGCAGGGTATACAGATACGCCGCGGATACCGAACCCTGATTGATCCTGAATGGGGTGAGGTCTCAGTCGAAATAATTGATGAGCGGCGCAACAGCCGTGATGTAATCTATGAAATATTTGATTCATCCGGCACCAGCTATATCACCCAGTTCCCTGCACGCGAAGATCTTGGTGATACCACCAATGTACTACAGCTGCCACCTGGTTTATATAAGATCACTATCGATAATGAACCGTTTAATACCTACCGCAATTTTACAACCCTGAAAATCGAGAAAGGCGAGTATAAACGTCTAACGATCGTGGTCGATGCTGCGGAGGGTCCCGTCAGAATGATCGGTGCCGGCATTTTGAGTGACGATGAACATCTGCTGTCGGTAGGTAACTGGAGTCTCAACAGTTCTATCCATGCAACCCTGAATCTATCCGCCAACCACGGTTCCGCACCGGCGGAGGCCGATTATTCTGGAACTCTGACCGGTCAACTGGATAACCAGTTGAGGTTTATTCAGAACCGACTCTCATTTACTGTCGATCATTTCTCTGAACTGGGTCTGGGGTATGGGCGTGATGAGGGCTTGATCATAAGTCAGGATGATTTTGATCTGAAGATTGCTGCCATTTTCGACGTCTATCGTGATATCGGGTTGTATGCCGGATTCGATGTAAATTCACATCTGTTTGATCGCTTCGATTACTCGCCACCTGAAGGTTTTGATGATCCGGTGAAATTGGCCCCACCGTTTTTCCCGTTGCGACTGCGCGAGGGAGCTGGTTTAAATATCAGGATGCTGAATCATCCCCGGGCATCCATGACCCTGCGTAGCGGGTTCGGTCTGCGCCAGGAATTCAATACCGATGTGATACAGCGTTCCAATGATAATAATGACTACATTGAGCTGGAGAATACTTCTTCGGCCGGACTGGAACTGTCAGCGATGGGCAATTTTCGGCCGCTACGACGGGTTCAGCTGAACACAAGCACCTATGTGTTGTTCCCGCTGCTGGAGGGAGATCAAATAATCCTTGAATCGAGTGCCGAATTTAACTGGACGCTATTGCAGTCTATCTCACTCAATTATAGATTTCAGCTACGCAACCGGCCCGGTGAGGAGGATTTCGTACTCGACTACGATCATCGCATGGTACTGCGACTCACCTACCTGCTGAACTGAGGGGCTACCGTATATGAGTAAAGAATCAGTTGTTATAGCCCCTTCAGGTACGCTTGATCGGAGTCGGGTTCCCGCTCTACTAAAGCAGTTGCCCCGCAAGGGAGAGCCGGATTCAATAGATCTCAGTGATCTTGATGAACTGGACCCCGCCGGCATAGTTTGTATTCGCAAACTGCTGCACGACTATCCGACACTGGCTGATACAGCATTCTCCAGTCTGCCTGAAAGACTGCAGGAAATTTACTCGGCATTCAGCAACGATAATCTACCCCTATCAAGCCCGCCGAAACCTCCGTCTCTGCTGGAACATATTGGCGGATCAGTGGTCAAGCGTCATCACGAGCTACGCAGCTTTCTCCAGCTGGCTGCCGACAGCGCGTTTTTCTCGGTAAAGGGTGTTTTCTCAGCCAAGGGACGACGTGCTGGCAGCGTTATTCAACACTGTTTTACCATGGGGGTTGAGGCTGTCGGGATTATCGCTCTGCTTTCAACCATACTCGGTTTTATACTTGCTTTACAGGCTGCAATACAGCTGCAACAGTTCGGAGCCGGCATGATGGTTGCCAACCTGATTGCGTTGTCGCTTATCCATGAGATGGGCCCGATTATGACCTCCATAATTATTGCCGGACGTACCGGCTCCTCCATTGCCTCCGAGATTGCGAGCATGAAGGTAACCGAGGAGCTCGATGCCCTGAAGATGATGGGAATGCATCCGATCCGCTATACCATGGTGCCCAAAATGCTGGCTATTACCCTGGTTATTCCACTGCTGCTGACACTATCCATCGTCACCGGAATACTGGGTGGAACGGTCGTGGGAACCATATATCTTGATATCAATCCCATTACCTACCTGGAGCAGAGTGCTTCGGTTGTGGTACTGCGTGATCTTGTACGCAGCTACAGCAAAACCGTTGTATTTGCCTGGGTCATCGTACTCATTGGAGGACACTACGGATTTCAGGTCCGGGGGGGTGCCGAGGAGGTTGGTCGAGCCACAACGAAATCGGTAGTAGCGGCTATTTTTGCAATATTAGTACTCGATGCACTGTTCAGTCTCACGCTGCTGATAGGATAAATGTCTATGCAAAGTTCTGTACAACTGACCGATATAACCGTTGGGTACGACGACACAGCTATACTGAAGGATATATCACTATCCATACCTACCGGAAAAATAACCGTTATACTGGGTGAAAGTGGTTGTGGCAAATCCACCCTGCTCAAGACAATGTTGAGACTGATTCAGCCAAACAACGGCAGCATATCAGTGCTGGACAAAGATGTCTTATCACTGGACGAGGCTGGCTGGGAGTCCTTGCTACTGAGGATCGGAGTACTGTTTCAGAACGGCGCATTGTTGAATTCCATGACGCTTCTGGAGAACGTTGCTCTTCCGCTGGAGCAGCATACACAACTTCCGCCGGATATCATTCATGACCTGGTGCATCATCAACTGGCCCGGGTCGGTTTGGGTGGCGACCTCTACAAATTGCCGGGAGAACTATCGGGGGGCATGCGAAAGCGAGCCGCACTGGCACGGGCAATGATCCTTAACCCCTCTATTCTTTTTTGTGATGAGCCTTCCGCCGGGCTTGATCCGGTGACGGCTCGCAGTCTCGATGATCTGCTGCTGGAACTGAAACAGCAATATGATATGACAATCGTGGTTGTCACCCATGAAATATCCAGCATAAAGCATATTGCCGACGGACTGATTTACCTGGAAAATGGTGGCGTTGCTTTTCATGGCAGCTTGAGCCAATTGAATTCCCCCCAAACTCCCGACTCAGTGCGCCGGTTTTTTTCGATCAGCGAGTAGCGGGACAGATAACCACGCGCCCTGAGGACAGCACATCTTCAATTATCCCTGCCCGCTGCTGGTTTAATTCCTGATAGTAAGACAAAGTAAGCATCTCGAAGGTATCTGCTGCAAATTGGTCCTTGGTGTATATCCGTGA